>CAMYML010000135.1 GCA_947259305.1 uncultured Gammaproteobacteria bacterium | reverse complement strand
TAGCGCCGATAGCAGCGACAGCACGATGACGCGCCAGTCTAGCGAATCGATCTCGGGCCGCCAGAGCACGAACAAGCCGTGTTTCTGCAGCGCGATCCTGGCAAAAAACACGTGCAATGCAAACCAGATCGAAAGGTTCAGAATCACCCCGACCACGGCCGCGGTAATCGCGCTCAACGCGCCGCGCAGACGCGCCTGCGGACAGATAAGCCTGCCAGATCATTCAACCGGCGGTGCGTAGGCGCCGTCTGCGTCGTGGGTTTCGCGACCGCTCAGCGCGGGTGTGAACACGCACACCAGGCGCATTTGCGTAAATGACCTGAGGCGGTGCTTTTCATGCCGATCGAGTACGTACATCGAGCCCGGGCCAAGCGGGTAGATCTCGCCGGTGGCCATGTTTTCGACTTCGCCCTGACCTTCGATGACGTAGTTCGCCTCGACATGGTGTTTGTACCACAGGATTTGCTCGGCCCCGGCCTCGGTCGTGGTCTCGGTCAACGTGAAACCAACGCCGTCCTCGGCCAGTAAAAATCGGCGACTGGCCCAGACCGGGCCACGTACGTCGCGTGGTGTATCGATTAAATCTTCCAGCGTTCTAACAATCACGATATCGCTCCTGAATGGTCAGGCGATGATGATAACACCAGTAAATCAAAAGCTTGAACGTGCAAAAGAACACCGATTCGAATGACCGGAGTGACTCAGTGAATGATCACGTCTTCGATCGATTTCGGGTGCGCGGTGATCGGCTCGTAGCCATCCTCGGTCAGGATAAAGCTGTCGCCCACCTGCGCCCGGTAACTGCCGCTGCTGACCGAGCCATCCACCGCCAGCACCATGTTCGGCTGTAACCGGGTTTTGTCGCCGGCCACCAGCTGGGGTTTTTCCAGAAAACTGAAACCGGTGCCGCGGCCGCAGCGAAACGGGTAGTCGTAGCCCGCGGATCGAATGACCTCGGCATAGGCGGCATGTACCTCTTGCGCGAGCACACCGGGGCGCAACTCCGCCAGCGCCGCCGCCTGGCTGTCGAGCGCAATTTGATAGATTTCCCGTTGGGAATCGTCGCGGATTTCGCCGATCCAGAAAGTGCGATCGAAGCCGAGTTTGAATTTGTGAAAATTGGTCATGCCGCAAAAGCACAGGAACACCGGTTCGCCATGCGCCATCACGCGATTCGAGGCGCGGTGGTGAGTTTTGACGATATCTTCGCCCGAGGCCATGATTTGCAGGAAATGGGTGTTGGGCGACATTTCGCTGTCGCCGTAGTGCTGCCGTAGTAATTCGGCCGATTTCCGGGTCCCGGCCCGCGAGGTGGCCAGCGCAACCTCGTACTCTGCAACGTCGGCGGCGATGGCTTCGCGACCGGCGTCCATCATCGCATTGGCGACCTGGCCGGCGTGCCGCGCCAACTGCAATTCCCGCGGCGACTTGATCATTCTCATCTCGGCTACCACTGGCGTGATATCTGCAAGGCTAGCCGGCTCGACCAGCGAATCGATATAGGCGCGCACCAATGGCGGCATTTGCCCTGGTTCGAGCGCAATCCTGGAAGCCCCTTTAAGCTGCGCCGGGATGTGCTCGCGCCATTCATTGCCCAGGCCGTCGTTCCAGGCTTCGACGCGATCAACCTCGGCATTGCCGAGCGCCATGTTCAGATCGATGGACGGCGTAATCAGCATGCTTTCGCCAGCGCACGGGACGATCAATAGCGTCGGTCGGCCAAACTCCATGTGCAGGTAATCGTAATAGCCGCTGTAGTAGTAAACCGAATCGTCATCGGTAATGATCGCGACGTCGATGTCGTATTCTGCAAGCTTTTCGCGGAGTTGCTGTAAATGTTGGCTGAACATGGTTATATAATGCGCATTCGTCACGGCACTTTACACTATGAGTAAACTAACGTCCTATACCGAGTCCAGCCATGCAACGATGCAGGCCTGGCGACACGATATTCATCGCCACCCCGAACTGGCCTTCGAAGAGCAGCGCACGGCAGGCAAGATAGCGGAACTATTGAACCAGTTCGGGCTCGAGGTGCATACCTCGATCGGCAACACCGGCGTCGTCGGCCTGCTCAAAAAAGGCGACAGCGAGCGCGCCATCGGCCTGCGCGCCGACATGGATGCGCTCAAGATCAGCGAACAGAATACTTTCGCACATCGCTCGCAAATCGACGGCAAGATGCACGCCTGCGGGCATGACGGTCACACCGCGATGCTGCTGGGCGCGGCGCAGTATCTCGCCGCCGAGAGTGAATTCGACGGCAGCGTGGTGTTTATTTTTCAGCCGGCCGAGGAGCATGGCGACGGCGCGCGGGCGATGATCGAGGACGGGTTGTTCGAACGTTTTCCGGTCGACGCGGTTTACGCGCTTCATAACTTCCCGTCGCTGGCGGTCGGCAAGTTCGCGGTGCGCGCCGGCTCGATCATGGCCGCCGAAGACAACTTCGAAATCACCATCAACGGCGTCGGCTGTCATGCGGCGATGCCCCACCTGGGCAAGGATGCGATCGTCATCGGCGCCGAAATCGTGAGCGCGATGCAATCGCTGGTCGCGCGCACGCTCGATCCGATGGAACACGCGGTCGTTTCGTTCACCGAATTCGAAACCGACGGCACCGTCAACGTCGTACCCGGACAGGTGAAGCTCAGGGGCGATACCCGCTCGCTGACCACGGCGGTTCAGGAGCATATCGAAACCACGATGGAGCGCATCGTCAGCGGCATCTGCGCCGCGCACGGCGCGAGTTATGATTTCAGCTACCGCCGCAATTTCGTGCCGACGATCAATACGCCCGCGGAGGCCGAAATCGCGGCCCAGGTGGCGCGCCAGGTGGTTGGCCCGGAAAACGTAGTTGGCGACAGCCGCCCGGTGATGACATCCGAGGATTTTGGCTATATGTTGCAGGCCCGGCCGGGGGCGTACCTGCTGCTGGGAAACGGCGAAGAAGGGATTGGCGGCTGCAGTTTACACAACCCTGCTTATGATTTTAACGACGACATTCTCAGTATCGGCGCGGATTTCTGGGTTGAGTTGATCACGACACAATTAAAGGCCGGCTAGACAATGAGCGCAGCAGAAAAACCACCCAGTACCTTCGGCACCGCGGCTTACGGCGGCGATAACTGGTCGCAACGCCAGGCCACGCATCAGCAGGAGCTGGGCGAAATCTGGGGCGGATGCGGCATCGATTCCGAATGGCGCGAGCTCAAATCGGTGTTGCTGCACTGCCCCGGCGAAGAATTGAACGCGGCCCGGGACGACCCCGAAGCCGTGCAAATGCTGGCGCCGGTCGATGTAGCCAAAGCACGGGATGAGCACGACGCCATGGTCGAGGTTTACCGCTCGCAGGGTGTCGAGGTGCATTTCGTCGAACCCGAATTGCCGTGCCAGCCGAACCTGATGTTTTGCGCCGACCTGTTCGTCATGACGCCGCAGGGCGCGATCCTGGCGCGGCCGGCCTCGACGGTGCGCGCCGCGGAAGAACGCTGGGTCGCGCGCAAGCTCGCCGACCTCGGTATTCCAATCCTGAAAACGCTGACCGGCACCAGCACCTTCGAGGGCGCCGACCTGATGTGGATTGACGAAAAAACCGCGATGGTTGGGCGCGGGCTGCGTACCAATGATGCCGCCATCGCACAGATCGAAACTCTGCTGGCGGAACTCGGCATCGACCTGATCGCGGTGGATTCGCCGTTCGGTATCATGCATTTCATGAGCCTGCTGCGCATCGTCGATCACAATCTCGCGATCTGCTGGCCGCGGCGCACGCCGCATCGCACTGTCAGGGTACTGCAGGAGCATGGCTACGAGGTCAGGTTCCCCCCCTTCGCCGACGATCCGGAAAGCTACCGCGGCATCAACTTCGTTACGCTGGGACCGCGGCGTATCCTGATGGTGGGCGGCCTGCCGAAGGTCCAGGCCTGGTTCGAGGACATGGGCATCGAATGCCTGACCACGCAAACCGACGAATTGACCAAGGCCGCCGGTAACGTCGGTTGCCTGAGCGGCATACTGCGACGCGAGCAGGCCGCTTAGTACAGGCCGCTTTTATATTTTTGCATCCGTCCTGTGACCTAGGCACAATCACGGTCACAACAACCCAGGGAATTCCAGTTGAGCTCCATCATCGAACAGCGTGTCGCGCATTTACTGACCAGCGATATCAGAAAAGTATTGCAGGACCGCAAGGTCGGTCTCGAAAAGGAAAGCCTGCGCGTCGCGGTCGAGGGTAGTATCGCCCAGACCCCGCATCCGCAAAGCCTCGGATCCGCGCTGACCCACCCCAGCATCACCACCGACTACTCGGAGGCGCTGATAGAACTGGTGACGCCGCCATTCAATCATTTCCGCGATACCCTGCAGTTTCTCGACGATACCCAGCGCTTCGTCTACAGCCAGCTCGATAATGAAATCCTGTGGGCCACGAGCATGCCCTGCGTGGTCGAGGGCGATGCCAGTATCCCCATCGCGCAATACGGCACATCGAATGCGGCGAAGATGAAAACCGCCTACCGGCGCGGGCTCGGCCACCGCTACGGACGCAGGATGCAGGCCATCGCCGGGGTACATTTCAACTACTCGTACCCGGATGAATTCTGGCAACTTTACCAGTCGATACTCGGCGATGAACGCGAATACAGGACTTTCGTGTCTGAATCCTATATCGGCATGGTGCGCAACCTGCAGCGCAACGGCTGGCTGGTGCCCTACTTGTTCGGCGCCTCGCCGGCGATCTGCGCTTCGTTCCTCGGCGCGTCGCCGACCTCGTTGAAAAAATGGAACAAGTTTTCTTATTACGCCCCCTACGCCACGTCGTTGCGCGTGGGCGATATCGGTTACCAGAACAACAAGGAAGGCGAGGCCGGCATCAAGGTCAACTACAACAGTCTGCAGGGTTACGTCGATAGCCTGACGCACGCGATTTCGACACCCTACCCCGAATACGAAAAGATCGAAATGATCGCAAACGGCGAATGGCAACAGCTCAACACCAACATCCTGCAAATCGAAAACGAGTATTACTCGAGCGTACGCCCCAAACAGATTCTGCAGGGTGAGGAAAAGCCGTCGTTGGCGCTGGCCAGGCGTGGTGTTGCCTACATCGAACTGCGCTCGCTCGACGTCAACGCCTACGAACCGCTCGGCATCAGTGAAGAGCAGATGCGCTTCCTGGAATCGTTTTTACTGTTCAGCCTGCTGTCGCCGAGCGATCCCTACACCGATGCCGAACTGGCCGAGATCAAACACAATATCAACGCGGTCGCCGAACGCGGGCGCGACCCGCAGTTGAAATTGCGCCGCGCCGGTGAGGAGATACTGCTGCGCGACTGGGCCAACGAAATTTTCGACCGCATGTCTGCCGGATGCGACCTGTTAGACAAGGATGCCGAGGTACATTCCTATTGCGATGCGCTGCAAAAACAGCGCGCCAAGATTGCCGACCCCGACCTGACCCCGTCGGCACGCATGCTGGACGACATGGCCGAGAACAAGGAAGAGTTCTACCACTTCGCGCTGCGCAAGTCGCGCGAGCACCAGCAGTGGTTTGCCGACCGGCCGCTCACTGCCGACAAACTCAAAGCATTCAAGGCAGAGGCCGCGCAATCGATCGAAAAACAGCATGCCATCGAAGCCGCCGACGACATCCCCTTCGAAACCTTCATGCAAAACTACTTCGCCCAGAGCTGAAGCCAGCTTTTAAGGGTCATCCCCGCGCAAGCGGGGATCTTGCTACAACAACCCGTTTTACACCGCAACGCCGACACGAGATCCCCGCTTACGCGGGGATGACTGTCATTGGCGTCGTCCCCGCGAAAGCGGGGACCTTGCAACGGTTACCTGATTTGTCATCCCGCGACTCGACACCAACTTTGTCATCCCGCGGCTCGACCCCAACTTTGTCATCCCGCGGCTCGACCGCGGGATCCAGGGGTACAGGTAGAGTCGCCGATAAGCTGGATACCGCGGTCGAAGCCGCGGTATGACAGGAAGAGGCAAAGGGGGCTGGCTATCAGGTTAAAAACTCGTCCTGCCAGGCCTGGTACTGCTCGTCCCGCGTCACCTGATTCATCAGTTCGGCTGACGCCACGCCCTTGAGTTCGGCTGGCGGCGTGCCGTCACGCAGCGCCTTCAGCGTATCGTGCATCGCCTGCACCGCGGCCATGAACGGCTGGTGGCCCTGCAGCGAGATACGCACCCCGCACTGCGCCAGGTAATCGCGCTCCTGCAGTTCGGCGCCCGAGCCGCCGAGCATGATCGGCGCGTCGATTTCGGCGGCGATCGCATCCAGTTCCGGACGGGTCTTGACGCCGACGAACATGATGCCGTCGACCCCGGCGTCGAGATAGGCGCGCGCGCGCCGGATGCCGTCTTCGACTCCATTGACACCAACCGCGCTGGTGCGCCCGAGTACGATCAGGTCCGGGTCCTGGCGCCCGGCCAGCGCCGCCTTCATCTTGCCGACCCCTTCTTCGAGCGTCAGGAACTCGGTGCGTTTAGCGCCGAAACGCTTCGGCAGCGACGTATCCTCGATCGTCAGGCAGGCCACGCCGGCGGTTTCCAGTTCCTCGACGCAACGTTTGACGTTGAGCGCATTGCCATAACCATGATCGGCGTCGACGATCAACGGCAGTTCCCCGGCACGGCAGATACGCTGCGCCTGGTCGGCAAACTCGGTCAGGGTCAAAACGATGATATCGGGTGCGCCGAGCACCGTTAAAGAGGCAGTGGAGCCTGCAAACATGCCGGCCTCGAATCCCAGGTCCTCGGCAACTCTGGCTGAAATCGGATCGTAAACCGATCCGGGATGAACACAGCGATCGCCGTTGAATATGGCGCGCAGCTTTCGCCGCCGGGTATGGGTATTCATAGTATTTTCTGCCGCCCAGGAGAGTTTCACTTGAGACGGATACTAGCATTACGCGGGGTAACTCCGACAGTATCGGTTTTTGCGGGCGCCAGTTTCAGGCCGGGATCCGGCCTGCGGGATTGTCAGGCTTCCTTGATCAGCTCCATGCGCGGCATCTGGTCGAGTTTTTTCTCGTACATCAGCACATCGGCCTCGCGCAACAGGTCGTCGATCGTGCAGTCGTTATCGGGTTTGACGCTGACGATGCCATCGGAAAACGCGATATCGTAACCGCGATCCATCTGCGCATTGAAGATTTCGAGGAGACCGCGAAATCGCTCTACGATTTCGCTGGCATGTTGCTTTTCGGTGTTGGTCAGCAGCACCACGAATTCGTCACCGCCGATACGCGCGAAGACGTCCGAGTCACGAAAGGTCTTGCGCATCAGGCCGGCAAAGGCAACCAGTACGCGATCACCTTCGGCATGCCCGTAGTTATCGTTGATCGGTTTGAATTTATCGAGATCGAGGAACACCAGCGACGCCGGTGCATTCTGGCGTACACACAGGTTCAGGCTGTTTTGCGCTAGTGCAACAAACCCGCGCCGATTGGATATCTTGGTCAGGTCGTCGATGGTGGCCAACTGTATCGCGTTCAATTCGCCCTCCGCCATCTCGGCCAGATCGCGCAGCATATCCATATCCTCCGCATCCAGCGTACGCGGTTTACGGTCAATTAAGCATAGCGTGCCGAGTTTATTGCCGTTCATGTATCGCAACGGGGCACCGGCATAAAAGCGTATGTTCGGCGGGCCGGTGACCAGTGGATTGTCGTGGAAGCGTTCATCGTTGAGCGTATCTTCGATCAAAAAGATTTCGTTACCGAGAATCGCATGCCCGCAAAACGAAATGTCGCGCCCGGTTTCGCAGGCATCGAGGCCCACCTTGGACTTGAACCACTGGCGGTTTTCGTCCACCAGGCTGACCAGCGCAATATCGACGCCGAAAACCCGCTTGGCCATGCGTGTGAGCCGGTCGAAGCGTTCTTCGGGCGTGGTATCGAGAACATTGAGCGAACGTAAATCCTTCAGACGTTCCTTTTCGTTGGCGGGTGTATCGGGAGTTTTCATGATAATAACCTGGGCAATTCAGGCCTTAAGTTTAGCCCACTATCGGCAGGATGCCGGGATCCTTGAGTTAACCAGGGTCAAATTGGTGCAAGCTGCCGCCTCGAGCGGGCCGCGCAGGCGCCGGCATGACCGCGGGATGGCATTTATTTAGACTCCGGCTTGACCTGAGTCACCGCATCTGGCGCGGAATGTAGCGGCAAAAGCCGGCCGCGACCAGCATCCATAGCGCGGCGGCGGAAAACACCACCGGCAACGCAAAATAGCTCAGCAGCACGGCAAACAGGCCCGGGACAGAAGCAGGTGAAGATCGGGCTTACTCAATAGGCTGGCTAACGCATACCCAGCCGCACCGGCTGATCGGGTGCGGGGAAGGCGCTGTCGAGCACGGCCAGATCTTCGCTGCCGAGCTCGATCGCGGCGGCGTCGAGATTTTCCTGGATACGCGCCGGGCGCGCCGACTTCGGGATCACGACGGTGCCAGGCTGATGTAGCAACCACGCCAGTGCAATCTGCGCCGCGCTGGCGGAATGCTTCTCGGCGACACCAGCGACGACAGGCGAGCCCAGCAGCGATCCGGCCTGATCCAGCGGCGAGTAAGCCATCACCGGAATGCCGCGTTCGCGGCACCAGGCGGACACTTCCCACTCGACCTCGCGGTGCGCCAGGTTGTAAAAAACCTGGTTGCAGCCGAGCTTCGACTGATCGGCTTCGGGAATATCCTGCAGGTTGGAGAGATTGAAATTACTGACGCCGAAATCACGGATCTTGCCCTGGTCCTGCAATTCATGCAAAGCCTCGAAGGTCTGCGACAGCGGCACGCTGCCGGGCCAGTGCAACAGGTATAAATCGATGTTGTCGCAACCCATCCGCCGCAGGCTGCGTTCGCAGGCTTCGATAACGCCGTTGCGGCTGGCGTTGTGCGGGTAAAACTTGCTCACCAGGAAGAGCCCGTCGCGCCGCCCGCGAATCGCCTCGCCGATGACTTCCTCGGCGCCGCCCTCGCCGTACATCTCGGCGGTATCGATCAGCCTGACGCCCATATCGAGCGCGGCGCGGATCACGTCCGCCTCGTGCTGCAACTGGTCCGCATGCTCGCCCATGCGCCAGGTGCCGAGCCCGAAGGTCGGCATGCTGTTTCCCGATGGCAGGGTTACGTTTTTCATAGCCATAAACTAGTTTAGGATATTTTCGCGAAATTTCGCGCGCCGGCGGAATTCCGGCGAAAATACTGTCGGCAATTCCGGTTTATACCGATTCGATACTCTCGATCCCTTTGTGGTATTAAGTTTTGAATTAGGGTAACTGTCACTTTAATTCACTTTAGTTTCCCGGCAGTTACAAGGTGACACCAATTGTCCACTAATGGCCAGAAAAGACTCAATACCGGACATTATTGTTATATAATGACCGGTAAATTATAAATCAGCGTGTTTATGGCACATAAATCAACAAAACTTGCTGCATTGGCAGTCCTTAAACAGACTGCCGAGCCCGTTGCTATATCGATGCTGGCAGCCAGGCTCGGTTCCATCCCACCACGGTCGCTGCGTCGTTGGCTCAATGCCTGGGCTGAGCAAGGGATTATTGAAAAATCGGGGCGCGGTCGCGCGACGCGTTATCGTTATTGCATTGCGCAAGCTGATGCGACTGCTTCTCTTACCTTTTTAGCGCGGCTGGATAACGACCTGCGACAATCGTTACTAAAGCAGTTGCGGGATCTTTGGACCCATAACTCGACAGCCATCGAAGGCAACACCCTAACCCTCGGGGATACGCATTTCGTGCTCGAAGAGGGGCTGACCATTTCCGGTAAACCGCTCAAGGATCACCAGGAAGTCATTGGTCATGCCAGAGCGATTGAGTTAATTTACCAGGCATTAGGCGAGCCCTTATTCGCAGCCTTTATTTTCAACTTGCACACGGCGATTCTAGCCGAAAAAATCACCGATATTTATAAGCCAATCGGCGCCTGGAAACTTGAAACCAACGGTACTTACGCCATCACCGACGAAGGCACACAAGCCTTTATCGAATATGCATTACCCGTTAATGTACCCCGGCTCATGTCAGAGCTGGTTGACTATGTCAACAGTATCGATATCGAAACCCTGAACCTCGGCAATGCTCATCAATACTACGCCCGGATTCATATGGGTATCGCTCATATCCACCCTTTCTGGGACGGCAACGGCAGGATCGCCCGATTGATTGCCAATTTGCCAATGTTAAAAGCGGGCTTGCCCCCGCTGGTAATCCCGCAAGATCAACGGCGCGAGTACATCCAGGTCCTGGCAAACTACCAGGTTTCGGTTGGTCAGTTAGACGAAAAATCGGGCCTATGGCCCAGCACTAAACATTTAAAGGAGTTTGAGCTTTTTTGCGCATCGATCTATTCGATCACGAAAGTGTTAGTAGACGCTGCGCATGCGTTACAGCTGAAGCGAAATGCACACCGATAATGCCTCATGCATTGTGGATCGTGACGCGCTACAGCGAAACTTTCAAAAATCTGGTTTACGCCCGGGAACTGATAAAATATGATCAAAATTACATCTCAACAAATCATGGTCCCCCGATCTTGAACGTCTTTATTAACTCTAAAGGCCTCGGCTGTTTACTACTCGCGTTTTCTATTGGCGTCGCCGTGGGCTGCGCGAAACAGGCTCCCGACCCCGCACAGCTACGCGCCGACGAAACCACGCTGGTCCAGGCGACGGTGACCGACCCGGCACGCGCCGAGCGCCTGTTCGGTCTACTCGATGAACGCGATCGTCTTATTGAAGAGACGATTGAGATGCTGCGGCAGTACCGGCGTGAATTGAGAGCGATCAATGCGGACTACGATGCCAGCCGCGAAATCATCATCGAGATGGTCGATCAATACAACCGCGACCGTGCGCAGAAGCAGCTACGCTTCATCGACCTGATCACGAAGATGAAAGCCACCACCACCGCGGACGAATGGAAAGTCATCGCCGAGTTCCAGCTCGATAATTTCAAGGCTCGCCAGCTGGTTTTCGGGCGCGCAAAGGAAAAGGTCTGACATGCTTGTCGCGATGTTAACGGTGTTCCTGCTCGGCGGCGGTTTGCTGGGAGGCGACATGGTGACCCCGGGCGAGGTCGATTTGATCGGCGAGCGAGTCGAGCTGGCGGTTGACGATCCCGCACGTGCCGCAACGGCAACGCAGGTTCTCGATAAACTCAAAACCGAGGTTGAAAATTTCGACGAGATATTTATCGACTCGGGCGACAGCCTGCGTGACCTCTACCTCGACCATGACGCCGGCTCTGGAAAAATCTTGCGCACGCTCGAGGCGCTCAACCTTGAGTGGTACGTTTCGCAACAGCGCAGTATCAAGCTGCGCGAAGAACTCAAGCAGTCGATCACCGCCGACGAATGGGCCGCTGTGTTCGGAGCCGAATGATCGATCCCCGACTAATCAGGCCCTGCTGACGGAACTCTAATTAAGGTGATTAAGGTGACGATTAAGGTGACAGTTACCTTAATTGGCTCCGAAATCTGCACTGTGGTAAGTTTCGAGGGGCGAATCGGTAATACATGAAAAATTAAACGGAGTAATCGACTATGGCAAGGATCGCCCGGGTCGTGGTGCCCAATTATCCTCACCACATCACTCAACGTGGTAACAGGCGTCAGCAAACTTTCTTTTCGAAGCAGGACTACCAGTACTACCTGAGGCTGGCTTTGGAGGCGAGAGAAAATGCATTGGTGGAGGTATGGGCGTATTGCCTGATGCCCAATCATGTTCATATGATACTGGTACCGAATGCCGAAGACGGACTAAGTAAATACCTTGCACCCATCCACCATAAATATGCACTAGCCGTTAACAAGCGAATGCGATGGAAAGGCCACTTCTGGCAGGAAAGATTTTACTCGACAGTCATGGATGAAAATCATTTGCTGCAGGCTGTTCGCTATGTTGAACTCAACCCGGTTCGAGCGAAGCTGTGCGATAAAGCCCAGGACTGGGAATGGTCCAGCGCCAGGGCGCATGTTTCCGGGAAAGATGATGGCCTGGTAAAAGTGGAACCTCTGCACGAGCGGGTCAACGATTGGCCCGCTTATTTATCGGGTTATTCCGATTTTGATGGTGAATTACGAAAACACACCCGTACTGGCCGGCCCATGGGCGAAGACAACTTTCTGCTCCAGGTTGAAGCGTTGACCGGGCGGCGCCTAAGGAAAAGAAAGCCGGGGCCAAGGCCAGTGAATTAAGGTAACTGTCACTTTAATTCCTTTAATTTTATATAATTTTATACGGCCTCGATACTCTTGATACGCTTGAGGTCAATAGTTTTAGCCGCTTCCTCGAGGTCATAGCTGGTTTGAAGGTTCAGCCAGAATTCTGGTGAGGTACCAAAAAACTTGGCGATACGCAGTGCTGAATTTGCGGTTATGGAGCGTTTGCCATGAACAATTTCATTGACGGCTCGCGGAGACATGCCGATCTCACGGCCCAGCCGATTCTGGCTTATCCCATACTCCTGTAAAAATTCCTCCAGCAGAATTTCGCCCGGATGAATATTAGCTAACATGCTGTACCTCTAATGATAATCAACGATTTCAACCCCTGTGGCGCTACCGCCTTGCCAAGAAAAACATATTCTCCATTGACTGTTAATGCGAATACTATATTGAACGTTGCGTTCACCTTTCAACTTCTCAAGCCTATTTGATGGTGGCGTGCGTAAATCCTGCAAATCCAGTGCGGCATCGAGCATCCTGAGTTTGCGCCGCGCGCGCTGCTGGATATCGGCCGAGAGTCCACGAACACGCTTGCCTGTGAAAACAGATTCGGCATTTCTTCCTTTAAATGACCTGATCATTGCAGAACTATAACGCAATACGTTATATAACGCAATACGTCATACCGCATGAGAGTCTTGAATTAAGGTGACTGTCACCTTAATCCCTTAATCGCCTAGCTTACTCTCGAATGGCTCGATATTGGCGTCACGCTCCCAGTAAGTGCCATTCAGCCTGCGCTGCAGTGGCATGATACGGCCCGGTTACAGGTAATAACTGACAAAAAGCGACAGGCCGCGATGGCTGTCGGAAATCCGGCCCCGCCATTCGTCGTCATTCGCGGTCAGGTCGATGCCGAGCCGGGTAACGCCGACACCGAGAATGAAACTTTTACCAATTTTGTACTGCAAGTCCAGCTCGTAAGTCAGAAAAGAGCCTTTGAGCTCATCTCCTGGCTCGATAAAGAAGGATTCAGAAAGGTAGTGAATCGACCATCTCGGGTTGATCGCATAGGACATTCTCAAGCCGAGCATCGGCAGCGGTGCGTTGGCTTTGGATGAATCGGCCTGTGAGCCGTCGGCGAGTTCAAATTTGAACTCGTAGCTCGTTATGTTAAGTCCAGCGGTAAAGCTGAGTTCCACCACCTCGGAATGATAAAACGAATAAGCGTAACCGACCTTGAGCAGCTCATAGCTAATGTCGGATACCACGGTTTCGCCGATGTCGTAAGTCTGATCTTCCACTTCGATATCAATCTTGAGCAGCTGGCGGCCATTGCGTTCAATCTTGAAATGGGTGAAATCGATCCGATGCCGTTGATTATAGCGATAGTAGATATCGATCCTGGGGATCGTAACGCGAGTGTCGCCGCCCAGGTCGTCGGCAAAACTGAAGCCCGAGCCGATCCGGTCATCC
>CAMYML010000134.1 GCA_947259305.1 uncultured Gammaproteobacteria bacterium | reverse complement strand
CGCTTAATGGGCGTCAGTACGCCGACTGATCCGCCAATGCCTGTTGCCGAGCCAGAGCTGGTGGCTGGTGGGTGCAGGAGTTAGCGCTAACGCCACATAAAACGGTAATTTTGACGATTAAGGAAAGTATTAAAGGCGCATACTCGTTATGCGCCTTTTAACGTTGTCGCTTATTATTGTCGGATCCGCCGCAGTCGCGATCGACCTGAGTTAGCATAATATTGAGGCGATAGTAGAGATCTTTGCAAAAACTACCCGGGGCCAACTCTGCTTCCTGTGTAGTGGTCAACAAATTCCGGATAGTGGTGGCGATGATGCGCCAGAAAGCCTTTGGGGAAAACTGAACAAACTGGAAATTCAAGATCCTGAAAAATAGGGCCGAGAAGCTAGTTTTTGCTTACACTCACCATCTAGATTTCCCGTCGATAAATTGGCCGCATGGGAACCCTGCGCGCAACCTCAACAAAATCACCGCGGATAAATACTGTCTCGAAACCTGTCCAGGCAGCAGCCACAGGAACCTTCGGGCTACCAGGGGACAAAGGATATCCTTCGACTATCTTGGCACCTTGTTGCCCGGCGTACTCGACTACAGCAGCGAGCAACAAATCATTGATGCCCTGGCGTCGGAATGACCTGGCTACAAACAGGCAGCTGATCGACCAGACGGGCTTATCATCAACAGGGGCCAACAGGTCGGATTCGCCAAGTTCTGTAAACTCGCTGCGTGGGCCGAGCGAGCACCACGCCGCTGGCGCGCCATTAACATAACCGACAACACCCTTGATCTTGCCAAGTGCAATTCCAGACTCAAGCGTGCGCCTGTTTCGCTCCCCTTTTTGCTTCTCAAACTGCTCTCGCGGCATGCGCCAGCGCATGCACCAGCAACCCCCTCTTCCGCCACGCTCACCGAATACGCTGACCAGATCAGACCAGTTGTCTTGTGTTGCGGGCAGCCATGAAAAGGTAATCGGGTTAATCACCAGGCCTGTTTCAAATCAATCAAAAGATTTTCAAGTTGCGAACGCTCCGCCACAGTGAGTGTGTGACGTGAATCGGAGAGGAGTATACCTGCGGACTGATCTCCGTTTTCTACGGCCAGTGTGGCCCACAAGGAGGTCTGCAGGCGGTAATCCTCAACTGGTTGCCTCTCCCAGTAAAGTGAAGCGAGTCGTCCAAACAGGTCGGCGTGCCCGGATCTTGCAGCCAAAAGCAACCAATTAAGGCCACGTTCGAGATCGCGGTCTACTCCGTTTCCGGAAATAAATAATTCACCAAGATGATGCTGTGCATGCACGTTGCCCTTTTCAGCCGCCAGCTTGTACCAACCGGCTGCCCTGTTGCGATCAACAATCACGCCTAACCCCATCTCATACATCAATCCAAGATTGTACTGCGCACCCGTGTGGTCCAGTTCGGCGGCCAGTTCATAAAAATGTACGGCCCGGGAGTAACTGTGATGCGCGTCCCCGGTGGATCGATACTGGTTGCCCAGGCTGGCGAGATGATCTGCATCGGCCAGTTGTTGAGAATTCAATTTCGGATAATCGGGGAGTCTGACAATGCTGGCGTTTTCGGAGCTTTGCTCCCCATCTCCCCACCAGCCGCAAGCCAGGATCGGTGTGGAGACGAGCAGCATCGTAAGCGCTAGCAGGTATTGATATTTAGTTGGAATATTGGGAAACATCAAATCTCGATAGGACCATTGGATTGACCAACAAACAGAATACGTACTTAAAGGCAGAAGCACCGCTGAGTACCGCCACAGCTGTGATCACTACGGCACTCCGTGGAAGCATGAGCTCCCCGCATTACACCAGCTCGGCGCAGTCAACACAAGACTGGTTGAAAACGAAATAACCGCCAATAGGGGCAGGGAGGTAATGGATATCAACAGGATTTTCAGGTTTTTATTCCAATAAAGTTTTGCCGGACACTAAAACAATCTACGCCTCTCGGACTGCGCTCTTGCAGCACTGTTCGTATTGAAGCATAGCTAACGGATTGCCGATTTTACGGATGTCAGCATCCAGGACTGGCCAGTGAAGCCTGGCTGAAGGCGGTTTATCTTTCGATGCCGTAACGTTTCATCTTTTCCCAGAGATTTTTACGCGAGATGCCAAGATAGTCCGCGGCCTGGCTGATCTTGCCATCGTTTTCGGCCAGCGCGCTGCTGATCGCCTGACGTTCGGCTTCTTCGATGGTCTGTTTGAGCGTGGTTGCGCTGCTGTCGGCATCCTCGACATCTTCGCCCAGCAGGTCGCTGGCGCCGATCCACGGCGCATCGCACAAGGCGACGGCCCGCTCGATAATATTCTTGAGTTCGCGGACGTTCCCCGGAAACTGCATCGCTTGAAGCTGTAACTCGGCCTGTTTTGAAAGCCCTTGAACATGGCTTCCGGCTTGTGCCGCCAACTCGCTTACAAACAATCGGGCCAGATAAGTAATGTCCTCGGGCCGCTTATGCAAGGGTGGAATATCGATATGAATGACATTGAGGCGCCAGTAGAGATCTGTCCTGAATTCCTGATTCTTCAGGGACTCTTCCAGCGCAACCTGGGTTGCGGTGATAATCCTGACGTCGAGCGGGATCGGTTCGACCCCGCCGACACGCTCGAATTCGCGTTCCTGCAGGACACGCAGCAGCTTGACCTGTATGTCGGGCGACACTTCGGCGATTTCATCGAGAAAGATTGTCCCTCCCTGGGCCTGTTCGAACCTGCCTATGTGCTGCTGGGTGGCGCCAGTGAAAGCGCCTTTCTCATGACCGAAAAGTTCGCTCTCGATCAGGCTGGGCGAAAGCGCGGCGCAATTCACCTTGATCATGGGTTTACCGGCACGCGGGCTATTATTGTGCACCAGCGTCGCGACTACTTCTTTACCGACGCCGGACTCCCCGGTGATCAATATAGAGCTGTCGCTTCCACTCAGGCGCGCGACCAGCCGCTCGAGTTTACGCATAGCCGGACTTTTACCCAGGCGACCGCTGCCGGGTTTGAAGCTTTCGTTATCACCCGCTTGACCAAGGGTTATACGAGTGTCGGCGATGCGAGATAAATGTCGCCCAACCTTGGCTACGAAATCGCTGATATCGAAAGGCTTGGTCAGATAATCGAGGGCTCCGCCTTTCATCAGGGCGACCGCGTCCGATACATCGCCGTAGGCCGTCATCAGAATCACCGGGATGCCGGGGTAGTGGGTCGATATATCGGAAAAGAGTTCGAGCCCGGTGCCGTCCGGCAGGCGAATATCGCTGACCACGAGATCGATGTCCCCTATTTCGAGTTCGTTTCTGGCGCAGCTGGTGTCGCCGACGGCGCAGACATTAATCCCATCGAGATGCAGCCGGTCTTCGAGCGACATGCGCATGATTTCATCGTCCTCGACAATCAGCACGCGGTAGTCACTGAAATCGACCGCTGTTATTGCCTGATCTTGCTCGTCCTGCATCAGGCCGCCTTTACCCTGATCACCGGAACCGAGACATGGAAGATGGTTCCCTCTCCCTGCTCGCTCTCGACCTCGATGATTCCCTGCATGCTTTCGACCAGGCGATACACCACCCAGAGCCCCAATCCGGTGCCGTTGGTTTTGGTGGTAAAAAACGGGTCGAACAGTTGGTTGCGGATGTTGGAGGGAATGCCGGGACCGCTATCGCCAACTTCGAAGATCAGGAATTCCCCTTCTTCATACATGTCGAATATAATCCTGCCGCTTTTGGGGAGTACTTCCAGTGCATTTTTCAGAAGATTGTATATGATTTGTTCGAGTTTGACGGGAACATAAACCTCCTTGTTAACCCGGTTGTTCCATACTACCGCAATATTCCTCTCCCCGATATCCGCGGTAATCAGGTCGCGTAGATTATCGATGTGCTCGATGTTAATTTTCTGATCGTTCTCTTCGATCTTGAGCCCGACCAGCAGGTTTTGAACGATGTCCTTGATCCGGTGCAGGCCCTGTTCGATAACGGGCAGGTAACGGTCGACCAGCTGTCGATCGTCGGGATGCCTTTGCAAGGTGTCGATGCAATTCAGCAGCCCGCCCAGGGGGTTGTTGATCTCGTGTGCGACACCGGCCGTGATGCGACCCAGTGCGACCAGTTTTTCACTCATCGCGATCTCTTCTTCGAGCATCTTTTTCTCCGCCAGTTCCGACATGATCTGGTTGAAGGTGACGCCGAGGCGGCCGATTTCATCACTGTCCTTTATTGGTACCGGCGCAAAATCGGTCATTTCGCCGCGGCCGACCGCTTCCAGCCCCTGGGTGACGGCCGTAAGCGGCCTAACCATACGCCTGGAAGCGAGGACGCCCACCGCACTGCCGATAATGACGAAACAAAATACCAGGCCGAGCACGATGAGCGCGGATCTTATAGCCTCGTCATATAACGGGGCGACTGATAGCCGGACCCTGACCACGCCCATATATTTTTGATCGGAAAACAGCGGGACAACACCCTCCAGAAAATCTTGTTTCGAAAAACCACCGCTGCTCAATACGATGGGATTCCTCGCACTCATGGCTTGCTCGAAGAGGTCCTGCTCAATCTGGCTACTGGGTGAAAAAGCAATGCCCAGGGGATTTCCGGCGGGATTGAGGTGCGCCTGAACGAGACCGTTTGCATCGAGTATCATTGCGGTAATGATTTCATGTTTCGCTGCTGCCCCCGCTCTTCTGGCGGCGATATTCTTCAGGCTTAAATAGAGCGACCAATAGTTTTTGCGCTGCATTGCCCTGGGCGCGTTAATCGCAACGTATTCAGATAGCCGCAGGGCCTTTTCACCCAGTTCGTCATGAAAGCGGCTCCAGTCCCGTGCCACCATTACCGCACCGATCATGAATCCGACAGCCGCGACAACGACGATAATCGTCAGCGATAGCTTTATCGCCAATGGCCAGGATCTTGGGTTAGTTATCGGCATTTATACTATGGAAAGTCAGTTGGTAACCGTGAACAAATTCGAAGTCGTCGTTTGGATCTTGTTTGCCATCCCGCGGATCTCGTTATAGAGAGAATCCGAATAATTACCAAAGCCATCCAGTTTTAATTTCGCAAGCAGCGCTTTTCCGGTTGCATCCTGGTCCATGTTCTCGAGCGTGTCTTTCATCAATTCGACCGTAGTTTCCGCTACGCCTAAACGGGAAACGAGAGGTGGAAAGCCAAATTTGGGGGACCTTTTTATTATTCGAGTTTTCGCGGTCACTTCCGGTTTGAAAGCGGCAAGGTACTCCCATATGTACGAGTCTACCGCCCCGCCATCTGCCACCTGCTCGGCAATAGCCTGTATCGTCTCGGCATGGTTGAAGGTGAAAAAGGTCTCGCGAAAAAAGGCTTCGGGTTTATCGCCATTCCTCGTTATCACCGATAGCGGATAGAGAAATCCGGAATTTGAATCCGGGTCGGAAAAAGCAAACACCTTTCCATTGAGGTCGCTGAAACGTTTATAGGGGCTTCTGTGATGAACGATAATATACGAGTAATAACTTGGACTCCCGCGGTATATGGGAACCGTCATGAGTCGCAGAGATTCGGGCTTTCTGGTTTGCACATAAGGGTAACCGCAGATCCAGGCAAATTCGATTCCGCCCGAGTCGAGCAGGTCCATGACGTCCCGGTACGACCTTCGGAGCACGAATTCGACCTTGCGGCCCATTTTTTGTTCAAGATACTGGCTCCAGTCGTCCAGGAACCTGGTATTTTCAGTCATGACCACAGCCGTCAAACCGAAGCGGATGGGTGGCTCTGTATTAGCGGTAACTGCCGAGCTGAAGCAGACAATCAGTAATAAATAGATCAGGCGCACGGTTGTTCCTCGAAAGTTGTCCTCAAGGATTGTTCAAGTCATGTCGCCACAAATACCTGTGCGGCATCGACCTGGAACTCCTTGCAAAGTAAAAAATCGATACGGTTTTGTTGTCTCCAATCTTGAAAATGCCGTTTCGTACAGATCGTTAAACCAATTTTTACTCCTTTCTCTGAAAATAGTGAAGTGCTGTTTCAATTTATATTCTCTCCAATCCGGGGCTTGTTACCTTTCGGTAACCGAATTTCCGGGCGCGCATTCTAAGTATTTGAATTTACTGAGTTAACTGAAAAAGGTACGGTTTTCCCCTGAAGGTTACCAACGGGTAACAATTTATCAAGTTTTCCCCGCAGTCTTGTTTTTATCCCCTGTTAATTCAAGCAGAAGTGAACGTGGCACGGCTATTGCGGCCCTGATCTTGATTGAAGAAATAGTTATCGGATTATTGCACCAGATTGGAAGGAGCAAAAGCAAATCATGAACCTTAACAATTTCTGGCGATTAACGGGATTATTTTTTGTCGGGGGTATCGTTTTTCTGTTGGCAGGCTGGGGCGGTGTCGAGTATTACACCGCGCAGTCCTCTTTTTGTGGAGGCAGTTGTCACACCATGACCGAGCAATACGAAGCGTGGCAGTCCGACTATCACTACGCCAGCAATAATCCGGATGGCATGCAGGCTGACTGCATAGACTGCCATTTCCTGCCGGGTGAAAAGTATTCGATGAAAGCCAAGTACGAAGGTCTGCGTCATCTCGCCGCCTATCTCTATGATCCGGAGGCTCCGCTGCCGATTCGACCGGTGGTCAAGGACGGCGCCTGTCTGCAGTCCGGCTGCCACGACCGCGCCAGGCTGGCCCCGGTGGAAATGCAATACAGCGACAAGATTCGCTTTAAGCATGAGCCTCATTTTGGCGACGAGGCCCTCGACGGGCACCGGATTACCTGCGATACCTGCCACTTCAAGGTGACCAGGGACAAGCATTTCGAGGTGCCCCAGGACATTTGCTACCTGTGCCACTTGAAGCTGAAAAAACCGACCCTGGCCAGGGCCGTCATGAGTGGCGGAGATGACATGAAAATCAGCTTTGCCAACCGGCCGGCCATCGATTTTAACCAGGGCGCATCGCGCTGCGAAATCTGTCACAGCATCCCGACCCGGTCGCTGCAAAGCCAGTTGGAAATCGGCGATGACAGCACCACCAAAAAACCGATTACCCACCAGACCATTCAGGATGCCGGGGTGGCCTGCGAGAGTTGCCATTTTGAGGTGGTCGCCGGTGGTGGCGAGATCAATACCGGCAATGTCGTGTCTAACGGTTGCCTGACCTGCCACAACCGCAGTCAGACACTACTGGCCACCGCCGGCGACCGGGATTTAATGCACGATAGCCACGTGCCAGCCAAGGCCGACTGTTTCGATTGTCACAGTGTGATCGAACATCGGAATCGAACCGATCATCTCGACTTCGTGCGCCAGGATTGCGAGCTGTGCCATGTCGACCAGCACAAGTACCAGAAACTGTTGCTCGCCGGCACGCCGCTGAACGGCGAAATCTCCGGCACGCCTCACCTGATGTACGAAGTCAACACCAATTGCATGGGCTGTCATCTGAAAAAGACAGTGAATAACGGGCATGACGTGCGTACTGCCTCCGGCGATACCTGCGCCGCCTGCCATACCGAGCAACACAAGAAAATGTTGCGCGACTGGGAACAATCGCTCGAGGAAGAAGTGGCGGATGTAGAAGAGGTCGAGGCCGAGGCCCGCGGGCTTCTGGCGGAATTGAGAAACAGCCTGAACCAGGAACAGATAAGCGAAGCGGAGGAAATGATCGCCGGAGGCGTCGAGATGCTCGACGTGGTACGCGTCGGTAATGGCGTGCACAACAAGAAGTATGCGATCTCGATTCTCGATGGCGCCTTCGGTTACTTTGAAGACAGCATTGAAATGCTCGAAACGGCAGGGACGACTAACTAAAGCGATAGATAGAAATCAACGGAAGAGAATGTAATGAGTAAAGACAAAACATCACAATTGAGCCGGCGTAAGTTCCTCGGCGGTGTCGGTAAAGCGGAAAACAACGTATCGCTTGGCCGCTTCAGGGCAGTCATCCAGGAGGTGACCATGGGGACCTTCCTGAATACCAAGAAGGTGTTCCTGCCATTGATGTGTAATCACATGGATACCGTGCTCAGGGTAGAAAAAGTCTGAACACTATTATCAACTTAGATAACGAACTGGAGTAAAGTAATGAGCGATGCCCGGAAAACCAATGTCGAATCGGCACAAAAGTCGGTATCCATGAAACCTGATAACCGACAGTTAGATCAGAAATTGATCGACCCATTTGGCCGCCAGATTGAATATGTCAGGCTTTCGGTGACCGATAAATGTAATCTGCGCTGTTTTTATTGCCTTCCCAAAGGCTTCAAATCCTTTGAAAACCCGGCCAACAGACTGAGTTACGATGAAATCGAGCGAGTCATCAGGGCGTTTGGCGAACTCGGTGTGCATCGGATTCGATTGACCGGCGGTGAGCCGCTTGTACGGAAAAATCTGGCGCAATTGAGCGCCAGGCTATCCAGTCTGCCCGGGATCGACGATTTATCGCTGTCGACCAACGCCACCCTGTTGGAAGGCCAGGCGGAAGCCTTGTACGCTGCCGGAATTCGTCGCATCAATGTCAGCCTGGACACACTGGATCAATGCCGCTATGCAGAAATCACCGGCGGTGGCAAGCTCGATGCAGTAATGCAAGGTTTGCAAAAGGCCCGCGAAGTGGGTTTTAACCCGATCAAAATCAATATGGTGGTGATGAAGGACGCCCCCGTCGATGAACATCAACGGGTGATGGAATATTGCATGCGGCACGATTTTACGCTGCGCTTCATTGAAACGATGCCAATGGGTTTGCCGGGACAAAATGGCAGCGAACAATACCTTAGTCTGAAAAAGGTCAAGCAGGGACTGGATCGACACTACGATCTGGTTCCCGGTTTGATGACCGGCGGCGGACCCGCACGCTATTACCGCATCAATGGCACCGACTTTCAGATCGGTTTTATCACACCGATCTCGCAACATTTTTGCGAAACCTGCAATCGGGTCAGGATATCGGTTGACGGGACCCTGTATCTCTGTCTCGGCCAGGAGGACAAGGTGGAATTAAGAACCCTGCTGCGTGCCGGCATATCCGATGAAGCATTAAAACAGACGATCGTCGATGCGATTGCGAAAAAACCCGAACGGCATGAATTCAATCAGAAACCCAACCAGGTGGTACGCTTCATGTCGATGACTGGCGGCTGAATCAACTCGGCTTCGGCGAGTCGAGGTTGGGATGTCAATTGTTCACAACCTGATGCGGGCTTTCCCGGACGTTCAAAGACTGTTCAACTGGCGTTGAACCCCTCACCGCGAACGATAAGTCTGCCTTCCCGATATCATATTTCCAGGTTTTTAATCATTCATTTGAATTCAAAACAGGGCTGTAATCGCACAGCCAGCCGTATACAATAAATGCATTAAAAATCAATATTTT
>CAMYML010000133.1 GCA_947259305.1 uncultured Gammaproteobacteria bacterium | reverse complement strand
CGGTATCGGCACCCCCGGCGATCGTAACGGCCTGTCTACCCCGCAGATCGCCGATCTCGACGGCAACGGCACGGTCGATCGCGTCTACGCCGGCGATCTCTACGGCAACATGTGGGCTTTCGACCTGAGCAGCGATACCGCCAGCTCCTGGGGCATCGTTAACAACGAACCCTTGATGACGACCCCTGGCGGTCAGCCGATTACGACCGCACCGGTACTGGCGAAACATCCGACCATTTCCGACGATGGTACCAACGATCCGAACGTCATGGTGTACTTCGGTACCGGGCAGTACCTGACCAACGCCGACAAGAGCGACCCCTCGCTCAACTATTTCTTCGGTATCTGGGACAAGGCTGACGATGATCCCACCCGCTATCCCCTGAGTACCGCTACCGCTGACCTGGTCAAACAGAATTACCTGAATGGTTTTTCCGATGCCGACGGCAACCCGGTGCGCGTGCTGAGCGATAATACCGTCGATTACCAGGGCGGTGACTACGGCTGGTATTTCGAGATCGATGAACCCGGCGAAAAGCTGATCTTCAAGCCGGTACTGCGCGCTGGTATCGTGTTCTTCACCACCTTCATCCCCAACCCCGATCCCTGTGGTGAAGGTGGCTTCAACTACTTCTTCTCGGTCGATATGGTAAACGGCAGTTCACCCGATGCACCGGAAATCGACACCGATGGCAATGGCGTTATCGACGATAATGATCGTGTTAAAAATGGTGCCACGGTTGGTGTCATGGCGGCGAGAAAGTCGGAAGGCCTGGCGCCGAACCCGGTATTCGTAGACGATATCGCTTACACCGGAGCAAAACCCACCAAGGTGAGGAAGCTCAAGGATATTCCAACTGGCCGCTTCTCGTGGCAGGAGTTATTGCAATGAAAAATTTAACCCGCCTGGCAGTCCGACTGCTCGCGATTAGCCTCTTACTTGCCCCCTTGGCGGGGCAGGCAACCACCAACGAAGGCGGCGGTGCCGGTTACGCCCTGCAGGGTGAGGTACTGGAGATGCAAAGGAGACATATCAATGTCGGCGACGTGCTGCTGCGACTGAGCCCGACCGTGAAAGTGGTCAAACCAGGTAAGCCCAAGGCGTCGCTGGCAGACATTAAACCTGGCGATAACATCGGGGTAAAAATGATACAGTACCGCGGCAAAGCCTACGTCGATACCATTTTTTATCTCAACGCTAGCGGCGCGTCCGCCAACTAACAGGGAATAATTCAATGAACCGTACTAAAACCGCTGGTTTCACATTGATCGAATTGATGATCGTAGTCGCGATCATCGGTATACTGGCCTCGGTTGCACTGGGATTCTATGGCGAAAATGTTATCGCATCGAATCGCACCGAGGGCCGCTCGGCACTGCAGCAGGCCGCCGGCACCCTGGAAAAATGCAAGAGCCTGTATGGCAGGTATGACGCCGCGAATTGCAACTATGCCGATTTCACCAGCGAGTCGAATTTTTACAATATCAGTGACGGCGGCAGCATAAACGCCACCTCGTTTACCTTGACCGCGACTCCCGTTGCAGGCTCGGCACAGGCTAGCGATGCCGATTGCACCGCAATCACGCTGACCAACACCGGCGTCAAAAACGGCACCGGCGCCGATCCCACCCAGTGCTGGTAAATTAAAAGCCACATTCCAAACCGGCGGAGCCGATGTATCGACTTCGCCGGTTACTGATATAATCCCCGTTTTTAAACGAACGCAGTCGCATGACCAGAAAGGCAGTCGCGCTGATTTCCGGCGGCCTCGATTCGTTGCTGGCCGCCAGGCTGATTCAGCAACAGGGAATCCAGGTCGAGGGTATCAACTTCTTCACCGGCTTTTGCGTGGAAGGGCACACCCATGCCATTCGCAATCACGACCGCAAGCGGGTGAAACGCAATAACGCGCTCTGGGTCGCGGAACAGCTCGGCATCAAGCTGCATATCATCGATATCGTCGACGAATACAAAAATGTCGTTATCAATCCCAGGCACGGCTATGGCGCCAATCTGAACCCCTGCCTGGACTGCAAGATTTTCATGGTGCGCAAGGCGCATGAATGGCTCCGCGAAAACGACTTCGATTTCATTATTACCGGTGAAGTAATCGGCCAGCGTCCAAAGTCGCAACGCAAGCGCTGTATGCCGGTGATCTCGCAGGAATCCGGCGCCGAAGACCTGCTGCTGCGTCCCTTATGTGCGCAGAACCTGCCCGCAACCCTGCCCGAAAACGAAGGCTGGGTCGATCGCGCGGGCTTGCGCGACTTCGGCGGGCGTTCGCGCAAGCCGCAGATGGCGCTAGCCCGAGAGTTCGGCTTTGAAGACTATGCGCAGCCCGCTGGCGGCTGCTGTTTCCTGACCGACAAAACCTATTCGGTCAAGCTGCAGGACCTGTGGGACAACCGCGGCAGCCGCGAGTATGAACTCGACGATATCATGCTGCTCAAGGTGGGCCGCCACATTCGTCCAAGCAAGGACTTCAAACTGATCATCGCGCGCGAGGAAGGTGAAACCAATTTCCTGAGCGGTTATCGACACCAGTTTCAAACCATCAAGACGGTCAGCCACGGCGGGCCGATTGCGTTGATCGAGGGCGTAACGCTCGACGCCGAGCAGCTCGAACTTGCCTGCGCGATTACCGCACGCTTCAGCCAGGGGCGCGACGCCGACTCGGTGGAACTTCGCTTCAGCGACCCCGAACAGGCATCACGCAGCATCCATGTCAAACCCCTGGCCGCGAATCAGATCGAAAGAGACTGGATCATCGCATGAGTGAAATCATCGAGGTCGACGCACGACGCCTGTTTTGCCCGCTGCCGGTGATCCGCCTGCAAAACTGTATCAAGCAGCAACAGCCCGGCGCGCGGGTGCGCATCGTCAGTACCGACCCGGGCAGCATGAACGATATCCCCACCTGGTGCCGTATCAATGGCCACCAGGTGCTGGCGAGCGAAGAGCAGGACAGGGAGTTTATTTTCCTGGTGCAAAAGGCGACGATGGAGGTAAGCCATGGAGGCTAAACAGCGTCATCGGGTGACGCAGCGGGTGACCCTGGTCGGGGCCGCGGTCAACTGCCTGCTGGCCGCGCTGCAGATCAGTTTCGGCCTGCTGGGCAAATCGCAGGCGCTGTTCGCCGACGGGCTGCATACCCTGTCTGACCTCAGTACCGACTTTATCGTCCTCTACGCGTCCAGGCGCGCCGCCAAGGAAGCGGACGAAGCTCATCCCTATGGCCACGGCCGTATCGAGACCCTGGCCTCGATGCTGCTGGGTGCGATTCTCGCCGCGGTCGGTGTCGGTATCGGCATTCGTGGCGTCGAGAGCATTTTCGAGCCGCAACAGGGCAATCCCGAAGCCATCACTATTTTGTTCGCCTTTATCGCCATCGTCGCCAAGGAGAGCCTGTATCGCTATACGTTGCGCGCCGCGCGCCTGACGCATTCGACCCTGCTCGAATCCAATGCCTGGCATCACCGTTCGGACGCGTTGTCGTCTATCGTCGTGGTCGTAGGCATCACGGCACAGGTACTGGGCGTGCCCCACATGGACGCGCTGGCGGCGATCATCGTCGGCAGCATGATTTTACTGATGGGATTTCGCCTCGGCCGCAAGGCGCTCGACGAGTTGATCGACACCGGGCTCGAGCTCAAGTTGGTGGACAAGGTGCGCGCGGCGATGCAGGCCGATGCGAGCGTGGTCGGCATTCATAACCTGCGCACGCGCTCGATGGGCGGCCAGGGTTACATCGATGCGCATATCGAGGTGAATTCGGACCTGACCGTTTCCGAGGCGCATTACATCGCGCACAAGATCGAATACCGTGTAAAGAAGCAATTCCCGAAAATCATCGACGTGCAGATTCACATCGATCCGCTGGACGATGCGATCAAGGATTCGGTGCTGGCGAGGCTACCCGAGCGCCACGTGATCGAAGCGGATCTGCAACAGGCCTGGGAAGGCATCGCGGAAAGCGCCCGGGTCGATCGGATCAAGCTACATTATCTCGATAAACTGATCGAAATCGACCTGGTATTACCCGCATCGATGTGTACTCCGGAACATGAAATCGCCATCGGCAACCTGCGGGACAGTGCCCGCAGCCTCGATTATGTCGGCAAGGTAAACGTTTACTACATCGAGTAGATTGCACCTTACTAGAGCAATAAAATTTGATATGGCCTAAAATACCGCGTTTTTGCACGATTAATTGGCATTTCGGCATTAATCGGTACAATCCCCTCTGTTTTTAGACCCCCCGAATCTGGAGAATAAATCATGTCTGCTTCTGATGTGTTGAACAAAATTAACGAGTACGGCGTCAAGTTCGTCGATTTCCGCTTCACCGATACCAAGGGAAAGGAGCAACATGTCACGATCCCGGTAACCATGCTTGACGAAGAAACCTTCACCGAAGGCAAGATGTTCGACGGTTCTTCGGTCGCCGGCTGGAAAGGAATTAACGAATCCGACATGATTTTGATGCCCGACCCGGCAACCGCGGTGCTCGATCCGTTTACCGACGAGCCCACCATCAATATCACCTGTAACGTCGTCGAGCCAGCCACCGGCGAAGGTTACGAACGCGATCCGCGCTCCATCGCCGACCGCGCCGAGGCCTACCTGAAAGCATCGGGCATTGCCGATACCGCCTACTTCGGCCCGGAAAACGAATTCTTCGTCTTCGACGACGTCAAGTGGTCCACCGAGATGGGTCATTGCTCGTACCAGATCGATTCGGAGGAAGCGGCCTGGAGTTCGATCAAGATTTACGAGGATGGCAACATCGGGCACCGGCCCGGCGTCAAGGGTGGTTATTTCCCGGTACCGCCGGTCGATTCGCTACACGACATTCGCGGGGCGATGTGCCTGGCGATGGAAGAAATGGGTCTCAAGGTCGAAGTCCACCACCACGAAGTCGCGACCGCCGGCCAGTGCGAAATCGGCGTCGCCTTCAACACCCTGGTGCGCAAGGCAGACGAAGTCCAGGTATTGAAGTACTGCGTGCATAACGTCGCCCACAGCTATGGCAAGACCGCGACCTTCATGCCCAAGCCGCTGGTCGGCGACAACGGCAACGGCATGCACGTACACATGTCGCTGATGAAAGACGGCGTCAACCTGTTTTCCGGCGAAGGCTACGGCGGACTGTCCGACATGGCGCTGTACTACATCGGTGGCGTGATCAAGCACGCGCCGGCAATCAACGCCTTTGCCAACGCCGCGACCAACAGCTACAAGCGCCTGGTGCCCGGCTTCGAAGCCCCGGTCATGCTGGCCTACTCGGCCCGCAACCGCTCGGCGTCGATCCGTATCCCCTACGTCAGCAACCCGAAAGCGCGCCGCATCGAAGTTCGCTTCCCGGATTCGACAGCGAATCCTTACCTCGCGTTTGCCGCGCTGATGATGGCTGGCCTCGACGGCATCAAGAACCAGATTCACCCGGGCGAAGCGATGGACAAGGATCTCTATGACCTGCCGCCGGAAGAAGAAGCCGAAATTCCGCAGGTCGCGTTTTCCCTGGATCAGGCGCTCGAAGCGCTGGATCAGGACCGCGAATTCCTGAAGGCCGGCGACGTATTCACCGATGACGTTATCGATGGCTACATCGCGCTCAAGATGGAAGATGTCGAGCGGCTGCGACTGGCGACTAACCCGGTCGAGTTCGACCTCTACTACAGCGTTTAGTAGTCGCCTGGGACGAACGACAGAAAGGCCCCTCTGCGGGGCCTTTTTTGTCTAATCGACCGTCGATTCGTTCTGCTTTGGCCATTTAAATGCAAGCTAACCTAAAACAGATAGCGATGCCCGATCTCAGCTACAGAATCCTGGACGCGCTGAAAACCTCGCTATTGTACCTGGACCATGAGCGCCGCATTACCTACGTCAACGCCACCGCAGAGGCATTATTCGAAAACAGCGCCGGCAGTCTGATCGGGCGCCCTTTCCCAAGCCTGCTAAGCCAGGTCGAAGCTTCGACGATTGCCGACAAGCTGGCGCTGGACTCGATTGCGTTAACCGAACACGAAGCCGTGATTACGCTCGCCAACGGCAAGTCTTTCGTCGCCGATTACAGCATTTTTCCCTGCAGCGAACTAGCCGGTGAAGGCGAAGTTCTGCTCGAGATCCGGCCGGCGGAACACCAGGCACAGTTTGCGCGCGAAGAGTTCAACCAGTTGCAGCAGCATGCAACCCAGCAACTCGCTCGCGGGCTGGCGCACGAAATCAACAATCCATTGGGCGGAATTCGCGGCGCCGCGCAGCTGCTGCAAAGAGAATTGGACCGCCCTGACTGGATCGAGTACACCGAAGTTATTATCAGCGAAGTGGACCGGTTGCAAAACCTGGTTAACAACATGCTGGGGCCGAATAACCGCGTGCAACACCAGTTGATCAATATCTACGAGGTGCTCGAGCATATTCACAAGATTATCCATGCAGCGGAACCCGAGCGAATCGAAATCCTGCGCGATTATGATCCCAGCATCCCGTCACTGATGGCGGATCGCGATCTATTGATTCAGGCTTTCCTGAACATCGTGCGCAACGCGGTACAGGCAATCGACGATCGCGGCAAGATAACTTTCAAGACCCGAATCGGGCGCAAAGTTACCATCGGCCAGATCACGCATCCACTGGTGGTGCAGGTTGACATTACCGACAACGGTCGCGGCGTCGCGCCCGGTCTCAGTGAAACCATCTTCTTGCCGATGATTACCGACAAGGCCGAGGGCAGCGGACTCGGTTTGCCAATCGCCCAGGAAATTATTTCGCGTCACGGCGGCACGATTAACCTGCAGAGCAGCACTGCAGGCACCACCTTCAGCATTATTCTTCCCCTGGAACAAGCATGAACCTAGCCCTGAAAAACAACACGCTTAGCTCGATCTGGATCATCGACGACGACCAGTCGATGCGCTGGGTGCTGGAAAAAACCCTGGCCAACAACGGCTACCAGGTAACCGCCTTCGAATCGGGTTCGGTGGCGCTGGCCAGTTTCAAGCGCGTGGCGCAAGACGAGCGACCGAACCTGATCATCACCGACGTACGCATGCCCGGAATCAACGGTTTCGAATTGATGAAGCAGATCAAAAATATTTCGCCGCAAACGCCGATTATCGTGATGACGGCCTATACAGACCTCGATACCACGGTGCAAACCTATCAGGAGGGGGCTTTCGAATACCTGCCCAAGCCCTTCGATATCGACGCGGCGCTTGGCCTGGTGGCACGCGCATGCGAACAGTCCATGGATAGCAACGAAAGGCCCACGCGAGCCGCGATCGAAGCCGGTGACTGGCAGGGACCGTTGCGCTTGTGGGCGCAACAACAGTTACTGCAGGGCGAGACCGACATTCTCAAGAACGCGGCCAAAACCTTCGAAAAGACCCTGCTCGATTGCGCCCTCGAGGCCACCCGCGGGCGCAAGCAGGACGCGGCGCGGCTACTCGGCTGGGGGCGTAACACGCTGACGCGAAAGCTAAAGGAATTGAGTTAGAAAGGGGACACGATACTTATTTCGCACGCGAAATAAGTATCGTGTCCCCAGATTTCAATCGTGTCCCCAGATTTCAGATTTCAGTTACTCAGAGATGCACTTCATGTAGGCCTGCTCCAGCGAGTCGGTCTGGTAGCGCTGCAGGCAATCTGCCGGGGTGCCCTGGTATTTCATTTCACCGTCATGCAGGATGCCGAAACGGTCGCATAGATCTTCCGCGTCCGCGAGCAAATGAGTGCTGTACAACACCGTGCGCCCGGCGCTCTTTTCCTCTTGCATCAGCTGCTTGAAATGGTAGCGCGCGCGCGGATCGAGCCCGCTCAGCGGCTCGTCGAGAATCAGCAGCCGGCGCTTGAGCATGAAGCAACTCACCAGGCCCAGTTTCTGCACCATGCCCTTGGAGTAGCCGGCGACGCGCGTATCTAGTCGGTCAGGGGGAAAGTCCAGTCGTTCAGCAAGTTCGGAAGTTTGCTTCCGACTCAGCTTCTGATGATAGACCGCAGCGATAAAATCCAGGTACTGCCGGCCGCTAATATTTTTTTTAACGTCGAATTTTTCCGGCAGGTAAGCGAGTTGATCACGGCATTGTCGATCCCGATTATCGGCGCCAAAAATTCGGATCGAACCACCGGGCTGCGGACGGATCAAATCGAGAATCAGCTTGATCAGGGTAGACTTGCCCGCGCCGTTAACCCCGGCGATGGCATAGTAATGCTGCTCACTGACTTCGAGGTTCAGGGTTTTGAGGATGTCCAGCCCCGGGACCGAGTAGCTGAGACTGGAGATTGCGAGTGCCTGGGTCATAAAACGAAAATGGCCTGCCGAATCGGCAGGCCATTGTCGCAGATCAAAAACAAGGTTTACAGGCGGAATGCCATATCGTAACGCTCGGTATCGAGGTACGCACCCACGGCCGAGGCCGGCAGGGTCATATCAGCGCCCGAAACCGCAGCCTGAACGCGCCCTCCGTCACCGGTACTATCGTCCAGCCTGGCTTCGATAATCTTGGCGATGGGGCCTTCGATCGTACCAAAGATAGTAACGTGACCCGACAGGTTAAGCGCACCGTCCATGACACCGATCTGTCCACCGTAAGCGTTGGTCGGCTTGGTATCGTCGGTACCACCACCCGGAATCAGGCCGGCAGCCCGCAGGTGCGCGAAAAACATGTTGGTTTCGGCGGTCAGCGCAAGCGTGATATCGCCGGTCGAGGCTACATTCCACAGGCCGTCGATAGTGCCGCTGCCATCGCCTTCAACCGGGTCGCCCACGGCGTAGACGGTAAAGCGATTGATGGTGCCGCTGTCGTCACCCGGCAATTGCAGGTAACGATCCTGGTAGGAAAACATCGCCGCGGCAATACCCGCGTTATCGCTTTCGATACGTTTCAATTTAGCATTGGTAATCATTTCCTGGCCCTTGAGGACACCGCCGATCAGCAGGCCCACGATAACCAGGACTATTGCGATTTCTACAAGTGTGAAACCTTTTTGTTTTGTAAACTGCATGGAATTCTCCGTTATTTCGGTTGTAACTGAAGAATACAAAGCATTTACCGTGCCACTACGGGAAAAACTATAGTTTTCCGTGACAAACCGCATTCATTTTGTTTATTCAGGCGCCGTTTGTTGAGATTCGAACAGCTTTTGTTGAAAATCCAACAACTTTTCCTGCAGAAAGTGCTTTTCATCCGGGTCATTTACCGCGTCGGTTTGCAGCATCGCCTGGATGATTGCGATCGCCGCCTCCAGTTCGTTCAGTTCGGCGAGCAGTAAAAAGCGAAAATCCCGCGCCCATGGCGGCATTTTTACGCTCGCCGGCTGCTGCGCCAGGCGCTCGGCGAGGCGCAGGGCCAGGTCGAGGTCATCGAGCTTATGCTTGGCCAGCAGGCAGGCCTCGGCCAGTCGGCGCCAGTGCAGCTGCGGATCGTCCTCGAAACGCCGCTCGATAAAGCCGATCATCTGGCGCAG
>CAMYML010000132.1 GCA_947259305.1 uncultured Gammaproteobacteria bacterium | reverse complement strand
AGCGCGGCCACCATGCAGTTGCGGTGCATGCTGCGGTTACCGCTGCGGATGAAGTAATACCCAGCGCTCAACAGCAGGGTGGCGATGGTATTTGCCGCTGCCTGAAACGGCGGCATGTAGCGGATCAATTCATCGAGCGTCATAAACCGGACTTGTCGATTCTGTTGGCAGCCAGATTATTTCTGAGTTCGTTCAGGTACATATTGTTTTCTTTTAGAATTGCAAATATCCCTGACATCACTTTGCTGTTAAATAAAGTTTTCATATAAACCTGCCGCCTTCGCGCAATATGCAGGCTAGTGGCTGGTTCCCGCGGAGCGCGTGATCTTATTGTACACGTTGTACTTGCCTGAAGGTTTGTTCATCGGCAGGCGTTTTACTTCTTCCAGCGTCCCCGCATCGTAAACAATGACGGCGCCGTCCGGGTCCCAGATGCTCAGCAGTGCGTACCTGCCGTCGCGAGTGAACTCGACGTGGGCCGAGGTTTTACCCGGCACTGGGCGCAGAGTTTTGACGATCTCCAGGCTGCGTTTGTCGATCACGTGCATCGCGTCCTTGTTGGGGCCGAAGAAGACATCGACCCAGGCATAGGGTGACTGTTCGTGGCTGCGCATGAAAAAACCGGGGCCAAGAGTCTCGATTTTCTTGATGACCTGCCAGTTTTCCATGTCGATGATGCTGACGGAACCGGTTTTCAGGTTAGGCGATGCCATCACCTGGCGGCCCCGGTAGGACCAGCTGATGCCCGATCCGAGATGCGGCATACCGGTGAGATCGATCGTCGAAATCTTGCGTCCGACCAGCAGGTTGACCACCTGCCCCTTGCGGTCCGAGCGCGATGCACCGATCAGGTGATGGTATTCCTGGTCGAAGAAGAAATCGTCCAGGTAATCGTCGAGCTGGATGCGCCGCACCGGGAAGCGCCCCTGCTCGGCCAGCCCCTCGCCCATGCGGAAATCATGCACGTAGCTATTGAACACCGGCGGTGGATCGTCGAGATAGCTGATCTCCCAGACTTCTTTCAGGTCCTTGAGCGCGACGATAAAACTCTCCCGCGGGGCGGCCGTGTACACCGCGCTGACGCGTGAAGTGAATTCCTGGTTGCGGTCGGAGACCGGGATGACCTTGACCAGGCTGAGGTCATGCGCATCGAGCACGACCAGTGTATGCGGCAGGTAGTTACCCACCATGACGTAACGATCGTCGCCGGAGACGGCGGTGTTGCGCGTGTTGATGCCGGCCCGCACCTCGGCCACCTTTTGCAGGCGATACATGTCGAACTTGGTTATCCAGCCGTCGCGCGAGGCGAAATAAACATAACGCCCGGTTGACGAGTACTTGGGGCCCCCGTGCAGGGCATGGCGCGATTTGAATCGATGCAGCCGTTCAAAAGTATCGCCGTTCAGCACCGAGACATGGTGATCGCCGGCTTCCACTACGAGAAACAGGTTGAGCCGGTCGGCTGTGTATACCGGGGGTAGCGTCGCGGCCCCCGGCTCGAGCAACGCCGGACTCAGAATACGGTGACTTGCAGTGATATCGTCCGCGGTCCAGGTCGGCGCCTGTTTCGGCGGAGTGTAGATGAAGTCGACCAGGGACTGAATACTGGATGCGGTCAGTTGCGTGCCGAAAGCCGGCATCTGAGTCGCCACCAGGCCTTCACTGATTACCCGCACCGCGTCCAGCTGCCGCAGGCGCTTCAGATTGCCCGGCAGCAGGGCCGGACCGGTGAGGCCGAGCCGCTTTTCGCCATGGCAGGCAGCACAATGCTGCTGATAAAGGGTTGCCCCGGGCTGTGCATGACTTTGCGCCCAGGCCGTCGCGATGACGAGGATCACCAAAAGTCGAATAAGCTTGTCCACCATGGATCGATCCGCAAGAAAAAACAGGAATTGCCGCCGACGGATTTTATCCGCGCCGCGGTCGAGTGTGAAGCCGGGGATGGGCGCGTCCCTGGCGCCCATCCCGGTGTCGATCTAGTAAACGTCGTATACCGTGTTGTAAACGTTGAATTTACCAGTGGGTGTGATCAGGCGCTCATCCTTGATAACCTTCTTCAGCTTGAGTGTCTTGTCGTCGATGATGACCAGCGCGGACTCTTGTTCCTTGCCGCTCCACACCGAGAACCAGACTTCGTCGCCAGCCTGGTTGTACTCAGGCTGCACCACGCGCTTCGGGCCCTCGCCGAGATCGGCCCATTCGGCGATCGGCAGTACCTTATAGCCCTTGTCGAGGTTGTCGATATTAAACACCGCGATCGACTGGCTGATTTTCTCGCCGGGGTTGAGCGGGGTGTCAATGTACAGATGCCTGGACTTGGGGTGGGTTTTGATGAACAGCGATCCGCCGCCCTGACCCTTGAGGACTTCGACCACCTTCCAGGCGTTTTTCGGGTGGCCGACAGGATCGGTGCCGATCAGGGTGATCTTGTCGTTACCGAGGGCGCTGGTGCTCCATACCGGACCATACTTGGGATGATCGAAGTTGGCACCGCGACCCGGATGCGGGATCTTGTCGACATCGATCAGCGCCGTCAGCTTACGCTCCTTCGAATCGATGACGGCAACCTTGTCGGACTTGTTGGCCGCGGTCAGGAAGTAGCGATGCGTGCGGTCCCAGCCGCCGTCATGCAGGAAGCGGGCTGCCGGAATCGTGGTGACAGACAGGTTGTCGATGTCTTCGTAATTGACCAGCAGGATCTTGCCGGTTTCCTTGACGTTGACGATAAACTCCGGGTGCTCGTGCGATGCCACGATTGCCGCGACTCGCGGTTCCGGATGATACTCAGCGGTATCAGCGGTCATGCCGCGCGTGGAAACGATGGTTTTCGGTTCGAGCGTATCACCATCCATGATCACGTACTGCGGAGGCCAGTAAGAGCCACCGATCGCGTACTTGTCTTCGTAGCCCTTGTACTTGGAGGTTTCGACCGAGCGCGCTTCCAGGCCGATCTTGATCTCGGCCACGGTGTCTGGCATTTCCATCCACATGTCGATCAGGTTGACGCGCGCATCGCGGCCGACCACCAGCAGGTAGCGGCCCGAAGCCGACATGCGTGAAATATGAACCGCGTAGCCGGTTTTGACGATGTTGATGATGTTCTTACTATCGCCGTCGATCAACGCCACCTGTCCGGTGTCGCGCAGGGTTACCGAAAACAGGTTTTCGATATTGTATTTATTCATTTTCTTGGTGACACGCTCGGCGGTCGGCGTGACCAGCTTCCAGCTGCCGCGCATTTCGGCCATGCCCCATTCGGGTGGAGTCGGCGGCTCGTGCTGCAGATAGCGCGCCATCAGGTCCACCTCGGCTTCGGACATTTCACCGGAAGATCCCCAGTTGGGCATACCTGCCGGAGAGCCGTAGGTGATAAAGGTTTTGAGATAAACAATGCCGCGGGCCCGGGTAATGTCGGTGGTTAGCGGCTTACCGGTGGCGCCCTTGCGCAGCACGCCATGGCAACCGGCGCAGCGTTCGAAGAAAATCTGTTTCGCGGACTTGAATTCGTCGACCGTCATTGGCGGACCTTCAGAGTCAATCATATCCACGGTCGTCGATGGATCGATGCCCGAAGCTGCGCCTTCGTAGCGGGTTTCGGCTTCGCCCTCGGCCTTGGCAAAGGCGTAAGATGACGCAAATACTGACATTGCCAGTAAAAAGGAAAGATAGATTTTTAGATATTTTCTTGTCTGCGATATCACGGCGCTCACCAATCGGTTTTAAAAGTAGGGCGAGTATATCCGCAGGCCTAACGCTTCCTCCTTGATTTTTGTCAAGTCTGAAAATTGAGGTACGGCGGCTCGAATTCCCGATCGCATGGAGGAATGGAAGTGCTTTCAGGATTTCAGGCAAGCGCGTCCCAGCGCGCTTATGAGAGCGTAAATGAAGGTACTAAAGATTGAGATTAGCCATACCGGACGGGGCGGGAGAATACCTGCCCCGGTCACGATACGGGAGGGGAATCTACTGCCCCAGGCTCGAGTAAAAAGCCGCGAGATCGTCGATATCGGCGTCCGATAGCGCGGCGGCCATTGGCGCCATCATGGGATCGGCGCGCTGTCCGTCGCGAAAAGCTTTAATTTGCTTGACAAGGTAACTTTGCTTTTGCCCCGCCAGGTTGGGCCAGAGGTCGTTCGGGCTGATGCCATTTTGACCATGACAGGCGCCACAGGTCGCCGCCTTGGCTTTGCCTGCCGCAGCGTCTCCGGCGAATGCCGTGACAGAATGAATAGACAGTGCCGCTATTGTGATCAGGGGAAATAATTTTTTCATGCTTTTTTCGCCTTGTGGATTGAGTTATAAATCAGTCTGGATGCTAGGCTGCCGAGTAACTGTGCGCCTTGATATTTATCATGTCGAGTCAAGATAATCAATTTGACCGCAAACAGTAGAGTATCACACAAGTGGGCCGCTATTTAGTGCATAACAGCCCGGAGAAGACGACGGTTTGTACGTGGCGTTGATTGAACAACAACGCCGGGTCGCGGCTTACTGGGGGATCGTGGAGCTGAAATCCTTCGTGTTGTCCGCCACCTGATCGGAGGTCGACAGCTGTTCCTTGACGCGCGCGATAAAAGCGTCGGTGGAATTACGCGACTTGTCATCGCTCCTGGCGCCCGCGTTAGGGGGAATGACGACGGTTTCGATAAAGTCGTCTTCTTCCGGTTCCGGCTTGTCTTCCACGCTAGCTGCATCACCGAAGCCGAGATCGATATCAACCGGTGGTTTGGACGGAATTACCTTCGCCGCCGCAGGTTGGCTGCTGGCAGGTGTCGGCGAATTCATCGGGATCGGTGCAGAACCCAACGGTGCAGTGGCCGGCGCTCTATCAGGCTCCGGTAGCGGCGGGGTAGAGTCTGACACTGTCGGAATGGGTGCGGAACCCAGTGGCGCGACCGGTGCGGGTGAACGCGGTGGTTCGGCGGCTGGCTCCTCGGCCGGCGGAATCGGTGCCGAAGCGAAAGGCGACGGTTTATCGAATACCGCGGAATCGGCGGGTTTAGCGGCCGCTGCCGCTGGCTCGGCCGGTGGAATCGGCGCCGAAGCGAAAGGCGACGGTTTATCGAATACCGCGGAATCGGCGGGTTTATCGACCGCTGCCGGTGGCTCGGCCGGTGGAATCGGCGCCGAGGCAAAGGGTGAAGGCTTGTCGAAGGAAGCCACCGTGGCCGGCGCTTCTGCAGCAGCGCTCTCCGGCGCAGGTTTTGCTGCCGGGGTTGCGGCCACCGGACTTGTCGCCACGGCTTCTCTTACCGGTGCCTGCGGTGCCGGTTTTGGTTTCAGGGCTTTCGTTTCGGCCGTAGCACTCGCTGCCGCGGCTTTGGCCGCTTCCTCGATCGCGGCATGGTCGCGCGCGGGTTCGAAGCGCGCGGTGTCGCGGGCCGCGCGCACTTCATTGTCGCTTGCGGCCTGCCTGGGGTTAAGTGCCTCGGCGACATCAACTACGCCCATTTCGAACTTGGGTGCCGAAAACTGACTCAGGTAGGCGTTCAGGCTCGGCTTCAGGCCATAGCCGTCGGAAGTGGCGTTCAAACGACGATTGAGCAGGTACAGCAGCTGCAGCGCGATCAGCCGGATGGGCGCGTCGTCGTTACCGATACCGAGCATTTCGCGATTGCTCAACGCCAGCGGGGCAGCGTTGCGCCAGGCGAAACAGCCCTGGGTGGCGATTACCGCGGGCAGAGACTTCATCGGGGTGGCGATACCGACGTTGTGACGATTGCTGATCCACAACTCGATGTTTTCCTGTAGCTGGCGAAAGCTGTATTTGATGCCGCTGAATCCGAAGACGAATGCCGGCGGCCGACCGATTAGCTCGAAACGCCCCGTGCGCAGTGGATCGTCATGAATAAAGGTCTTGTTGGGGCCGGGTTTCAGGCCATTCTTCTTGGCTAGCTTCACCAGCACCGCCTTGTCGACATTGGTTTCGAGCCGCGACATCGAGGCGCAGGCGTTGAGCGAGTCGAAAAAGGTTTTTCGGATGAATTTGGCCCTGATCGCAAACGCCGCCAGTACCGATTCGTACAGGTAGGCATTGTGCGTGCCGCGCATGCCGATGCGCGGGAAATCCCGGTTGTAGACGATAATATCCAGGTATTCCGAGCAATTACCGAAAGCATCGATTATGCGGCCGGATCCAATGCCGTAATTTTCGGGTAAAAAGGGATCGAGTACGGCGCGCACGAATGCCTCGGTTGCGGCCTTGTCGTCCAGTTCGTTTTTATCGATTGCTGCGATGTAATCGGCTTCGTGCGCCAGATTTTTTGCAACGAGTTGTGCCCAGTCTTCGTAATTATTCATGATGCCTGTCGCCCAGAAAGCGGTTCTCTCACGTCATTTTTAGCAGATTGGAGGGAAAATTCTACACTATTCAGTGCTTTAGTTAAAATTTGTAGAATAAACCTTACCTATAGACCCGATATCGGGATATCTCAACTGTGTTTTGCAATTTGTTGGGGTATTATGAATTTTTTAACACTTTCAATAGCATATGCGGCTAATCGACCCCTCGGCAACCGATTTTGATGCGCTTCGCCGTGATTTTCAGTGGTCGATTCCAACAAAGCTTAATATTGCCCACCAGGTTTGCGAGCGGCACCAGGGACAGGCGCAGCGGGTTGCAGTCTACTATGAAAACGCCGCTGGCGACTCGGCCCGTTATAGCTTTGCCGACCTGAAAAAACTGTCGGATCGATTCGCCAACGCGCTGCGCGCCGCGGGTATCGAGCGAGGCGACCGCGTCGCCATCGTGCTGCCGCAAACCATCGAAACCATAGTCGCGCATCTCGCCATCCACAAGCTGGGTGCGGTATCGCTGCCGTTGGCGATTCTGTTTGGACCCGAGGCGCTCGAATACCGGCTGCGCGATAGCGGTGCGCGCGCGGCGATCGTGCATGCCAGCCGCTACGATGATGTCTCAGCTTTGCAGCCCGGCTTGCCCGATTTAAATCGCGTCATCGGCTGTCGCTGTGGTGCATCGCAGGATGAATTCTGGACCCTGCTGGAACGGGGTTCCGATCAATTTACCATGGTGCAAACCCGGGCCGATGATCCGGCCTGCTTGATCTATACCTCCGGCACCACCGGTCCGCCGAAGGGCGCGCTGGTTGCCCATCGTGCGGTGCTCGGCAATTTCACCGGCTTCGAGATGTCGCAGAATTTTTTCCCGCAAGCGAGTGATGTGTTCTGGACCCCGGCCGACTGGGCCTGGACCGGAGGGCTGTGGGATGCCTTGTTACCGGCGCTGAATTACGGCATGCCGATCCTCGCCTACGAAGGCGGTGGTTTCGATGCCGAGCGGGTATGCCGCCTGATGGCCGATTATGCGGTAACCAACGCCTTCATTCCGCCGACCGCGCTGAAGATGTTGCGTGTCCTGCCAGATTTGAAATCGAGCTACGATTTGAAATTACGCGCGATCATGAGCGCCGGCGAGCAGGTTGGCGAGGAATTGATCCACTGGGGCCGCGAGGCGCTAGGCCTGACGATTAACGAAATGTGGGGCCAAACCGAGTTCAACTATATCGTCGGCAACTGCTCCGCGATCATGGCGCCGAAACCCGGCTCCATGGGCAAACCCTATCCCGGGCACCGCGTCGACGTGATCGGCGACGACGGCAACGTGATGCCGGACGGCGAGGAGGGCGAACTCGCTGCCTGGTGTGTCGACCCGGTGATGTTCCTCGGTTACTGGAATAACCCGCAGGCAACCCAGGATAAAATTATCGCCAACTGGTTCCGCACCGGCGATGTCGGCTATCGCGATGCAGACGGCTTCCTGTGGTTTGTCGGGCGCAAGGATGACGTCATCAGCAGCGCCGGGTATCGTATCGGCCCGGGTGAAATCGAGGACTCGCTGCTGAAACACCCGGCCGTGTTGCAGGCTGCCGTTATCGGTAAACCCGACGAGCTGCGCGGCCAGATCGTCAAGGCCTTCGTCGTGCTGACCGACGGTTACCGCGCCAGCGATGAACTCGCCCGCGAAATCCAGCAGTCGGTGCGCACGCGACTCTCCGCGCACGAGTACCCGCGCGAAGTCGAATTCATCGACAGCCTGCCGATGACCACTACCGGCAAGATCCGTCGCATCGACCTGCGCGCGCGCGAACAGTCCTGATCTGTCCCTGTCATGCCGCTGGCTGACAAATTCCATGCCTGGACCCGCTTCTGCTACCTGTCATACCGCGGTTTAACCGCGGTATCCAGTTAGTCGGATATCGTTCAACTCCGGATCCCGCCGGTCCGGCGTATCGGGTCGAGCCGCGCGCTGGCAGAGAGTCGTATTCGAGGCGACCTTAGCTGGTCGGATTCAGCCGGTTGCGGGGACCGATCTGTTTTCCTGTCAGACTGCCTTGATTGCCGGACTGACTCTGCTTAAGATGTACCGGCTTCGCAAAAACTCACTAACAAGGATTCTGGAATCATGCCCGCTACCCAAAGATTTCTGGCCAGGTTATCACTGGTTTTTATATCCGGCGTATTTGCTATGCCGGTGTTTGCCGCTGAAGGCGAACCATTGCTCGATAAAAACCTGTTTTCTATCGGTGCCGGTATTTCTGATAATTCGATCGGTAGACCCAGGGATGACGAAATCGGCTTCCAGTTTTTTGCCGCATACGATTTGAATCAGGTAAATCTGATGACGGGACTAACCAGCTCGGTAGAATTTGGTTTTATGGATTTCGGTTTTTCCAGGGACGATACCGGTATCTGGGCAAGTTACGTGGTTGATGGGACGATTAGCGGACGATTTGGCTGGTTGGCGCAAGCGGGGTTTGATATTGGAGATGACAGTGGCCTGCTGGTGGGCGCGGGTGTGAAATATGCCCTGGATGAGAAAATAGACCTGCGTGTAGAATATGTTGTTCGGGATGAGGTAGATTCGCTGCAGTTCAATTTGCTATTCCACTTATAAAAGCCACCATATTCAAAGAATAAATGCTGTCAAACCGCGCCGGATTTATTTGGGCGGGTTCAACAGGTTGTGGTGGCCGAGGTTTTGCAGCAGACGTTCGCCGCACAGCGCCATGGTGGTGTCGAGTTCGCGGTAAATGATGTCGAGTGCCTGCTCGACACCGGCTTCGCCGCGTGCGCCGAGACCGTAGATAAATGCGCGACCGATATAGGTGCTCTTTGCGCCGAGGCAAATCGCCTTGAGCACGTCCTGCCCGGAGCGGATGCCGCCGTCGAAATGCACCTCGATATCCCTGCCGACCTCGGACACGATTTCGGGCAGCGCGCTGATCGACGAGCGCGCGCCGTCGAGCTGGCGGCCACCGTGGTTAGATACGATGATGGCGTCGCAGCCGGCGTTGACCGCCATGCGCGCGTCCTCGGGGTCCAGAATGCCCTTGATGATCAATTTGCCACCCCAGCGTTCCTTGATCCAGTCGATATCCTGCCATGACAACTTCGGGTCGAACTGTTCGGCGGTCCATGACGACAGCGACGACAGATCGCCGACGCCCCTGGCGTGGCCGATGATGTTGCGAAAGCCATGGCGTCGGGTGGTCAGCATGTT
>CAMYML010000131.1 GCA_947259305.1 uncultured Gammaproteobacteria bacterium | reverse complement strand
ATTACTGTCGCCTGACCGATATGGAGTACAAAAACCTGCGCGCCGGAATTCGCCTCGAGCCGCTCGGACCCGAACATCGCGCCTAAACCAGGTCAAATTTTGCCAGGTTGTTGTGAAAACGCTGGCGTAGTCTTGCGTCGGGAGAGCAGCTATGCACGATTCCCCGGGCCGTCATAGAGCTATCGAGCTCCCTGATTTCATCGACGACCTGCTTTGCAGCTGCTTCGTCGCCCAGCTCAATCAAGGCATCGACGAGGTAAAAGCGACACAGCGGTGAGTCGGGCTCCACGTCGACCCCCTGCTGGTAGATTTCAATCGATTCCTCGAGATTACCACTGTGTTGTTCTATCTGACCGCCTATGTTGAAGTACCAGCCGGCGAGGATCGGGCGTCTTTTCATAGCGTTTTGATAGTGCGGCCGTGCTTCCTCGTAGTCGCCATTGAAGACATAGGCGAATGCCAGTAGCACCTGGATTTCCGAGTTGCCGGGCTCGAGGTCGAATGCCTTGCGACAGGACGCGATCGCCTCGGCCGGTTCATGTTGCATCAGGCGATTATAGCCTTTCAGCAGCCAGACCTCGCCATTGTCGGGATCGAGGCTCATTGCATGGCTGTTAGCCTTGTCGGCTTCGACAATCGATTCCTCTATAGAATCGGACCAGCCACAGTATGCATCCTGCCAATGTGTCCAGCCCAACGTGGTCCAGGCAAAGGTGTAATCGGGATCGAGCGCAATGGCTTCTGTTGCCATCGCGCGAGCATCGAGGATGTTCTGCCTTATATAGGTATCCTGTAAATCGGCGGCAGTTAATATCAATTCCCAGGCTTTGACATTGGTGGTGCCGGACGAGCGATGCAGAGCCATATCACCGTCATCGAGCTGCACTTTCATTGCCAATGCGATACTCTTGGTAATCTCATCCTGCACCGCGAACAGGTCGTCGAGATCGCGGTCAAAGCGCTCGCTCCAGCATACCTGGTCGGTTTTCGAATCAATCAGTTCGGCGCTAACGCGAATCCGCTCGCCGCTCTTGCGCACGCTGCCTTCGAGGATGTAACGTACCTTCTGCTGCTCGGCAATATCGGCGATCGAAGTTCTCTGATCCTTGTACGGCAAGATCGAGTAACGTGCGGCGGTGCGCATACGTTTGAACCTGGACAGCGTCGCGATGATGTCGGTGGTGATGCCATCCGCGAAGTGTTCCTGTTCCGGGTCGCCGCTCATGTTTTCGAACGGCAGCACCGCGATTGAGGGTATGGCGTCGGGACTGGTTTCGGTTTGATCGCGTAGGCCGGCCTGAAGCAGCAAGTCGAAATACCTGTCGGTATCTTCCTTGTACCTGTAGGGCATGGTTTCGTCCCAGAAACGATACCATTCGGCCTGGTTCGCCGGTACGGAATTCATTTGTTCGCGCGCAAGTGCAAGATATTGGCGCATTTCATTGCCCGCCTCGTGGAGACGGCCGAGACCGGCGAGACAGGCCGCGATTTGTGCGTGCACGCTAACCGGTATGTGGGGCAGGGCGCGAAAAATTTCGATCGCACGTTCATAGTTCCCGGCGTCGCGATGGATTTCACCGGCATTCCAGCCGATATACGGATGAAACGGATCTATCTGGATGCTTTGCTCGACGTATTTCATTGCCTGTTCGTATTCTCGGTTGGCCATCGAGTAATAGGCCATCATCGCGTAACCGTCTGGGAGAGTGGGATTGAGTTCAACCGCCTTGCGCGCGTGAGCGCCACCGCGCTCGATATCCTTGAGATATATCAGTGCCTCAGCCATGTATGCATGGGTTCCGGCATTACCGGGATCGAGCTCCAGCGCCCGCTCCAGGTGCCATTGCATCAATTCCCTGGTCCGCGCTCGATCCTCGGCGCAGTTTTCGAATAGCTGTATCAGGTAGCCCGATCCCAGATTGGCATGGGCCTCGGCATTGTCCGGATCCAACGCAAGGCATTTTTCGAATAACTCGATTCCGGTTTTTATATCTTCTGCGTTGAAATGGCTAAGATGGTGGATTGCGCGCAGGACATAGTCGTAACTTTTCATATCCTTTGCCGGTTTACGCATCGCCAATAGCTGCGCTGCCTTGTCGACGCGCCCGCTGACGGTGCCGGCAATGGTCAGGCTCAGTTCTTCTTCGAGCGTAAACAGGTCTTCGAGGTCGTAATCGAAACGTTTACCCCACACCTGGTTGCCGCTAGCGGTATCGGCGAGCTGGGCGGTAATGCGTACCTTATCGCCGAACTTGCGGATGCTGCCCTCGACGATGTACTGCACGCCAAGTTCGGCGGCGATTTCATCGAGACTGCTGGCACTGTCCTTGAAAGCAAAGCTGGTATGAATCGATTTGACCTTGAGGTAGCTGACTGTGCCGAGATTCAGGATAATACTTTCGGTGATACCGTCACTGAAATATTCCTGTTCCGGGTCGCCGGATAAATTGCTGAACGGCAGCACCAGGATCGCAGGCTGATCGCTGGCTTCAATAGAAGTAGCAGTTGACGCCAATTCATCTTCGAGCCCCGCTTGCAGCATGCAGTCGATGATCCCCTGATTGGTGGCGGGGTCGGCGAATGGTGCATTGTCTCGATAGTAGTCCAGCCATTGCGAGATGGTTTTTGGCATGGATAGCATATTCTGCTCACAGAATTGAAGGAAAGCGGCTAGCGCCTTTTGCGCATTTTCCAACCGCTCGAGCTTGATATTGGCCGCGATATTGTAGATCTGGATAAATGCTGGAGCATTTCCAATACTTACAATAGTAGCCAGGCAGTCTTCGTATCGACCACTGAAATACTGTGATTCGGCCTGTATCCACCTGGCCCAGACGTGATACGGATCGAGATGCAAGGCAAGTTCTGCTTTTTCCAGGGAGGCTTCGGCTCTTCCCTGAAGGCTGAGGTTGACCGCCTGCATGGCGATGGCTTCGGCATCGTTGGGATTTTTCTCCAGAGCTTGCCGCAGTTGTTGCTCGGCTTCCTCATACCGAAACCGATAGGCCAGGTAATTGGCATAGGCAACCTTGACCTGGTCCAAATCAGGGGCCAGCGAAAAGGCTTTGTGAATATGCTCGTCAGCCAGCTTGCGGGCATCTTCGATATCTTCAACCCAGCGATCGATCACGTTCATGTCGTGGCACCAAAAGAGCTCCGTGTGCGCGAGGGCATTATCCGGATCAAGGATCAGGCACTGATTTAACTTGTCAATGGCAATTAATGTGTCCTGTGCGTTTCCCTTATCGGCATGATACCTGCCGGCGATCAGCAAATCGTAGGCTTGCTGATGCACGGCGCCCTTGGTGATCGCGATGCGCTGCAAGTTCGACTCTATCTGCCCGGTGACCGTGGCGGCAATGGAGCGGCTCAACTCCTCTTCGAGATCGAACAGGTTTTCGATTTCAGCGTCGTAGCGCTTGCCCCAGATCTGATTCCCGTCGACGGCATCGATCAGTTGCACCGTGATGCGGATGTGTTGATCGGACTTGCGGATGCTGCCCTCGACGATGTAATCGACGTTGAGTTCCGTGGAAATCTCGCCGAGGCTCTTGATCTGCTGTTTGAAGGCGAAGCTGGAATTGCGCGATTTGACCTGCAGCCCCGGGAACAACGACAGGTTGAGAATGATGCTATCGGTAATGCCGTCGCTGAAATATTCCTGTTCGGGATCGCCGGACAGGTTATCAAACGGCAGCACCGCGATACTGTGATCGGTCGATACGGTTGAATCGACAGGAGGTTTGCTGGCAATGGGAGCTGGCGCGGGTCCTGGATTGGCTTCTCCGCCCGCGATCTGATCGCGTAATTCGATGGTTGCGGCTTCGGGATCGACGTCGAGCTCGTCACGCAAAGCCTGCTGGCAACGTTTGAAGGCTTGCAAAGCGTGGCTGCGGTCGCCGCTGTCGAAATAGGCGCGCATCAGCAGCCGCCAGCCGGATTCGCCGAGCGGGTCCTGTTTGACCAGTCGTTCGGCGGATTTGATCGCATGACTATAGTCGTGGCTGAGCAGTTGGGTTTCCGCCAGGTTCGCCAGGATTTCGATGAACTGGCGTTTGAAGCGGCTGCGTTCGCTGTCGAGCCACTCCTGGCAGGCCGCGTCGCGAATTGAAATGCCTTCGAGAAATTCTCCCTGGTAGAGATCGGCCGCGGTGGTCAGCGATTCGTAATCGCCCTCGGCGGCGAGGCGTTCGAACTCGTGCACGTCGATGTCGATCAGTTCCGGTATCAGGCTGACCGTGGTGCGATCGACCAGTAGCACCAGGTCGGCCACTTCGCCGAGCGACTTTTTGATCGCACTCAGGCACTGGCGCAGCGAGTTGCGCGCCTGCTCCTCGCCGCGGTCGCTCCACAACAGGTTGATCAGGCGTTCGCGCGGATGACGTAATCCGGGGGTTAACGCGAGATAGGCCAGCAGGACTTCGGCCTTGCGCATCGACAGCGAAATTCGCGTGCCTGACGGCAGCAAACATTCGAACTGGCCCAATAATATGAGCTCCAACTTCGACATCTGGCTTCCCCGGAAGCGAATTTCAGAAAACTACTTAGTTAAAATACCTTTTATATCAGCAAGTTATAAAATTTAATGATTTTTTAATGATTATTTTGTGCCTTTTAACGCGATTCGGCAAGGGAATTAACGGGACGTGGCGAGAATGATTAGCGTCGAAACCACAAACCCGCAACGAGGCACTTGAAATGAGAAAAATCAAAAACAACATTCATACCAACAATCCCGCCGTCATGTTTGCCCAGGGCCTGGAAAGCCTGATCAGCGATCCGCTCTACAGTCCTTCCAGGCACGATGAAAACGATATGGGCGAAATGCGCCGTGCCGCCAACAAGCCGGATTCCCGGGGTAACCTGTTCAACGTACTGTTGCGCCAGTTCGCCAGATTCTAAATACAGACCCGGCAAGGGGCGGAGGATATTCTCGAACAGAATATCCTCCGCCCTTTTTTTAGTGGAGCGGATTGCCATTCCCTGAGCCATGGAGGTATCTTATACGCCTACCTGTATCAACCTGGAGGCACAAGTGGGCGTATTAACCGAATTTGATCACAAGAGTCACACCATCCTGCTCGATGGCGAGTTTCGTCGCAGCGAAGCGACCGAGAGTCGAGCTGTCATCGACCCTGCTACCGAAAATGTAATTGCCGAGATCGCCGAGACCACGGCCGCCGAAGTCGATGCGGCGGTAGATGCTGGCCAGGCCGCCTACAGGAAATGGTGGCGCATCAGCGCGCTCGAACGCTCCGAGATCATGCACGAGATCGCCAACGACCTGCTGGCGATGAAGGCGCAACTGGCCGAAGCGCTGACGCGTGAAATGGGTAAGCCCTACAAGGAATCCGCCGACGAGGTCGACTGGTCGGTGTCGGCGATTCGTTACTACGCCGAAACCGGGCGCACCGACATCGGTCGCGTCATGGGGCCCGCGGTCGAAGGGCATCTGAACTACACGCTAAAGTTGCCGCTGGGCGTCGTCGTATCGATCCAGCCGTTCAACTACCCGATGACGCTGCTCGCCTGGGAAGGCGCCGCGGCGCTGGCCTGCGGCAACGCGGTTATCGTCAAGCCTTCCGAGTACACCTCGATCACCACGCTGATGTTCGCCGAAGCCTTTAACAGACATCTGCCGCCCGGACTGTTCCAGGTCCTGACCGGCGCCGGCGAGGCCGGGCGTCAACTGGTGGAACATCCGAAAACCAATATGATCGCGTTTACCGGCAGCGTGCCGACCGGCAAGGCGATTGCCGCCAAGTGCGGCGAAATGATGAAGCCGACGTTGATCGAAACCTCGGGCAACGACCCCTTCATCGTCATGCCGTCGGCGCCGCTCGACGTGGTCGCGCGCGGCGCGGCGTTTTCCGCCTACATGAACTGCGGGCAGATCTGCGTCTCCGCCGAGCGTTTCTTCGTACACCAGGATATACACGATGAGTTTGTTGAAAAAATGGCGCAGGAAGCCAGAAAAATCAGAATCGGTAACGGACTGGATAAGGTCGAGATGGGGCCGATGGTCGCGGAAAAGGAACGCACGCGCTACGAGGCTGTGCTGGAGCGTGCGCAGCAGCAGGGCGCGAAGCTGGCGCTCGGCGGCGGCCGCCCGGCCGATCAGGATAAGGGCTGGTTCGTCGAACCGACCATCCTGACCGACTGCAACACGGAAATGGATTTGTTCAACAACGAAAGCTTTGGCCCGGTGGCGCCGATCTGCAAGGTCGAAAGCTTCGAGCAGGCGCTCGAATACGCCAACGACTCCAACTTTGGTCTCGGCGCCTGCCTGTACACCATGGATATGCGCGAGAGCATCCGCGCCTCGGAAGAACTCGACGGCGGCATGGTCTGGGTCAATGCGCCCCTGCTCGATAACGATGCCGGTCCGTTCGGCGGCACCAAGATGAGCGGCATGGGTCGACAGCTCGGGCCGGAGGGGCTCGAAACATTCCGCAAGACCAAGTTCGTCTGGCTCGATCCCAATTGCGGCGCCCAGGATTTCTGGTGGTTTCCTTACCAGGATGCAGAGGCTTATCCCGAGTCGGACTAGGCGATAATTTACGACGCTTTATCCACTAACGGCCGCTCGAAGGTATTCTGCGAATCGATGAACAGGGAGACTAAATGGCGTCGACTAATCCCGCTACTGGGATTAGCGAGTTTGCTGCTGGGCCTCTGTTCGGACACAGTGCTCGCACGGACGGAGCTGACAATCGGTGTGCTCGCGTTTCGCGGCGAGCAGGATGCGATAGAGCGCTGGTCAGCGACCGCCGATTACCTGACCTCGAGCCTGGTCGAGTATCGGTTCACAATAGTTCCATTGAGCCTCGAAGGCATGCGCTCCCAGGTCGAGCAGGACATGCTCGATTTTGTGCTGACCAATACCGGGAATTACGTGGTGCTCGAGGACGCCTACGGCATATCGCGGCTGGCCACCCTCAAGGTGCGCCACCTGGGTCAGGAATTTACCCAGTTTGGTGCGGTCATATTCACCCGTCGCGATCATCCCGAGCTGAATCGAATTGCGGATATGACGGGCCATACCATGATGGCGGTCAGCAAGAGCGCATTCGGCGGATTCCAGATGGCCTGGCACGAAATGATCGAGAATGGGGTCGATCCCTTTACGGATCTCGAACGCCTCAGGTTTATCGGCTTTCCGCAGGACGATATCGTGCACTCGGTGATCGAACGCAGGATCGACGCTGGCACCGTGCGTAGCGGCACGCTGGAGCGCATGGCCGCCGAGGGACTGATCGATCTCGGTGCTATTAAGGTGCTCGATGCGAGGGAGAGCGATAATTTTCCATTCCTGCACAGCACCCGGCTTTATCCCGAGTGGCCGTTCGCCAAGGCGCGTAAAACACCAGAAAAACTCGCCCAGCGCGTCGCGATCGCGCTGCTGCAGTTAGAACCGGATAGCGCTGCTACTGTCAGTGCCTTCGCCGCGGGCTGGACGATTCCGCTGGATTACAGTCCGGTGCACGAGCTGTTTCGGCAGCTCGAAATCGCCCCCTATGCATACCTGGGCAAGCCGAGTCTTATCTCGGTCTGGCGAGAATACAAGGGCTGGATTATTTTTAGTCTGGCGATGATGTTACTTTTAATATTGATGCTGGTTCTGATTGGCCGCGCCAATCGGCGCATTTCGCAATCCGAACTGGAGTTCCGCGATGAGGCCAACCAGCGCAGGCAGGCCCAGGAACTGCTGGCAAAACATAAGGACGAACTCGAAGCGAGGGTCGCGGAACGTACGGCAGAGCTGGCCGAGATCAATCGGCAGGCGCAGGAAAACCAGGCACAGCTGGCACATATCTCCCGCTTCAACACCATGGGCGAGATGGCTACCGGGATCGCGCATGAACTCAACCAGCCGCTGACCGCGATACTGAACTACAGCAGCGGTAGCCTGCGCTTGCTGCAAAAGCGGGGCAATGGCGATGCCGATGCGGAGTTGCACGAGGCCATCGTCAACATCGGTAACGATGCGCGACGTGCCGCCGGTATCATTAAGGGCCTGCGCGAGTTCATCAAACGTGGGGAGCACAAACTCGAGCACTTTAATCTGCGCGGTTGCATCTATTCCGCGGTTGAGCTGCTGCACCCTCGCCTGGTTCAGTACGGCATCGACGTCAGGCTTAACTGTGACAACGATGTTATCGATATTGTCGCTGACCGGGTGCAGATCGAGCAGGTCGTCGTCAACTTGCTGGTCAATGCCGCCGACGCCGTCGGGGCCGTCGATCGGCCGGTAAAGGAAATCGGGATTGATGTCGTCAGCAACGGCTCGGGGGCCGTGGCCGTGGCGGTGAGCGATAATGGCGAGGGATTGCCTGCAGAGGTAATAGAGCATCTGTTCGATCCGTTTTTTACCACCAAGTCCGAGGGCATGGGTATGGGGTTGTCGATCAGTCGCTCAATCGTCGAAGCGCATGGCGGTACGATCGAATACCTGGTCGACGAGGCACAGCGTCCGACCTTCCGCTTCACGCTGCCGATAGCATGAGCGTGAAAGATCACAACGCTAGTAATGGACAGGTGGTCTACGTGGTCGATGACGACCCGTCCGCGCGCGAATCCCTGTGCTGGTTGCTCGGCACCGAGGGTATCGCGTCACAGGCTTTCGCCTCGGCCCAGGCGTTTCTCGAATACTGGAACAGCGACTGCAGCGGCTGCATTATGGTCGATATCCGCATGCCCGGTAAAAGCGGGCTGCAGCTCCAGGAAGAACTCAATGCCAGGCATAACCTGATGCCGGTTATCGTGTTGACCGGTCATGCCGATGTCCCGGTTGCGATCAGGGCAATGAAACAGGGAGCGTACGATTTCCTGGAAAAGCCTTATGCCGACGAGGAATTGCTGACCTGTGTCAAAATCGCGCTCGAGCTGGGTCGTGAAATCAGCGATGCCGAGAGTGAGAAAACCAGGGTGGCTGGCGCGCTGGAAAATCTCACCGAGCGTGAGCGTGAAGTCATGTGCCTGGTGGTGGAGGGTAATACCAACAAGGCCGTCGCCGCGCAACTTGGGATCTCCGAAAAGACCGTGGAAATACACCGTGCCCGGGTGATGGAAAAGACCGCAGCCAGGTCGCTGTCCGAGTTAGTGCGTATCTGTCTGATATTAAAGGATAAAATTTGAGGGCGCCGCTGTAGGGGTATTCCCTGATTATATTTCCAGCCGGACTGCATTAAGCTTGGCGCGAACTAATGTATAAGTTGAGGAGGAAATATGAAAACGATTACAAGACTAGTGATTACTACTTTGCTGGTATCCAGCTTTCTGGTCGCCGGGCAGGCAGGTGCCGGTGATTATGGCAAGCAAAAGGTGGTTTACCATATCAATTACGATAACCCCAAGCAGCAGGCCGGTGCCCTGCGCAATATTCAGAATCATATCAACGCGGTGGGCGCCGAGAATCTCGATCTCAAGGTGGTATTGCATGGTAACGGTCTGGCTTTGTTGCTGGAGCCCGATTCGCTGGACAAGTTGAAGAAGTTCAAACATGCGAATGCGGATGACAGGAAGATATCGTGCCCAGCGGGGTGGCCGAGGTCGCCAAACTACAAGCCATGGGGTACTCGTACATCAAGCCATAGTTGAACTTCGTTTATTAGTAGTCAGATTGCCGGCACAGCGTAAAATAGCTTGCCGGCAATTTTTTATATCCGTCCAGAATTTTTATTTCGAGATTTTATGTTTGCAACCCTGGTTCGTAAAAGCTTCGCCCTGAAAACGATTGTTGCGATATCCTTGCTGTGCCTGGCTGCTGGCGCCGTCAAGGCCGAATCACCCCTGTTTCAAAACCTGAAATCCGACGCGTTCGATACCATCGACGATTACCGCCAACCCGGAAAATGGCTGGTTGTCATGATCTGGGCGCATGATTGCGAGATTTGCGAGCGCGAAGTGGACGACTACCAGAGATTTCATCAACGGCACCACGGCGACGATGCACTGGTGCTGGGCATCACCCTCGATGGCGAGGAAAGAAAACCGCAGGCACTGGAATTCATGCAACGCCATGAACTTGAATTCGACAACCTGATCGGCGAGCCCGAGGTGGTTGCCGGCTACTATCAGCTCACCACCGGCAGCCGCTGGGTTGGCACTCCCAGTTTTTTGATCTTCGCGCCTGACGGCGAGTTAAAGGCCAAGCAGGCCGGGGCAGTCGAAGTCGAAATTGTCGAAAACTTCATCACTGCCAACTCCCAGAACCAGTAAACATGACGGCCTGGTTGCGAGCATTGGGCCTTGCCGTCCTGCTGGTTTTCAGCGGTAGCGTTGGGGCCGCCGAAGATTTGCTGGTGCCGGTAGAGATGACGCCGACGCGGGTATCGCAACATGCCTGGTATGTTCCCGGCGGCACCGGGGTGGCGACCGATAATTACGGCTTCATTTCCAACGCCGCCTTTGTCGTCACCGCTGCCGGTGTAGTCGTGTTTGACACGCTCGGCACGCCGGCGCTTGGAGTCAAACTGCTGGCCGCGATACGCTCGGTTACCGAGGCGCCAATCAAGCGGATTTACATCAGCCATTACCACGCCGATCACATGTACGGCAACCAGGCCTTCAGCGGTAGCGGTGCGGAAATTATCACCTCGGACGGCGCCAAGCGTTATCTCGAGGGAGAAGTGGCGCAACAACGACTGGACGAGCGTAGGGTGAGCCTGAGTCCCTGGGTCGACGAGAATACGCGGATCGTGCACCCCGACCGGTACCTGCAGGGTGAAGAGCGTTTTATGCTGGGTGGTGTCAGCATTCGCGTTGTCGATGTCGGTAGTGCTCATTCCGAGGGCGACCTGGTGCTGTTTGTCGAAAACGATGGCGTGTTGTTTTCGGGGGACATAATTTTCCAGGATCGAATCCCTTTCCTCGGGACTTCGAGTTCGGCCGAATGGCTCAAGGTGTTGAATGAAATGGAGCAGGCCGAGGTTGCAGTGATCGTTCCGGGTCATGGTAAGGCGGCCGAGAGCCCGCGCGAGATCGTATCGCTGACCAAAAACTACCTGTCCTTCGTGCGCGCTTCGATGCAACAGGCGGTGGAAGACTGGATTCCGTTCGACGAGGCTTACGAAGCAACCGACTGGGGCGATTTCTACGATTACCCCGCGTTTCTCGAGGCCAACCGCCGCAACGCTTACGGCATCTACCTGTCGCTGGAACAGGAATCTTTGAAGTCCCAGTAACCAGACAGGTTAATTTTGGCTCCGAGTGAAAATTACTGAGCCTGGATTTCACCCTGACCCGGATGCTGAATTTGTCAGCTGGCTAACATCTCCCAGATGACGGGCATAATTGAGGCTATCAGCAGCAGGGCCATAACGATGTTGAATAACTTGAGGTGTTTCGGATCGCGCAAAAAGCGTTGCAGCCCGGCGCCAAAGACCAGCCACACGCCGGCGCAGGGGAAGGTTATTATCATGAACGTGAAACAGATTATCGCCACCTGGATGAAAAAGTTGTCATCCAGCGTGGTGTATGCGGCGAGCGCACTGCTGCCCATGATCCAGGCCTTGACGTTAACCCACTGGAATGCCGCGGCTTGCCAGAAATTGATCGGTTTCGCCTGCTCGACCGGGCTGCTGTTACTGCGCGTACCGGCGATTTTCCAGGCCAGGTAAAGCAGGTACACAATACCAACGACCTTGATGACATCGTGGATAATCGGGTAAAGCTCGAACAGGGTGCCGAAACCGAGCCCGATCAGCGCCAGCATCACCGGGAAGCCGATACAGATGCCGAGCAGGTGCGGCAGCCCGCGGCGCACGCCAAAGTTCAGACCGGTGGTAGTCAGCATGACGTTGTTGGGTCCGGGCGTAATCGCCGCGATGACGCCGAATATGACAAACGAAACAAACAGTTCCGGCTCGATGAGTGACTCCTGCTCAGTTTTTCCTGAAGGTTATCCATCAACGTGGATCCTTGCGCTCACGATAGATGATTCGCAGGCGCGAGTAAAACTCGTCGAGGTCGACATGACAGCTGCGAATATAACTCCAGGCATGCCAGGTGCTGCTCACTCGACTCCAGGATGTCGGTGTATTTCACGTAGGGCAGTTGCGTGGCTACCTCGAAGCGAGGTTCAGATGCCGGCATGGTTATCGCAATCCAGTCATTCGGTAAATGATTCATCATTGTTTGTGCAAAGGCAATTCGATTTTCCGATCAATGAGGTTAGACTTCGCGATACTTCATTCAATTCGGGAAAGCTGTGTCTGTCAGTCATGAACTACTCGACGTCGTCGATGAAAACGACAGTATCGTCGCGGTTAAAACCCGCGGCGAAATTCACGCTCGGGGATTGATGCATCGTGCGGTTCATATCCTGGTGTTCAACAGTAAGGGTGAACTGTTTCTGCAAAAGCGCTCGCTAAGCAAGGATGAGCAGCCGGGCAAGTGGGATTCGTCGGCTGCCGGTCATGTCGACAGCGGTGAAGACTATCTCGAATGTGCGCGGCGAGAAATCGGTGAAGAGCTTGGCATAGACGCGGTGCAGGATTTTGAGGAGCTCTTCAAGCTGCCAGCTTCCGTACTCACCGGCAATGAACACTGCATGGTCTATCGCTACGGCTTCGATGGTCCGATGGTGCTGCACCCGGAGGAGATTGACGACGGTTTATGGATTAGCCCCGCGCTGATGGATCAACGCGTTGCGGCGGGTGACCCCGAGCTGACCGAAGCGGTCAGCCTGATCTGGCAAAGGTATCGAGACCAGTGTCAAAAATGATGTAATCACCCCTCTGTGTCCGCGAAAACGATCCGTGTAATTTAAAAAGCATAAAAACGCCAATAATTAAAATTGACTTTATTGTTATATAACATATAGTTGCGATGTATTATTAATCTAGATTAGAGAAATACGAGGTAACTATGGACCTTTTGATCTCGATGGCGAACGAGTTGTGGCAAACGATGGCCCCGACCACCTGGTTTCTGATATTGGGCTTGTTGATTTCCTTCAATTTACTCAAAAAAGCGTTGTTTTAATTTCCGCTATACAATTCATCTTGCGGGCGGTTTAATGACGCTCTGATATTCACAGCTCGTCGGAGGATGACATGTCGAAAATCGCCCTGGTTGTTGGCGCGGGTAGTGGCAACAGCGCCGCCTTTGCGCGCGCGCTGGCCGCTGCAGGTTACAAGGTCGTACTCGCCGCTCGCGATATAAATAAGCTCGATGCCCTGTGCGCCGAGATCGATGCCCACGCCATCAGCTGTGATGCATCCTCGGTTGATTCGGTCAAGGCGCTGTTCGATTCGATGCAGCAGGCGCTGGGTATCGCCGAAGTCGTTTTATATAATCCCAGCGCCTATACCGCCGGCTCGATTACCAATCTGGATCCCGAGCTGGTGCTGGACTCGCTAATGCAAACCGCGTACGGCGCTTTCCTGGTGGCGCAGCAGGCGGCGATTGGCATGCAGCAGCTTGGTGGCGGGGCGCTGTTTTTTACCGGTGCGACCGCGAGTATCAAGGGCTTTCCGAATTTTGCGCCGTTCGCAATGGGCAAGTTTGCCCTGCGCGGCCTGGCGCAGAGCCTGGCGCGCGAACTCGGGCCTGAAAACATTCACGTTGCGCATTTCATTATCGATGGCGGCATTGCTTCACCTGGGCGCGACCTGGGTAGCGACGCGGCCAGCAGCAATGGTAACGATGCCCAGCTCGAACCCGACGCGATTGCACATACCTATATGGCGGTGTTGAAGCAGCACCGCAGTGCATGGTCGCATGAAATCGATTTACGACCCTGGGTAGAAAACTTTTAGTGCCGCAACCTGTCGATTACCTGTCTCCCGATGTACCAGAGCGCTTGCCCTGGCATGATGTTCCGCTGGTTGTCGCCAGTGACGAAACGGTCGGGGATTATGGTTGCCTGGTGGACGACCCGGAAGCCTTCGATATCGAAATTGTGCAATGGCCGGCGCAGGGCTGGCGTCCGGTCGATGCCGGCACCGGCGACGAGGGCGGGGTGGTCGAAGGTATTTTTCACAGCGCCTGGCAGGGCGAGATTTTGTATGGCAGTAACGATGCGGTCAAGGGGCATTACATACTTGGCTGGTCGACCAACCCGGGCAGTGCCGATGCGAACGTCACGCTGGACAATCCGCAAAGCGTGCTGCTGTGGCATTTAAATTATCACCCGGACGGCGGGCAACTTTTTTATCCACTCGATCGACAAGCTTTCGTGGTGCCGGTCGCCCTGCCGGGTGACGATCTCGAGCTCGACGATATCGTCGCACTCTGGTGCGACGGCAGCCGCGGCTTGTATATCCATCCCGGGATCTGGCACGAAGGCGTGTTCCCGGCCACCCGGGAGCAATCCTTCAGGGATCGACAGGGACGGGTGCATGCGCGGGTGAGCTGTAATGTCGCCCGCGAGTTCGGGGTTTTTCTGAACGTACCGCTGCGGCCTGCTACTGCTTGACCAGGCTGATTTGACGTCCCACCCAGTCGGGCAATTCGGCGACTGCGGCGGCTTGCAGGGCCTGCTGTGCCGCTGCCGGCAATTCCACGGTGCGGCCCTCGCGCGTATTGTAATGCAGGGTCATGAATTCCGCGGTGGCGCAGATCTTGCCGTCGACCAGCATCTGGTGCGCAAACCAGATTTTTTTCGCGTCCGAGCCGAGCATCAGGGTTTCGATATCCATGGTCGCCGGCATGCGCACATCGTCGAGGTAGCGCAGGTGAGTCTCGACCGTGTATATCGCGCAACCGGTGTCGTCGAAGTAATCGGTGCCGATGCCGAAGTGATCCTGCATAATCCAGGTCGTGTTGGTAAACGGCAGCAGGTAATAAGCTTCGTTGAGATGGCCGTAGGCATCGCACCATTGATCCTGCATCGGCTCGGAGTGAAACCTGAAAACTGTCATTGCCTTAATCCGGGACTTGCAAGCACCTGAGTATAACCGAACAAATAGAAGTTGAAACTCGATGATCGCAGATCGTCATATAGCCGTATTCAATCCTATGATCTAATAGTAGAATCGCGCGATGCAACCCATAGTCAGTATCCAGTCGCTGTCAAAAGTTTACGACAGCGGTCACCAGGCGCTCAAAACCATCGATCTCGACATCCACGAGGGCGAAATTCTGGCCTTGCTGGGCCCCAATGGCGCCGGTAAAACGACCTTGATTTCGATTATCTGCGGCATCGTCTCCGCCAGTGCGGGATCGGTTAGCGTCGCCGGACACGATATCGTCAGCGACTACCGGCTTACCCGCAACCTGATCGGACTTGTGCCGCAGGAGTTGACCCTGGGCGCATTCGACACGGTCTGGAATACGGTGAACTTCAGTCGTGGCCTGTTCGGCAAGACGCCTGATCCAGCCTATCTCGAACAGTTGCTCAAGGATTTGTCGTTGTGGGACAAGCGCGGCAGCGAGTTACGCGAGCTTTCCGGCGGTATGAAACGGCGTGTCCTGATCGCCAAGGCATTGTCGCACGAGCCGCGCATCCTGTTTCTTGACGAACCGACCGCGGGCGTCGATGTCGAGTTGCGCCAGGACATGTGGAAACTGGTGCGCCGGATGAATGAGTCCGGCGTCACGATTATTCTGACGACGCATTATATCGAAGAGGCTGAAGAGATTGCCGATCGCGTCGGCATTATCAACCAGGGCGAATTGCTGCTGGTCGACGACAAGCAGTGCCTGATGCAGAAACTGGGCAAGAAAACCCTGCAGATCGAATTGAAGCAATCGATTGATGAGCTACCGGCGGCGTTGGAGGGCTACAACCTGGAACACTCGGCGGACGGCAGCCGCTTGATCTATGCCTATGACACCGATCTTGAAAGAACCGGCATCACATCGCTGCTGCAGACACTAAACGACGTTGGCCTGTCGTTGAAGGATTTGAAAACGAGCCAGAGCTCGCTGGAAGAAATTTTTGTAAGGCTGGTTAATTCACGATGATCAATTTTCAGGCGATCAAGGTCATCTACAAGTACGAAATGTTGCGTGCCTGGAACACGTTGCTGCAGACCATCGCCTCGCCGGTGATTTCGACCTCGCTGTATTTTGTCGTCTTCGGCGCCGCCATCGGTTCGCGCATCCAGGAGGTCGAGGGGATTCCATACGCCGTGTTCATCGTGCCGGGGCTGGTCATGCTGTCGCTGCTGACGCAGAGTATTGCCAACGCCTCGTTTGGAATATTCTTTCCCAAGTTTACCGGCACCATCTACGAAGTGATGTCGGCGCCGGTCTCGTTTTTCGAAATCGTGGTTGGTTATGTCGGTGCCGCTGCCTCGAAATCGTTGATCCTCGGCATCATCATCCTGATTACCGCCAACCTGTTCGTCGACCTCAATATTGCGCACCCGTTCATCATGGTGCTGTTTCTGGTGCTGACCTGCATTTCCTTCGCCCTGTTCGGATTTATCATCGGGCTGTGGGCGACGAACTTCGAGAAACTGCAGTTGATTCCGATGCTGGTGATCACGCCGCTGGTGTTTCTGGGCGGCAGCTTTTACTCGGTCAGCATGCTGCCGCCGGTGTGGCAGACGGTAACGCTATTCAATCCGGTGCTCTACCTGATTAGCGGCTTCCGCTGGAGTTTCTTCGAAGTGGCCGATGTCAGCGTCGGCATCAGCCTTGCCATGATCAGCCTGTTCCTGCTGCTCTGCCTGGCGTTGGTGTGGTGGATGTTCAAAACCGGCTA
>CAMYML010000130.1 GCA_947259305.1 uncultured Gammaproteobacteria bacterium | reverse complement strand
GCCAAAGGTACGCTTGTCTTTCATGATCCCCAGCGATAACCAGAACTCCTGGTCAAGCCAGCGCTCGTCGGCTGCGACAAACGCCTCCTTGTAGGGGGCTTCCATTTTCTTGATCTTGCGCGCGGTACGCTTGACCAGGCTGCGCCATCCGGGCTTGGCATAATTCATGCGCACGCTGGCTTTACCGACGTCGGTTTTATCAGCGGCGAGCAGGTCTTTATGTATGGCTGCGAACATCTCCTCGGAGGGTTCGCTGACTTTGTCCCAGGACTCGAAGACCTCGAAGGTATTCGGCAGTACCTGGTTAATCAGTTTGTCGTCGACACTGCGTGTGAGCATGTTGCCGATCGGGATAATGAACAAAAAAATCAGGAATAACAGCGGCGGGCCCACCAGCATGATCGCGCGCAGCTTGGCTCGGCGCAGGGATTTTTGCAGGCTATCCTTCAGCGGAACGCCGTCGGCGGTTAGCAGGGGTCCTTCAATTGTCTCGGGTGCTGCACTCATGATTTTTTTATCGGCTATCGAGGAAAGTCGGGGACGGATCTAAATCCGTCCCCAAGTTTCGTTTTACTACTGACCCATCCAGGCGGTGTAACGCTCGCCGATGGAATCGCCGTAGTCCGCCCACCACTCGGGGTTTGCGACCACGGAACGTGCCATGACTTCAGGACGGTTCGGCATGTGTTCCATAATGGTTTTGCCATTGTGGAACCAGGGCTCGCCTTTTTTCATGATGTCAAACGCGGAGGAACGCATCGGACCATAGTTGATGTACTTGGCCTGTTCTGCCTGCGACTCGGTCGTGGAGGCGTGAATCAGGAAGTCCATCGCGGCTTCCTTATTGGGCGCGCCCTTGACCATGACCAGCCATTCTTCTTCCAGAACCTGTCCGTCCCAGACGGTAACGAACTTGGCGCCTTCGGACAGCACCGCGGCACCGATACGGCCGTTATAGGCCAGCGACATCGCGACTTCACCCGACTGCACCAGTTCCAGCGGTTTGGCGCCGGAAGACCAGAACACTGAGTGGTCCTTGATCTTGTCGAGCATCTTGAAGGCGCGGTCGATGCCGGCGTCTGTACTCATGACCTTGTAGACGTCCTTGACCGCGACGCCGTCAGCCAGCAGCGCCATTTCGATCAGTGCGTTTGGCCAGGTATGAATGCCGCGCTTGCCGGGGAATTTCTTGACGTTGAAGAAATCGGCAATCGTGCTCGGCTGCTCACCCTTGAAGGTGCCTTCCTGGTAAAAAGGCACGTAAGACCAGAAGATCTGTGGTACCACGCAATCATTGGGAAGCTGTACCATGATGTCGTCGTCCATCGAAGTGCCGTCCGGAGCCGGCTTAAAAGCACTGCGATCGAGTTCTTCGAACAGGCCTTCGTCACAGCCCACACGCCCTTCGTGCGGCAGTACATCGACGATATCCCAGGTTACGTTACCGGATTCTACCTGGGTGCGGACTTCACCGAGGCCGCCGTTGTAGTTGATAAAGTTGATACTATCGGGGTCCTTGTAGGTCGCCTGATAGGCTTTTTGCTGTGAGGCCGTGTAAGCACCACCCCATGAAACGATGTTTACTTCAGCCTGGGCCGCGGTGGTAACCGCAACCACTGAAGCCAGCAGGGTTAATTTCAATGTTGATTTCATTTTAGAGTTTCTCCTCTTCGGTTTACTACTACTCTTTGCTAAAAAAATACTGCGCGGTTAATCGGACGGATCCAAGGCTCGGCAGTCTTCCGCGTCCCAGCCAATATTCACGGTTTCACCTTCTTTGAGGTGCGCGTGCTTGGCTGAATTTGGAATCTTTACGATAAAATCGTCGTGTCCGCAGACCGTGAAACGGGTGCGGATATGGTCGCCCAGGTAAATCAGTTCCTCGGCAAGACCGGAAAAAATGTTTTGCATCGATCCCGCTTCGGGATTGACGGTGACGCGCTCCGGACGCAGCGACAGGGTGCTACGGCTGCCGACCCCCTCGACATTGACTTTTTTCGCCAACACGGTACCGGCATCGCCGTCGATTTCGACCTTGACGATATCGCCGTTGTCTTCGACCACGTTGCCTATCAGGCGGTTGTTTTCACCGATAAAATTGGCGCAAAAGGCGTTTTCCGGCTTCTCATAGAGCACATCGGGCGGCGCGCATTGCTGGATAATGCCGTCGTCGAAGACCGCGATGCGGTTCGACATGGTCAGCGCCTCGCTCTGGTCGTGGGTGACGTAAACCACGGTCAGCCCGAGATTTTCGTGAATATGCTTGATTTCGTACTGCATCTGTTCGCGCAGGTTCTTGTCGAGTGCACCGAGCGGTTCATCCATCAGTACCAGGTCGGGGTCGAATACCAGCGAGCGCGCGACCGCGACACGCTGCGCCTGTCCACCGGAGAGCTGCGCCGGTCGCCGATCACCGAAGGCGCCGAGCTGCACCATGTCGAGCGCTCGGTTCACGCGCTGCTCACGCTCGGCCTTGTCCACGTGGCGTACTTCGAGCGGGAAGGCAAGGTTTTCGGCCACCGTCATGTGCGGGAACAGGGCGTAGTTCTGGAATACCATGCCGATGCCGCGCTTGTGTGGCGGCACCTTGTTGATCGGGTTTTCCTTCAGGTAAATCTCGCCATGGGTTGCCGGTTCGAAACCGGCCAGCATCATCAGGCAGGTGGTTTTGCCGGACCCGGATGGGCCTAACATGGTCAGGAATTCGCCCTTGGCGACGTCCAGGTTCAGGTTTTTTACTACCAGCGATTCGCCGTCGTAACTTTTCTGTATATCGACAAAGCGAACCAGGTGATCATCATTCGACATAATGTGGGATTCTCGGCTGCTGCTGTGACTCTTCGTATATAGTTATTTGCCGGGTTCATAGTCTTATTCGATGCCCGGATTCTTTTATAATCGCCAACCTTATCGGTCCTAGCTAGCAAAATCAATAGTTCCCTTTGAATCAGGGGTCCTGTCGGGATCACGACAACTCCTTTCCTGTTGGTAAGCAATCGCTCCCGAGATTATCAGGGCAGGCTTAATTGAACCTGAATCCTCAGCCTGAGCGAGCCCCGGAACGAACCTCGAACTGGCCCAAAGCGTCGAGCTCGAGGCTCTCGAAATGGCAATCATAGGTAATTACTTCGCCCTTGACCCCGCCGATATTGCTTTGCACGCGCGTCGCGATCATGGTTTCTACTTCGAAATTGAAGACGAAGGTCCAGCTTTCGGTGGACATCGGGTTCGACGCCGACGACACTACGATCAGGCTGCTTTTGGTCTGCGAGCGGATTTGCACCAGATTGTGCGCCTTGTCCGTGGTATCGATATCGATCGCCGGACCCTTGGCCGTTTTGGGTTTCCAGGTGAAAAAGATCTTTGATTTCATGTTGCCGAAATTTTCCGCCATCATCCATTCGGAAAACCAGGATTTGGCCTTTTCCGAATTTTTGCGGGCGACGAACTCCTTGTGGCGGCCCTGCAGGCTGGATTGGTCGCTGATGCAGGTAATCGAGTTATTCTGCTTGATACTGGCAGCCTGCGTCAGCGCGGGTAGCAGTAACAGGATAGTGAGAATGAATCTCATCGGGGCAGTATAGCCCTTTGCGGTCCGTCGCGACAGGGTAGCCGATTTCGGCAGGTGCATGGTATCCGCCTGCTGCACAAGCTTCACATGGATAGCGCCGAAGTCGTCGCCGCTTAAACCGAGACCTGACGACGATTTACCTGTTCCCGGTTTGCCTGACAAGCGCCGTTTTAAGGCGTATTCTTGGCGCCGGAGGTCAGATTAATGAACAGATTCAAATCCGCAGGACTCAGCCTCGTGCTGCTGGCCGGGACGCTTTCGATGTCGTCTCTGGCGGCGCTCAACGACAGCCCCGAAGGCGCGGTCCGGCCTCGTCCCTCGGTGGACCTCGAGCCGCAGGACGTCGTCAAGATAGTTATCAATGCTTTGTCCAACAATGACGAGCCTTACGCCAATGCCGGCATCGAAACGACTTTTTCCTTTGCCTCGCCGGCCAACCGGGTCAATACCGGACCGCTGGACAAGTTTGTCCGCATGGTAAAAGGGCCGCCTTACGGGATCATGGTCGACCATGTCGAAAGTGATTTCAGCGAAGTCTTCCTGGCGGGTAACAAGGCCTATCAAATGGTGCATTTAACCGCGCCGGATGGCCGCGCGGTGGTATTTGCGTTTCGCCTGAGCAAGCAGCTCGATGGCGAGTTCGAGAATATGTGGATGACCGACGCGGTATGGCCGGTTGCCAACGCCGCCATTCCCGAGCAGGCTTTTTAAAATCGGCGATTCGATCCCTTTGACCGGCGCCGCAGTCGACGAGTCCGCCACCGCCTCGCTGGAAATTCTGACTGGCCCGGCGCGCGGCACCGCATCCTGGCTTACCGGGCCGACGCTGGAGGTGTCGCTCAACGAGGCGGATATGATTCGCGTTGCCGAAGTCGGCAGTAATCCATTGGAAAACGGCGTGGTGGCACGGCTGCACCGTTCCGGTGCCAGCTACGAGATCGAGGCATTTGAAGAAACCCCGTTATGGATAAACGGCGAGCGGATCGAATCGAAACAGCTCGAACAGCGGGACCTGATCGAGTTTGGCGATAAGGGTCCCCTGTCGCGCTATCGAATGCATCGTCAGGGTGGCCGCCTCAGGCGCTCGCTGGGCGACATGCTCGACGATGCAATCGACTATACGCGTGTCAGCCGGCAACCCTGGAGGGCTCGCTGGCAGAGAGCCCTGGGCGATTTCTCGCATGATTTTGCATTCGAGACCACCGTGTTATTTCGCATGACCGTAGTCATCGCGCTGGTGATACTCGGTATCATTGCTTACCAGCAGTATCGCGCGGGAATGACGCTGCAACAACAGGCGGAAACCAGCGCGCATCAACTTGAAGATTTTGCCCGCAACCTGACTCGCACCAAAGAGGAAGCGTTGCGGCCGGCAGACCTGAACCGGCTGCGCCAGGAATTGCGACATTCGTTGAGCGCAGCCGCGGAAAGGCTGGAGCAGCTGGAGAAGCGCAGCGAGGCGAGCACCCGCGTTATCGCCGAGGCGACCCGGTCTATCGTGTTTCTGCAGGGGTCCTATGGATTCCGAGATATCGAATCGAAGCGCATGCTGCGCTATCAAACCGATGCCGATGGGCGGCCGCTGTTTTCTCTGCGGGGGCAGCCGTTGTTGACGCTCGAAGGTGAAGGCGAAATTGCGCGGCGGGAATTTACCGGTACCGCCTTTCTCGTCAATAACAAAGGTGCGTTGCTGACCAACCGACACGTTGCCTTGCCGTGGGAAGACGACACCAGCCTCGAAGCGTTAATGGCGCAGGGAATGGAGCCGGTAATTAACCGTTTTCTGGGCTACGTGCCGGACATCGAGAGAGCATTTCCGGTGGAATTGCTCAAGGCCAGCGAGGAAACAGACCTGGCGCTTTTGACCTGCAACCAGGTCGTCAGCGATCTACCCTATCTCAAACTCAGCAACAGACCGCCACAACCCGGCGACGAAGTGATCGTCATGGGTTATCCTACCGGTTTGCGCGCCATGCTGGCGCAGACAGGGGACAGTTTTCTTGCCGAATTGCAGCAAGACGACAGTCTCGGTTTCTGGGAGGTTGCCGAGCGCCTGTCGCGAGCCCGGTTTATTCGCCCGCTGGCGAGTCGCGGCATAGTCGGTCAGATCTCGGAGGCGACCGTGGTTTATGACGCCGATACCACCCATGGTGGCAGCGGCGGGCCGGTGCTCGATATCAATGGGGAGGCGATCGCGATCAATACGGCGATTATCCCGGAATACGGCGGTTCCAACTTTGGCCTGCCGGTGGTTTATGCCCGCAGGCTGCTGCTCGAAGCGGGTTTGGAAGTCGAATAATCGCGTTAAACGAAATACAATTTCGATAGTCCAACATATAGCTATGGAAAATCGACGGGAATTGATATGAAAAAGTTAATGATCTTGCTTGCCGGTGGTTTTATCAGCGCCTGCGCAACCGGCTACAATCCGCGCTATTATTTCAATGAGGTACAGGTGGTCAATCTAACGGGCGCGACGATCCAGGATGTCAGCCTGCGGATGACCGCTTCGCCGAAGGTGCTGAACTGCTCGCGAGTCGCTAAATTTGCGATGTGCGATGACCGTTTTGGTAAGCGCCCTTATCCGCAACAGGGGATCGAGCTGAGCTGGACCCACCCCGACGGCAGCCGAAAATCGGATACCCTGAATCCCGCTATCCCGGCGTTCTTCTATGCCTCTTTTCCGCTGCGCATCGTGCTGGAGCTGCTCGAGGACGGCAGCGTCAAGGCGTTTTATGAACAGGAAGAGCCGGGAGGACGTGATTCTCTTTTTTTTAGCGGATAGTCAACCGGCCTCGGTTCAGGCCGCATTTCCAGTCACGGCCCGGGTTCGACCATTTGCCTGGTCCCTCACGGTAACACCGGGAAACCCGCAAAGCCACGCTGGTGTCAGACAGCAATAATCGGAGAGTTTTCTCCGCCTCGTTGAGCTAACTTGAGCGCACACAAACCAGGCGGAGTATGATTGTCCCCATGTCACAGCAAAGCGATAAAACCCTGCAAAAATTTGTCGAGCTGGCGCGATTCATCGCGGATAACGCCGACAGCAGTCTAACCCTGGAGACGCTGGCGGCACGCGTGCACCTGTCGTCATCGCGCATGCAGCGGGTGTTTAAATCGATATTCGGCGTGTCGCCGAAGAAATTCCAGCAGGCCGCGCGCAGCGAGCGTTTCAGGCAATTGCTGCGCGCCGGCACCGATATCACCAATGCAATTTTCGAGTCGGGTTACGGTTCCACCAGCCGGGTTTACGGCCAGACCATGCACAATATCGGCATGACTCCGAAAAGCTACCGAGCCGGTGGCCAGGGGGAAAGGATTACCTGGGCCTGTCGCGAGACCGCGCTCGGGCCGATACTGATGGCGGCCACCGATCGCGGGGTTTGTTTCGCCCAGTTCGGTGACGATCGCGACGCGCTGATTGCGCAGTTACAGGGCGAGTTCCCACGGGCCGAATTGCTACAATACGCTGGCGCCGGGTCGCAGCAGCTCGATCGATGGATCGACGCGCTAAACGGCTACCTCCAGAACAAGCGGCCGCGACCGGAGTTGCCGCTGGATCTCAGGGGTACCGCGTTTCAGATCAAGGTCTGGGAATTCCTGCTGAGCCTGCGGGAGGGCGATGTGATCAGCTACTCCGAGCTGGCGCAGGCGATCGACAAACCGAGGGCGGTGCGCGCGGCGGCCTCCGCCTGTGCCGCGAACAAGGTCGCGGTGCTGGTGCCCTGCCATCGGATTCTACGCGGTGACGGCGGCCTGGGCGGATATCGCTGGGGTCTCGAACGTAAACGCGCCTTGCTGGATGCCGAGCGTGCGCGCAAACCTGCGGTTCGATAAATAGGTCGAGCGGGTACTTACGGGTGCTTCATCCGATCGCGCATGCGCGCCCCGGCAAGGCAGGAAAAAAGCACCGGGCCGGGTGAGCACTAGGGCAGCAGAATAACGTCGCCGGCATCCGCCAGGGTTTCGATCTCGCTATCGTCATAGCCATATTCCGCCAGGATCTCACGCGTGTGTTCGCCGAGCAGGGGAGCGCCGCGTTCGATACGGGTCGGCGTAGCTGAAAATTTCACCGGTGAGCCGAGCGCGCGGGTGCGCCCGATGCGGCTGTGTTCGACCTCGACCACCATGTCCCGGGCAACGACCTGCGGATCGGCGAGCATGTCGCCGATCGACAATACGGGACTTGCCGGCACGCCCACGGCTTCGAGCCTGGCCAGCCAGTCGGCTGCATTGCGCCGTCTTAATTTTTCACTCAGGATTTCGATCAGCGCGGGCAGGTTTTGCATGCGCGCGGCATTGTCGATGAAACGCGGGTCCTGTGCCAGTTCGGGGAGTTCGACGACTTCGACCAGGCGTAGCCAGTTGGCCTGATTGGCGGCGCCGATATTGATCCAGCCGTCGGCCGTTTGCAGCGCCTGGTAGGGCGCGGCCATGGGATGGGCCGAGCCAATGGCCTGGGGCGAAACCCCGGTCGCCAGAAAAATCGCCGATACCCAGGCTGTGTTGACGATGCTGCCCTCGAGCAGCGAGGTATCGACGAGTTGACCTGCACCGGTTTTCAGGCGGTTAATATAGGCAGCCAGTATGCCCATCGCGGCCAGCATGCCGGCGCTGATATCGCCGACTGGAACCCCGGCCTTGATCGGTGGGCGTCCCGCGCCTTCGCCGGTGACACTCATGAGCCCCGACATGCCCTGGGCGATCAGATCGAAGCCTGCGCGATCGGCATATGGGCCGGTACGGCCAAAGCCGGTAATCTGGCAATAAATGAGCCCCGGATTCTGTTTTCGTAAACTCTCGTAACCCAGGCCGAGACGCTCCATCGTGCCGACCCGGTAATTTTCGATGACCACGTCAGCGGTTTCCAGCAGCTTGCGCAGCACGGTCTTGCCGGCTGCCGATTTCAGGTTGATCGCGGTGCCGCGCTTATTGCGGTTCAGAATCATGAAGGCGGCCGATTCGCCATTCACTTCGGGCGGCACCATGCGGCGCGTGTCGTCGCCGCCCGGCACTTTTTCGACCTTGATTACATCCGCGCCCATATCCGCGAGCAGTTGCCCGCATACCGGCCCGGCCATGATATGCGCCAGTTCGATTACCTTCAAACCGGCCAGAGGTCCGAATGCTGCCATCGTTATTTGCCGCTGAATTCAGGCCTGGTTTTTTCGAGGAACGAAGTGTAGCCGACGTGGAAATCCTCGGTGTCATAACAGCGGTAGCTCTCATCCTTTTCCTGCTCTGTCAGTGGTGCTGGATCGGCCAGGCGGCGCATGAACTGCTTATGCCAGCGTGCAACCAGCGGTGCGCCATCAGCGATTCGACGCGCGCTGGCATAAGCTTCCTCGATAACCTGGTCATCTGCCACCACGCGCGTCACCAGCCCTTTCTGCATTGCCTCGGCGGCATCGAAAACGCGCCCCTCGAGCAGGATTTCCATGGTCACGGCCTTGCCGACCAGCTGGTGCAGGCCCTGCATTTCGCGCAGGCCGACACATAGCCCGAGGCGATTGATGGGAACGCCGAAACGACTCGAGTCGCCGCAGATGCGCAGGTCGCACAGGCTCGCTATCTCGAGCCCACCGCCCACGCAAATACCCTGGATTAGCGCAACGATGGGGTGACGGCACTCGTATATTGCCGCCAGCGCCTGGTGGTGGATTTCGCCATATGCCTTCGCATCCCTGCTGTTGGAGCGAGCATCTTTGAATTCCGAGATATCGTTACCCGGGGCAAACGATTTGTCGCCCGCGCCGCGCAGGACGATACAGCGCAGGCTGTCGTCGGCCGAGAGGCTGCGCAGAGTTTCGCCTAACTGTTGCCACATCGGCTTGATCAGGGCATTCAATTTTTGCGGGCGATTTAGGATGACGGTTGCGATATCTTGCTCACGTTCAAGCAGAATGTACTCTGCGCTCATAGGTTTGAATCTCCTTGCGGGATTATCGATAAAAATACTCGACCAGTGCCATCGGTATGGCCGGTAAATAGGTGACCATGATCAGCATCGTGAACAAGACGCC
>CAMYML010000129.1 GCA_947259305.1 uncultured Gammaproteobacteria bacterium | reverse complement strand
CCAAGAGAGAACGACCCGGTTTTCTTCGCTGAGAAGCCACTCCCACATTTTTCTGTTCGTCCTAAACTGAATTATCAGGGCTTGCTGAGATCATGGTATAAAATTCATTGAAGCCTGTACACAGAAGTGGCCCCCCAAGATTTCCACGATTGAAAGTTGATTGACTGCCTTTTTCGAGTCAAAAATTAGCGCCACAGATTCCGCGCAAAAAAAACCGGGAACTGAATCACTTGGCTTCCGGAGTGACGTTTTCCAACCGGTCCATCATCTGCAGGGCCTCGTCATTAGGAATTAGGTCACCATCGGGAATCTGCACGAAATAAATTTTACCTGGCTCGGTATCGAACTCGAGCATTTCGACATAACCGTCGACCGCGCCGACAAAAGCCCCCAGGCCCCAGCCGAGTTCTTCCCCTTCACCGAAAAAGATTGACCCGGCTCGCATCGAAACGACTTTCCTGCCAGGTTCCGTCACGTATACGGCATAGGTACCCGAGTCGAGCCTGCCGATAAACTTGTCATTGACCGCAGTAAGATAGGAGTTACCACCGCCGACAATACTGGCGATTCGGAATGCATAAATTGTGGTCTGATCCTGCACCGCGGGCTGCAACACAAACGGTGGGCCGCTCGGGCTGGCACAGGCGGCAAGCATTGCGGCAACAAAAGTCATGAAGAGCAGATATTTCCATCGAATCATGGGTAATCTCCCTGTAGCTCCCTGAAAGAATTGTAAACGATGCCCGGGCAAATTTGAATCGAGGCATTCGGGCTAGAATACTCACCGAAAAGGCGAAGCTTGTAGCTGAAGAAGATAGCGCATTAGCGCAAGGTAATAGGGGCGCTATTCGGGGGACAGTATACCTATTTAACGAAAACTCACTTACCTCCCAAATTTTTTCGTACCATTTTATTTCGGAAAATAGCCACCGGTTGAGCTGAAAGCCAGAAGCAGCCGCTTGGAACTGGCACCCTAACATATACTTCCGGCGAATAGCGGTCTAAAATCGAACCAAAGATCTCACCTTTGCCCGTACAGTTTTTTCAGGATAAGTTGATTTAGCTCAATCAACGCGAGTAATTTCACCGTTTAATTGTTTGTACGAGTTGTTGAATTGCTCGCGCGAAGGTTTTTTCGCTGCAAGTATGGTCTTTTGACAACTTCATAATCTAACTAAAGGGCTATTTATAATGATTCAAAAAAACACACTCACGGGAATCTTGCTTTCCGCTTGTCTATTGATTTTCGGCTCGCCGGCAATTGCCGACAGTCACGGTGATCAGAAGATTAATCCATGGAGGCATTGTGGCATTGGCGCGGGATTGTTCGACGACAACGGTACCGCTGCTGCTATTTCGAACATCATTTGGGACTCCGGTACTACCGCGGTTACATCGGCGACCGCATCTCCGGAAACCTGCAGTTCAAAGATATTGGAAACTGCACGTTTCATCGACGAGGCGTACGACGTACTGGCGATAGAGACCGCCATGGGGGAAGGCAAGCATCTGGCGGCGGCAATGGACTTGGTCGGCTGTCAGTCGGCTGCTCAACAGGAAGTAACCGCAAAGTTGCGTCATGATTTGCACGGTCTAACCACCCGCGCTGACTACACAACCCTGGAACGCGCCGAGAAAGCGTATTCGTACTACGCCAGCCTTTTAAGCGCAGCGTCCTCCGCTGAGGGCTGCCTCAGCAGTTAACCCGTTCACCAGACCGGGCAGCCAGCCAGAGGAGTAGTCACCCCCTGACCGGCTGATTCTTCGCGGCTTTCGATTCATGCAAGCAGTTTCACTGTCGTCGTGTATTCGGCAAGGTGTTGTGCTTTTCCTACTGTTCGTTTGCCCGGCCGTGTCGGCGGCCGATTTACACGAGCTGTCGCAACATCGGGCGTGGAAGGCCCTGTTGCACTACGAATACGAGGGTTTTCCCGAGACGGCCGTTAGCGCGGTCAAAGACCCCACTTTTTTTCTCTCCGAATCGGGCCCTGTAGACCCGGAAGCCGAGTTACGTGCAACTATCGCTGCCTTGCAACAGCGCCCCGTCAAGCCGGGGGATCATGCCCTTTGCAGGTTTCCGGCGCGCGCATACTGGATAACCCGCATGACGGGTGCGGCGTGGCATGATAATGTCGACTGCCCGGAATGGGCGCACTGGTGGGACAAACACTCGAATTCCAGCATCGGATTGGTCTATGTCTCGGGATATCTGGGCAATCCGGCATCCTATTTTGGGCATCTGTTAATTCACCTGGACCCGTCAGGCAAGCCCTCGTCGCAACGCGATGTCGGTCGGCTACTGGACACGAGTCTGAATTTTGGCGCCGATATTCCCGAGGAAGACGGTCTCGTGAAATATATAACAAAAGGACTGATCGGGGGTTACCAGGCCATGTTTTCCGAGGCGCCCTTCTATCGCAACAGTGCCGTTTACTCGGAAACGGAGATGCGCAACCTCTGGTACTACCGGATGAGGCTGGCTGACTGGGAGCGTATCCTGCTGCTCAATCACCTGTGGGAAATTATGAGGCGAGAGTACGACTATTTTTTTATTGGACAAAACTGCGCAACTCGAATTGCAAGAACACTCGATCTCGTTGTCGAACAACCACTTAACAGCCCGGGTCTTCCCTTCGAATCACCGGAAGGTGTCATCCGGGCTGCAACCGCGGTGTCGAAAAATGGCCTGCCATTACTCGAAGACCCCGAGTACATCCCTTCGCGCCAACTGGTTACCCGAGCTCGGTTCGAGGCGCTGTCGGAGATTCAAAAAAACGTGGCGCTGGCCGTATGGCCGTCAATCGATCAATTCCAGCTTGAAACAGACCCCTACCAATCGCTTTCGACGACGGACAAGATCGCCTTGATTGAGACACTATTGAGTCATGCGGCTTTTCTCAAACAGACCACCAAACACGAAGGCATAGCGGAGATAGAACGTCGACTGCTCGCGGAGCGCCTCGGGCTGCCGACCGCCGACACGAAATTCGACCTGGAGCCAGCCGTTCCGGTCTCGGAGGCGACTCCCCCCGGGCGATTCGAACTGAGCGCGCTTCACAATAGTGAGCACGGCTCCGGATTAAGGCTGGTTCTCAGACCGTTACACTACGACTTGCTGGATAGCAGCACGGCTCGACAACCCGCAGCCGCACTCGAGGTCGGACGAATAGAGGTGGACGTTGGGTTCGGCGAACCGGAAATCAGTCGCGTGGTTTTCGCCAGAGTAACGAACCTGCAGATAGAAAAGAACCCGTTGCCATTAATGCGGAAATACGCATGGCATGTTTCGCTCGAAGCGGAGCGCAGAGACCTGGACTGCCTCGATTGCCTGGACCTGCGCTGGGAGTTTCTCGCAGGCAAGTCTATCGGCAAGAATCGGTATACGGCCTATGCGATGGGGGGCGGAGTCCTCAGGACACAACAACACTACGACGGCGGGCTGGCGCTGCTAGTGGAAGCTGGCGCGATCGTGAACTGGACTTCGTCTCAGCGAATGGTCGCCACCATTCAGCACGAGGATGCCTCGGAAGGAGTCGATGGTCGATCCACAAGAGTCCGCGTTGGTCATCGGATAAGGCTTTCTCGCACCGCCGATGCACGAATCGGAATCGAGGGAACCGATCCTGGAGAGGCGACCGAGATCTCGATCGGTCTGTCAGTATATTTCTGAACCTAAAGTATAAAGAGGGTCTCACGCAGATTTCTTGAGTTCGACAGCGCCAAGCGTCTCGAATTGGTCGTTTGGTCTTGCTCTGAATTGGTGGACACCTAGAATAGGCGCGTAGCGCCAGGAGGTGTCTGATGACAAAACCAAAGCGATATAAACGTTATAGCTCGGTGCGGATCGGAACAATTCGCTCTCGGCCTCCCTTCGTCCAGCTGCGCTGCAGAAACAGGTGATCGCCCTGGTCGGCGATACAGGGGCGGATCTTCATCGCTTCCTCACGGCGTAGGCCGAAGGCCTGCTGCAGTTCCAGGCTCATGCGCACGTGCTCGTCGCGGATCTTCTCCAGTTGCGCTTGTCGACCTTGTTCGCCCACCAGCGGATCGCTGCCATTCGGTTTTTGATCGTGCCGGTCGACAGCTCCTGCTCGCGCCGCAAGCAATCAGGAGGTCAGCGTGTTCGTCTTTGGTTAGGAACCGCTTGCGGGCGTTGTTGACCCGACGTGGTTTCAGGTCGGAGATGAATTCCCGAGAGATGGAATCATATTTATTCGATGCGAATCGCCAGAGCGTGCGCATGGTGGCAAGGTAGTTGTTCAGGGTTGATGCGGTGACGGGCAATCCCTTCCGACTCTGAGTTGCCCGCTTCTTATCGATTCCAGCGCGGATGTTAGATTTGCGGATCTCGATCAGCTTGGTTTTCGAGCCGATGTGATCGACCCAGAATTGAACCTGATTCTCCGGCAGTGCATTCCATTCAGTCCGGTCTGCGGTTTCGTAATCATTGACGAGTTGCCCGAATGTGGTGGTTACACCCTGACAGCCAAGTGCGACCGACAGCCCGGCATCGTGCTCGATACGGGTCGCCCATTGCTTGGCGTGTAATTTTTTAGCGAAGGTTTTACCTAGTTCTTTACTGCCAGTCTTGATAATGGCGCGATAAGATTTGGTACCATCTTTTTTGGAGATCGTTCTGATGTGCATGGCTTGGCTCCTAATAACTAAAATATCAGGTGTTTTCTGGGTGTTTTTCCACACCGAGAACTCCTGCATTATGGTTACCAAGCCATATTAAGTGTTTGATTTCCCTTCGGAAAAAATGGTGGGGCGTGGGCGGCTCGAACGCCCGACCACCTGATTAAAAGTCAGATGCTCTACCAACTGAGCTAACGCCCCCCGGAAAGAACGGGGAATAATACCTATCCCCGGATCGATTTCAAGTGAAATCTAAAACCAGGCTAGCCCGCTTATCTCACCGTTTTACGTCGCGAGGGCGCCGCAAAGACGCTGTGGTGGGCTGCACGGACCAGAGGTCCGCGCAGACTTAGTTCGCACTACGTTAAGCGGGCCGCCGAACCCGATGTGCTTTAGCACACCGGGGTAGTCCGCCACAGTGCGCTTTGCGGTGTCCGCAGCAGGAAATCGGTGAGATAAGCGGGCTAGTGTCCCTCTTTGCGGATGCGGTCGAGGCGCTTGGCGGCCAGGCGCGACGCGGTTTCATCGGGAAACTTCTCGCGCAGGTCGGTCAATATCGACTTCGCCTGCGGAAACTGCTTGAGTTCGTAAAAGGTATAACCGAGCTTGAGCATCGCGTCCGGCACCTTGTTGCTGCCTGGGTACTTGTCCAGCACCTGTTTGAACTCGACAATACCCTGCTCGAAATTGCGCGTGACGTAGTGCGCCTCGGCCAGCCAGTACTGCGCGTTGCCGGCATAACTGCTGTTGGGAAAGCGGTCCAGAAAGGTTTTCAGCTCGGTTTTCGCCTGCTTGTAGCGCCCTTCCTTGAGCGTGTCGAATGCAGCCTGGTAGGACGCTTTTTCCTCGCTCTGCGTCACCGACGGGGTCTGCGATACCGATGCGGTCGTAGACTGTGTCGTTGTGATCGACGGTTCTACGGCCGGTGCCTGGCTGATCGCCGGGGTCGGGGTTTCAATCTGCGGCACGCTGATCGAACCTGCAGGCGCGCGCGTGGCGGCCCCGCTTTCCAGGTCGCGCATGCGCCGATCGATATCGAGATATAGCTCGCGTTGGCGTTTCTTGATGCTCTCGATGTCAAACCCCTGCTGCTCGATCGCGCCGTTCAACTGGCTGATTTCATCGGCTAGCTGATCCACCAGCTGAATCATGTCGAGCATCGCCCGATTATCGATCAAACGGCCTAGCCGCGACATATCCTCGGTCAGTTTGGCCAGTTGCTCCTGGATCGTGCCCAGTTTAGCTTCCGAACGCTGCGACAATTCGGTCAAACGCTCGACCCGCAACGTCAGCTGCTCCGGGGTCAACGCACTTTGCGCGAACGCAGGAGACAGTCCGATTACCGCTAACAGTACGCCCAGACCCGCATTGCGAATCGAGTTTTTCGCCGGACGCATGTCAATTCACCGTGTAAATCAGTTCGACGCGTCGGTTACGCGCCCAGGCTTCCTCGTCGTGGCCCGACACCGCCGGCTGTTCTTCACCGTAACTGACGGTCTCGACCTGGTCGGTGGATGCACCCTGGAAGAGCAACACCCTGCGCACCGATTGCGCGCGACGATCACCGAGGGCAATGTTGTACTCGCGGCTGCCGCGTTCGTCGGCGTGACCCTCGAGGCGCACCGTGACTTCGCCGTTGCCAGCAATAAAATTGCCATGGGTCTCGAGTATCTCGATGGATTCGCTGGTCAGCTTGGCGCTGTCGAATTCGAAATAAATGATGCGGTTGGCGAGCGCGCCCTCCGTCTGTTCGAGCATTTCGACCGCGTTCATCGGGCCGTCGTCGGCAATCGCGGTCGCGCCGCTATCGCCGCTGCCTTCCAGCCCGGTGGCATCGGCGCCAGTGTCATCATCCTGAATTACACCGGTATCCATCTGCGTTTGATCGTCAACCGGCGGACCGTCTTGCATGACTTCTTCCTGCGTGGTTGCACAGGCTGAAATGAACAAGGCCAGGAATCCGGCAAGTAGCCATGACTTAATTGGTGTGTCTAGTTTCATATTTATCCCGCTCCGCTAGTATTCGGTAACTATTTACTTTCAAAAGGTCCCCACACCGGCTCTCGGATATCGCCGGCCTGGTCTGATAACTTGTGTTTTGCGCGTCCGTCGATGGAAACCGCGAACAGGAAGCCGTTGTCTCCGCGCGTGGACGCATACAGCACCATCTTTCCATTGGGTGAAAAAGACGGGGATTCGTCGAGCGCGCCGTCGGTGAGCACGGTCAAATTGCCTGTTTCGCGATCCAGTTGGGCTATCTTATATTGCCCCCGCTCGCCATGCACCATGGTGATGAACTTGCCATCGGGTGACAGCGCGGCCGCGGAATTGTAGCGGCCTTCGAAGGTCAGGCGCCGCGGCTTGCCGCCGGCGACCTTGACCTCGTAAAGTTGAGGCGCCCCCGACCGATCGGAGGTAAAGATGATGCTTCTACCATCCTGCGTCCATACCGGCTCGGTATCGATGCTGCGATGTCGCGTCAGGCGTTTCAGACGTTTGGTCGCCGTATTCAGGGTATAGATATCGGGGCTGCCGTCCTTCGACAACACCAGCGCCAGAAACTTACCGTCCGGTGACCAGCTGGGCGCGCTATTCAGCCCGCTAAAGCCCGAAACCTTGGAGCGCCGCGCGGTCGCCAGGTGCTGGATGAATATCTCCGGGCGTCGATTCTCGAACGACACATAGGCCAGCGACTTGCCGTCGGGCGACCAGCTTGGGGACATGATGGGCTCATCGGACTCGAGCACGTTTTGCGCATTGAACCCATCGGTATCGGAAACCTGCAGCACGTATTTACGCGCCGCGTTTTCTTTTTGCGCGCGGATAAAGGCGATGCGCGTATTGAAGGCGCCGCGGGTGCCGGTGATCTGCTCGTAGATATAATCGCTGATCTGGTGCGCGCGCGAACGCAGGTTACGCTTCTTGGCCTGCATGCTGCGCCCGAGCAACTGCTTCTGCTTGAGCACATCGAGTAACTGGAACTCGATAATGTAAACCCCGGGTGATTTTTCGAGCACCCGCCCGACCACGAGATAATCCTGACCCGCTTCACGCCAGCGCTGATATTGCACCTGGTTGCTGTAATGCGGGCTGGCGGGCAATTTGGCGCGTTCCATGGATTTCAGCACGCCGCTGCGATTGAGGTCGCTGGCGACAATCTCCGCCAGATCGACCGGCAGCTTGCTGCTCAGTTTCGCGCTATCGAACGGCACGACCGCTATCGGCAATGCGCCATCGACGCCCTGCGTGATTTCAATCGTTAACGCCGCATTGGCGATTTGCATCACGCTGAGCAGCATGCATGCTAACAAATACGGGGTCTGCTTTTTAATCTGCATATCCTGGTTGCTACTGTTCCGCCGGGTTAAACAAAAACTTCAATTCACGCTCAAAAATAGCCGGATCCCCGGGTTTGGGCAGGGGTTCGGCCTTGTACACCGCATTTTCGATCGACGCGCGGTAAGTCGCGGTACTACCACCACAGGCGCCAAAGGTGACATCGAGGATGATACCACCTGGCCCCTGCAGTACATGAACTTCGCACACCGGCATTTTCCCACTTCCGGCAGGTTTTCGCCAATTGCGTTCGACTTTTTGCCTAATCGCAAGGATATATTCTTGCCGCAGCGCAGTGAGACGGCGTTGATCTTCCTCGGCCTGCAGTTTCGCATTGAGCTCGGCTTCCTTGCGTTTCCGCTCGACGTCGGCCTGGCGGCGTTTTTCAGCCTCCTGGCGCTGGCGTTCTTCCTCCGCGCGTTTGGCTTCCTCGGCCTTGCGTTTCTCCTCGGCGATGCGGGCTTCCTCGGCTTTACGCTGCTCTTCCGCTTTACGTTTTTCCTCGGCAATGCGTTGTTCTTCCGTCTTGCGTTTTTCCTCGGCTACGCGTTTTTCTTCCGCTTTGCGTTTCTCATCGGCCTTGCGCTTTTCGTCGACCTTGCGCTTTTCGGTAGTCTTACGCGCCTCCTCTTTCTTACGTTTCTCTTCGGCTTCCTTTTTGCGTTTTAGTTCAGCCTTTTTCTCAGACTCCGCCTTGCGTTTTTTATCCGCTTCCTCTTTCTTTTTGTCGGCCAGCTTTTTAGCCTCTTGTTCTTTCTTCTTCCTTGCCGCCTCTTTTATTTTTTTTTCTTCCGCCTGTTTTTTCTTTTCCATGGCTTCGAGCTGTTGTTGCTCCACCACCTCGGCCTGGACTGTCTTTTCGACCTGTCCGGACCTGATCTCGATCGGCTTTTCGGCGAAATGAAAATTTATCGCGATAAGGCCGACGACCACGGCGTGCAGCGCCAGCGACAGCATCAGCGCCCGCGGATGCTTGAGCAACTCCGCGAACACTAGCGCGTCTCCTCGGGCTCGGTCACCAGTCCTACCGATTCGACATTCGCCTGCTGCAGCAGTACCAGCGTGCCGACAACATTCTGGTAGCGACCGTTGGCGTCACCGCGCACCATGACCGGCCGCTTCGGTTCCCGCGCAAGCGCCGCCCTGACCTGCTTGACCAGCGATTCGGCGCTGATATTCGCATCCGGATTTAGCGCAATGTTGAGATACATCAAGCCTTCGCGGTCGACGCTGATCACGATTGGCTCCGGGCTTTCTGCAGCGAGCGGATTGGCCGGCGCGGTCGGCAGATCGACATCGACACCCTGCTTCAGCAGAGGCGCCGTCACCATGAATATGATCAACAGCACCAACATCACGTCGATGTAGGGCACAACGTTGATATCGGAAATTGAGCGACGCTTTCTCACCTGGGAAATCCTACCTTGGTGACTGGGCCTGGCGTTGTAAAATTCCGGTAAATTCTTCGAGGAAATTTTCGTAACGCACAATCATCCCATCGACTTCGCTGGTGAACTTGTTGTAGGCCACGACCGCCGGAATCGCCGCCAGCAGGCCCATCGCGGTCGCGATCAGCGCTTCCGAAATGCCGGGCGCCACCATCGCCAGGGTCGCCTGTTGCACCCCGGCAAGCGCGCGGAACGACTCCATGATGCCCCATACCGTGCCGAACAGTCCGACATAGGGGCTGACCGAGCCAACGGTAGCGAG
>CAMYML010000128.1 GCA_947259305.1 uncultured Gammaproteobacteria bacterium | reverse complement strand
GATCAATTCTGGGTCAGGGTAGTAACTGCGCTCCAGATTTCATTTGTTTTACACCTTTAAACAAAAGCATCCCGCTTAGCTCTGGGCCCCGCGATCAAGTCGCGGGGTGACAGCGAATACGCGGGTGACATCGGTTGTCGCGCAATAACAGTGATTGTCGCGGGATAACAATAGCCGGCTCGTGGCAAAGGATAAATGGTCCGGGCTAATGTGCCCCGGTATTTATGTGGTTAACTGTTGTTGCGGAAAGCGCGCCGATATTGGAAGTCGTGGCGAAACGAATTAGCCAGGATGGAATATTAAGAAACCGGTGTGAAGCGGGGGCTCACACCGGTTTGCTGTTATTACTTCTGCCAGAAGTACTTGGCTACTTCCGTGCGGATTTCGTGATTCGACAGGCCGATGTCGTCCAGCATGCGCTCGTTCATCATCGCCAGCAGGCGGCGGTCGTTCGAACGACGGATCCAGGTTCTTACGATCTCTTTGGCGCCAGCGCCAAAGGCTTCGACGCGTTCTACCGCGGCGAAAGCCAGTGCGGCAATGTCCATGTCTTCGATCAGATGGAAGTGTTTCGCTTTTAAAGTACTCATGGCGTTGCTCCTGTAGAAAGCTGACCGGGTTTGTAGCGGTCAGCGGTGTTAATTGATGGTGGGAATTATAGGCAGCGACGGCAATAGTAACAGATTCAGTTTATTTGAAAAATGTACGTAACAGTTAACCGTAACAGATTAGAGCAAAAAAATGAATTGTGAAGTGGTTCACAGGCAAATTGTGCGGTGCGTCACGCCATGTTTCAGACGATTTGCGACAGGCATTTAAAATAAATAGTAAGTTATTGTATATAAGGAAATTTGTGTAATTTCGACAGGGTCTCGTCAAGCCCTGAATCGAGATCGATGAAGGCCCGAAAACTAACCTTCAAGCAGCAATCAGGCTTGCTGCAGAAACTGTACTGGTCTAACAGTTTTTTGCCTATATTATTAATACCGTCGAGCCGGTAGTCTCGCGTGATTCGAGCTGGCGGTGAGCTTCGGCGCAATCCGCCAGCGGCAGGCTTTGATTGACATTGATCCGCACCTGGCCGCCCGCGACCACGTCGATCAGGCGCTCGGCACCCTGCATCAGCAATTCCCGGGTAGAGATGTGCGTTGCCAGCGTGGGCCGGGTAACATAGAGCGATCCCTTGCCCGCGAGTATCGCCGGATTGAAAGGATCGACCGGGCCGCTGGCGTTGCCATAGGTCGCGAGCACGCCAAACGGCTGCAGTGAATCCAGCGAAGCTGCAAAAGTTGCCTTGCCGATCGAGTCGTAGGCCACCGCTGCGCCTTTGCCATCGGTTAATTCGCGCACCCGGCTGGCGATATCTTCGTCGCGATACAGAATGGTGTGATGACAGCCGTTGGCGCGCGCCAGCCGGGCTTTCTCTTCCGAGCCGACGCATCCGATCACGTTGGCGCCCAGCAGATTAGCCCATTGGCACAGGATCAATCCCACCCCGCCGGCAGCGGCGTAAACCAGGATGTCGTCACCGGCCTGCACCGCGTAGGTTCGGTGTAACAGATAGTGCGCGGTAAGCCCTTTCAGCATCATTGCGGCGGCGGCTTCGTCGCTGATCGAATCCGGGATTTTGACCAGCCTGTCGGCATCGATCAGTCGTGCCTCGGCATAGGCCCCCAGATTCATCGGATAAGCGACACGGTCACCAACGGCGACCTGATCGACGCCTGAGCCAACCGATTCAACGACACCAACCGCTTCCATACCCAGCACTGCTGGCATGTCACCAACCGGATACAGGCCGCTGCGCCCATAAACATCGATGTAATTCAAGCCGCAGGCTGACTGGTTTAAGCGCACCTGGCCGGAGCCGGGTTCAGCAACCTCGATATCTTCCCATTGCAGAACTTCGGGGCCTCCGGTTTGATGGATTCGAATTGCTTTGGTCATGTTGGTTCACCGTGTTAAACGAAAACCAGACCTTGCCCTAAACTGCCTGCCGGATCAAGCGCTCGCTAGTTTAAAGCGCAGCGACAGGATAATGACCGAGATCACCAGAATGACGCCACTGGCCTGCAGCAGGCTGAGGCTTTCTCCCAGCACCAGTCGAGCCAGCAATATCGATACCACCGGTTCCAGGTTCAACAGAAATGCCGCACGCGTGGCGGGCAGGCGCGCCAGCGCCTCGAACTGGCTCAGGATTGCGACCAGGTAGAACAGGGTGGCCAGCGCCAGCGCAATCGTCCCGTCTGCCGCGGCTGGCAGGGCGATCCCGTCCAGCAATAGCGGCCCGATTAACACTAATCCGGCCGCGTTGACCCAGAAGGTCATCAGCAGTGGCGACATCGTCGGAGCGACGCGGGCGCCGCGGATAAAGGTAAATGCGGCGCCGCAACTCGCCAGCGCGGCAAACAAAATACCGCTAATATCCAGCTTGAGTTCACTGCCTGACAAGGCCAGGTAAAGGCCGGCGAAGGCGGCGATAAATAATCCGATCAGGGCGGTGGATGTGCTGAGCTTGCGCGTGGCTATCGAGTAGACCAGCACCAGTAAGGGGTAAGTGTAGAAAATCAGCACGGCCAGGCTTACCGCCAGGGTTTCGACGGCGATCAGGTAGCAATACATGCCGCCGGACCAGAACAGGCCGATCAACAACAGGGACGGGCGTTGCGCCCTGGCCACGTTGAAACCTTCACGCCTGATGAACAGCAGCAAGCCAAACACCAGGGTAGAGATGAAAAAACGCACCAGCACCAGGCTAATGGCGTTGCCGCCATCGTTGTAAGAGATCTTTGCCAGGGTTGTAATTGCGCCCAGACCACAGGCGGTCACGAGCGCGAAAATCATGCCGCTGTAGCGTTGCGATAGTCCGAGCATAGGCACAGCACTATAGCGGCAGTGTTCGGCGCTTGCCAGACGCAGCGCAATTGGATATGTTGCGCGCCTTGGTATTTCCTGGACGAATCGATGGCTAGTTTGAAATTACCCGACTCACTGGTCAGTGTTGACTGGTTAAAGCAACACCTGGACCACGAAAACCTGATTATTCTGGATTCGAGCTGGCACATGCCGGCCACCGGCCGCGACGCTCTCAAAGAGTGGCAGCAGGAACATATTCGCGGGGCCCGGTTTTTTGATTTCGATGGAAAAATCAGCGATCCCGATTCAGCACTGCCGCACATGATGCCGGGTGAAGCGATATTCACGCGCGAAATGCAGGCGCTCGGATTGAACCAGGACAGCGTGGTCGTGGTTTACGATGCGATGGGCATGTTTTCCAGCGCGCGCGGCTGGTGGATGTTGCGCGCGATGGGCTGCGAAAACTGCGCGCTACTCGATGGCGGTCTGGTTGCCTGGGACGTGGCCGAGTACCCGATCGAAAGTGTCGCGGCAGAGCCCGTATACGCGCAGGGTAACTTCGTTGCAAAAATGGACCCGGGGTATATTGCCGACGCGCAGGACGTTCTGGCGGCGCTGGACGATGACTCGGTCGCGGTGATCGACGCCCGGCCCGAGCCTCGTTTCAGCGGCGCCGCGGACGAACCCCGTCCGGGGCTGCGTCGCGGACATATGCCGGGTGCGCTCAATCTGCCTTTCCCGGATGTATTCAGGCATGGATTGCTGAAACCGAAAGAGGAACTCGAGGAATTGATCAGGCCGCTGATGGGCAGCAGCGAACGCGCCATCTACAGTTGCGGCTCAGGCGTGACCGCCTGCGTGATCGCGTTTGCCGCACTCCACATCGGCTACGACAAACTGGCGATTTACGATGGCTCCTGGTGCGAGTGGGGCCAACCCGGTGACTTGCCGGTGGTCACCGATTAGTTACTAGAGGATTCCGGGCAGGGCGCTGATATCGTCGAAAACCATGTCGGCGATGTCTTCCAGGTCGCCGCGGGTGCTGGTGCCGGTCAGGACGCCTATGCAGAGCCCGGCGCCGGCGTTTCTGCCCATTACGATATCGTGGCGATTGTCGCCCACGACGACCACGGTTTCCACGGCAAGCTCCATCGCTGCGCAAAAGGCCAGCACCATGCCGGCTTCCGGTTTGACTCCGTGCCCGCTATCGTAACCCGCGAGGAAATCGAACTGGTGCAGGACATCGAAGGCCTGCAACGTATTGATGATTCCCTGGTGGCTATCGGCAGTCGCGACTCCGAGCTTGTGGCCGGCCTGTTTCAGTCGTGCCAGGGTGTCGCTCAGCCCGTCGACCGCGGTCGCATGCGCAGAGCCCAGCTCCTGGAAAATCTCGTTTAAGCGTTGATTTATTACCTCGATCTGGTCTGTTCTGCCGATCTGGATTGCCCAGGCCTCGGCGATTTGTCGGTTATTGCCCGCGGCTAGCAGGCTGCCGCCGATAAATCGGTTCTGCGCGGCGGCAAAGCCGTGTTGCGTCAGCAGCCGATCGGCCAGTTGACGGTCGCCCCCGGCAAATTCCAGCGCGGCATAGAGGTAAATAGGTATCCAGGTTTTATTGAAATCGAGCAGGGTACCATCCTTGTCGAAAACAATACCGCGGTACTTCACAGGCTGGCTTCGAGCAGCCGCAAGCTGCTGTAGAGACCGTCAAGGTCGCTATAGGCACCCTGCAGGTGACGTGTACCGGCCGCCGAGTATGCCTTGCGCGCGTGTAACACCCGCGTGTTGTCGAACAGCATTAGCTCGCCGGGCTGCAGCTTGAAGACCAGCTGCAATCCCGCACGCTCGAGGATTTCGGCAAAATGCCGGTACGCCGGATAGAAGCGCTCCATCAGTTCGGCCGGCAATTTGATGGTGTCGATCGAACGGTTATTGAAACGTACCTTGACGACTTCGTCGAGATCGTTGACTTCGATCAGGGGAACCCGCGACTGCAAATCCGCGCATTCGTCGCGGAAGCGAAAATTGAGGCGGTGCTGGCTCAGCATTAGAAAGTGATCCGGGCTTTCGTCGCGCAACACTTTTGCCGCCATAAAGCCATCCTGCAGTATCGATTCGCCGCCCTCGGTGGAAGAATCCAGGCAGTGCAGTAGCTGCAGCCCGGGCACCGGGTCGCGGTAAGGATTGTCGAGATGACAGCCCAGACCGAGGTTGGTGTAGGCGAGGTTATTCGGATCTATCTTGGTGCGCACCTCGAACATGGGCCCGTAGTTGGTTTCACGCACGTAGCCGAATTTTTCAATGACCTTCAAGATCTGGCCCGACTCGCAGGGCACCGCGTCCAGCAGCACGAATCCATAGTCCCGCACCGCCTGCAAGGCGGCGAGCTTGCTGCGGGGTTGATCGCAGAATGCCGAATAAGCGCAACGCGGCAGTGCCTGGCCAAAAGAGCCGCCGTGCCAGAGAATCTTGTCTGCCTCGCTGCGGTCGTCGTACTGCCGGTTCAGGCAATAGCAATTCTGCAACAGCCAGTCTAGACTGAATTCGGAGCGGTGGCCGTCGGGGCTGAATTCGATGATTAGCCTGTCGCCGTCGAGGCTGGCCTGTTTGATGCCGACGTCGAGCGGGATATCGGTGATATTGAGCAGGCGCTGGCCGTTGTCCGGATTGCGGCTCGACGGCATCTGGCAATGATCGCGTAACCATATGGCCTGCAGGCGGCTTACGCTGGCGTTCTCCCAGGTGATTGTCAGTTCCTGGGCATCACAGAATATTTCGCGGATGCGGCTCATATCACTGCAGCAGTTGTGCTTCGAGCGCGGCGCGATAGTCGGTTACCGGTTTAATGGTCAGGCCATGGACCTTGCCATCGTCGTCGTATAGACGCAGCTTTACGGCATCCTGGTGGTAGGGATTGGCCTCGAAGCGGGCGACTTCCTCGGCGCTCATCGGACCACCCTGTACCTTGAGTGAATTCACCGATGCAGCCGATAAGCGACCGAAGTATGCCTCATCGGTCGCGCACAGATAACGTTTGGCTGCCACGTGCAGTCGAATGGGTTCGGTGATGGCGGGTGGAAAATAGGGTCGCAGATAATCCGCGCCTGCGTCCTCGTGCAGGTTGTCGATGCCGTTTTCCAGCGCCTCGATCGGATGCTCGCCGATGAAATGGCCGATATCGTGCAGCAGCGCGGCAATCACCAGGCTGTCGGGCGCCGCGTCGGCGGCCGCGCAGGCCGCGCTTTGTTCCATGTGTTGCGACATGCTAACCGCTTCACCCATGTATTCTTCGGCGCCGCGGCTGGCAAACAAACCGAGGATGAAATCGATAATTTCTAGAGGATCTTCATTCTTTGCGGTCATTTTTCGGTCTCGTCAAAAAATGATTGTAGGTGGTAATTTTGAAGCAGAATCCAGGCTGAGTAAATTGATTTAGATCTGTTTCGACGGCGTTATCGTTACGACTGTTCGCCACCCTGGGATTGCAGCTGGCTAAGCGCCTCGTCCAGCTGGTGCTGGCTGAAAACGCGGATGCCGTGCTGCTTTAAAAGCGCGGCGGTAACGCCGCTACCTGGGATCGCGTGGCGACTAAAACTTCCATTATAAATTCTGCTGCTGCCGCAGGATGGGCTCGATTCGGTCAGCACCGCAATCCGAATATCGTGCTGCCGGCAGAGTGCCAGCGCCTGCTTCGCGCCAGACAGAAAATAGCCGGTTACGTCGCTGCCGTCTCGCGTTACCACTTTTGCCTGGCCGGCGATTACCGCCGCGCCGTCACCCATCTGAATCTCCGCTGCATTGCGTGGTATCGGCAGACCGCCGGCAACCTCGGGGCAATAGCCGATGATACGATCCTGTTCGAGCAGAGCGGCCAATCCGCCGTGGTGCAGGGCTTTCGACTTGCCGTCGTAACGCACCGGATCGCCGAGCAGGCAGGCGCTGATCAGTAGCTTGTTCATGCGCGCAGCAAGCTGCGAAAACGCAGGTGCCGCAGAAAAACCAGACAGCCGATGCTGGCGCTGATGTGTTTCAGGCTGTGTCCGCTCAACAAGGTCAGCCATTGGTAAATCTCGTGATCGAAAATTTCACAGAGCTTGGCCGCGAGGTAGCAGATCCATAGCCACCAGATATCGGAACTGCGGGTATATCGGGGTTCGAAAACCATCAGGATCAGCGGTGTCATTAGCACCGGCAGGAACTGGACCAGCGCGTAGATGCGCAAGTCCCCCTGACCTGCCAGTTCGCTGTAATACCAGTAAACGATACTGGCGACACCCGCGATGAGTAATAGTGGAAACATCTTGCCTGCTACCTTTAGCGAAACCCGTTCGGCAAGCAGTATCGTAATGAAAGACATGAAAGCGACTGTCATCGGCAAGCGGTCCCAGGCCAGCGACAGGTTGTCGGGAGACCAGTGATAGTAGATCGAGCAAGCAGCGATGACGATCAGTGCGGCAAAAAAAGTGATATAGGCGTTGGCAATCTGCCGCAGAATCGGCAGGCGCCGAGGCCCCAGCAGTCGGTACAGCCCCTCGATTCCGACCCAGGCAAAAAACAGATTGGACAATACGTTGAGCGCATTCGGGATCGCCAGCAGACTGTCTCGATCGGCAAATAGATGATATGTGGGGTCCTGCGGAATTCGCGGCGCCAGCAGGGTCGCGACGACCGCGACCAGGCAGACCGAGAGCAGCAGGCGCTGATTAACTAGAATCGACATGGCTGGCTAACCTTAGCATCCCTGTCCTGTTAGTTGAAAGCGTCTATGGGTCCTCGAAGGGACCTGCAGGCCTTTCACCCGGGCGGGGGATTACCGGTGGACCAGCGTTTGAATCTTTTCCTGCAGTAGCGCAGCAGCGAATCATAGTCAGGGAAATAGAGATCGAAGCCGTCCTCGGCAGGCGCGTCGTACTCGCAGTAGTCGTTGCTGTGCGAACGACAGATAGTCGGGCGATCGTCATAGATGTTGCAACGACCATCGATCAGCAGGTGCTGGCAGCGCGTCTCGAACATGACGAACCAGCCATCGTCATCCTTGTAAGCGCCAACCGCGTTGTGCGATACCTGCCACAGCAGGATCTCGAAATCGTATTTTGATTTCGGGGTATCGATTTGCTGGGTTACGTAGGTGCAGCACTTGGAGTTAGTACACAGATCGCACTTGTTGAAGTCGTCGATCGCTGTGCTCACTTCGATTTCAGGAAAATTATTGTCCATCTTGCGCCAACCAGTCTCGTGCCTGTAAATAGTAATCGGTCAATTCCGCCTCGGGGCTGCCTGCCGCGGGTTGGTAATTATAGCGCCAGTTCACCACCGGTGGCAGCGACATCAGGATCGATTCGGTACGCCCGCCAGATTGCAGGCCAAACAGCGTGCCGCGGTCGTAAACCAGGTTGAACTCGACGTAACGGCCGCGGCGATACCATTGAAATTCCTTTTCCCGTTGGCCGAAGCTGTCGTCTTTGTGCCGTTCGACGATTGGTATATAGGCCGGCAGGTAGTGATCCCCGACGCTGCGCATGAAGGCAAACGCGGTTTCGAAGTCCGGTTGGTTGAGATCGTCGAAAAACAGGCCGCCTATCCCGCGCGCCCGCGTCTCGTTGCGGTGTTTCAGGAAAAAGTATTCGTCGCACCATTTTTTGTAATCGTTGTAGTGCTCTGGGCCGTAAGGGTCGCAGGCCTGTTTGGCGACACGGTGCCAGTGTTGGCAGTCGGCCGTAAAGCCGTAGTAGGGGGTCAGATCGAAACCGCCGCCGAACCACCAGATCGAATCTTCGTCGGGTTTTTCGGCGACGAAAAAACGCACGTTGGCGTGCGAGGTCGGAATATAGGGATTGTCGGGATGCATCACCAGCGATACGCCCATGGCGCGAAACTGCCGGCCTGCCAGCTCCGGGCGATGTGCGGTTGCCGAGGCGGGCAGGTTGTCGCCAAATACTTCGGAATAATTGACCCCGCCCTGTTCAAAAACGGCACCGCCGCGCATAACCATGCTGCGACCGCCACCGCCGGCCTCGCGTTGCCATTCGTCGACTTCAAAGCTGGCGCTGCCATCGATATCCTGCAACTCGCCGGTAATACTTTGCTGCAGGCGCAGCAGATAGCTGCGTACGCGTTCGACGTCTATCAACTGGCGCTCCTTACACTGATTCCATTGACGAGGGATTTTATCTCACTTGGCCTGCCGCTGCCCGTGGCAAAACCGTTGACGATGAAATCGAGTTCTTCAGCAAACTGTTTGCGCAGCTGCAGCGCATTGCGCACCGTGGCGCGGCCGGCGCGATTGGCGCTGGTCGATACAATAGGGGCTTCCAGTCGATCGCATAATGCCTGCAGCAGGGGATGGTCGGTAATCCTGATCGCAACGGTCGGAAAGTTGCCGCGAATCCAGGGCGGGCAAAACGCACTCGCGGGAACCAGCCAGCTGGTTGGTTGGGCGCTGGGCCGGCGGATTGGCTTAAGCTGTTCCAGGTCTGCATCGAGATAGGCGGCGCAATACTCGAGCCTGGAAGAGAGCAGTATCAGGCCCTTGTCGGGGCTGCGATTTTTGATTTGCAGGATGCGAGAGACGCTGTCGGCGATCAGCGGGTGGCAGCCGAAGCCCCAGATGGTATCGGTCGGGTAGCCAAATATCGCGCCGCAGGATACCGCGTGAATGAAGCGATTCAATGCCCAGGGACTCATTGCAGACCTGCGTTAGCTGGCGTCAGCGGTGGCTTTTTTCCTGGCTGCCTTTTTCTTCACGGTTTTCTTTTTGGCAGCTTTTTTAGGCGCGGCCTTTTTCTTTACCGCCGCTTTTTTGCGTTTCGATTTGGGCAACGGCGCTTTTTCAATCAGCTCCTGGCAGGTTTCCAGGTCGAGGCTCGCCGGGTCTTCGACATCTTTGGGAATACGCGCGTTTTTATTGCCGTCGGTGATATATGGCCCGTAGCGGCCTCGCAGGATCTTGACATCGGTGCCTTCGAATACCTTGATTTCACGGTTGGCATCGAATTCCTTTTTCTCGGCCACCAGTTCGAGCGCGCGCTCGAGCGTAATGGTATACGGATCGTCACCTTCCTTGACCTTGAGCGAGGCGAATTTGTTGTCGAATTTCACATAGGGACCAAAACGCCCGATATTGGCGGAGATCTGTTCACCCTCGGGCGATACGCCGAGTTCGCGGGGCAGTTTGAACAGTTGCAGCGCCTCCTCGAGCGTGATCGAATCCATTTTCTGCCCCGGACGCAGGCCCGCAAAGCGAGGTTTATCTTCATCTTCGCGCGTGCCGATCTGTACGAAAGGCCCATAGCGGCCCATGCGCACCGAAATTGGTTTGCCGGTTTTTTCGTCGACGCCCAGTTGACGCGCCTGAATCGCCTCGTCGCGGCTGACGTTTTCCATCTTGTCGTCGACCTGGGTCTTGAACGAGGTCCAGAAATCTTCCATCAGCGGCAGCCAATCTTTTTCACCACGGGAAATCGCATCGAGCGAGTCTTCCAGTTGCGCTGTGAAATCGTAATCGACGTATTGTTTAAAATGTTGGGTCAGGAAACGCGCGACCACGCGCCCGACATCGGTCGGGTGGAAGCGCTTGCTTTCGAGCTCGACATATTCCCGGTCGAGCAGGGTGGTGATGATCGAGGCATAGGTAGAAGGTCGTCCGATGCCGTATTCTTCGAGCGTCTTGACCAGCGATGCCTCGCTGTAGCGTGGTGGCGGTTCGGTGAAATGCTGCTCCAGCCTGATTTCATTGAGGTCGACGATGTCGCCTTCCTGCAGCGGTGGCAGCAGATTCTCTTTGTTGTCGTCCTTTTTTGGCTCGTCCTTGTCTTCGATGTAAACCCGCATGAATCCCAGGTCGCGAATCGTCGAGCCGTTTGCCCTGAAACTGTGCTCGCTGCCGCAGCCCAGGTCGACCGCGACCGTATCCAGGGTTGCGTGGATCATCTGGCAGGCCATGGTGCGTTTCCAGATCAGGCTGTACAGCCGGAATTCGTCGTCGCCCAGGTGTTGCTTGATGTTAAAGGGTTCGTTGCGCACGCTGGTCGGTCGGATCGCTTCGTGTGCTTCCTGCGCATTCTTCGACTTGGTTTTATATTCGCGCGGTGTCTCCGGCAGATTATTTTCACCGAACTTGTCGGCGATAAACTCGCGAATTTCAGCCAGTGCATCGTTCGACAACGATACCGAATCGGTACGCATGTAACTTATGAGACCTACCTGGCCGGCGCCGATATCGATGCCTTCGTACAGTCGTTGCGCGGTACGCATAGTGCGTTGCGCGCCGAAACCGAGCTTGCGCGCGGCTTCCTGTTGTAGCGTCGAGGTCGTAAACGGCGGTGCCGGGTTGCGTTTGCGCTGTTTCTTCTCAACCTTGTCGACCTGCAGCTTGCCTTGCGCGGCTTCGCTTAAGCTACGATGTGCCGCGTTGGCCTGATCGGCATTGACTATGGTGAATTGCTTGACCTTTTCGCCGGCCAGCTTGTTCAGTTTTGCGCTAAACGGCTGGCCGTCGAAATTATTGTCAGATTCGATGCTCCAGTATTCCTGTGGATTGAAGGCTTCGATTTCAAGTTCGCGCTCGACGATCATGCGCAGGGCCGGGCTTTGTACGCGGCCAGCCGACAGCCCGCGACGAATCTTGCGCCACAGCAATGGCGACAGGTTGAAGCCGACCAGGTAATCGAGCGCACGGCGTGCCTGCTGTGCGTTGACCAGGTCCATGGTGATTTCGCGCGGGTTCGCGATGGCTTCCGATACTGCCTGTTTGGTGATTTCGTAGAACGCGACGCGGTAGGCGCGTTTATTCTTCATCAGGTTTTTTTCCCTGAGCAATTCGTACAGATGCCAGGAAATGGCCTCGCCTTCGCGGTCCGGGTCAGTTGCGAGGTAAATCGAATCGGCTTTCTTCAACTCTTTCTTGATGTTGGCGATGTGCTTTTGATTACGCTCCACCGGGGTGTAATTCATTTTGAAACCATTGTCGGTTTCGACCGCGCCTTCCTTGGGCACGAGGTCGCGCACATGACCATATGAGGCAAGCACCTTGAAGTCCTTGCCCAGGTATTTCTCGATGGTTTTTGCTTTCGCCGGAGATTCTACGATAACGAGATGGCTGGCCATTTAATGTAGCGGGTCTGCTGAGATGACTGACGTTGTTCTGTTTTAGTGAAAAACGGCTGGTTGATCGGCGAATACGATATCTTCGTAATGCATCAGCGCGTTTTCATCCTGTTCTTCCGAGCTGTTGAACAACACCATCATGACGACCCACTTCAATTCCTCGATATCGACTTCGGAATCCGATTCGAGCGCCATCACGCGATTGATAACCATTTCGCGCAGGCGCGGGGTGAGCACGCCGGATTGCTCGAGGAACAGCAGGAAGCCCTGCGCATTGTAGGCCAGCCTGGCGCTTTCCTCGGGTGCCAGTATCCTGGTGGCGATTTCGGATTGATCCGAAGCCGTTGCGTCTTCAGCCTCGGCCAGGCCATCCAGCCATTCGAAGGCCTTGTCAATTTCGAGCGGATCGAAGCCGGCAGCGCGCAGGTCGGCATCGATGCCGTCGCGATCTTCCGGCAGGTTTTCATCCTGGTCCGCATAGCTCGAAAATATGTACATCAGAACGTCGATAACGCCTTCTTTCATGGATACCTCGTCTAGATCCTGACGTAGCAGCCGCCAGGTGCCGATTGAATCAAATCGTTAAGCTCAAGTAATAGTAGCATGGATGAAAGCTTGTCGATGGTCAAGCCGCTGCGTTGCACAAGTATGTCACAATTGACCGGGTCGTAGCCGATCGCTTGCAGTAGTTGCCGGTGCTCCCGATCCACGCGGGCAGGACCCTGATCTGGCGTCGGGCAGCGTTCCTCGATAACGAAACTGGCAAGCGGGGTGAGTTCCCGGGTGATGTCCTGCGGTGCCTCGGCCAGTATTGCGCCATCGCGAATCAGGTCGTGGCAGCCGCGGGTTTGCGGGTTGTGAATCGAGCCCGGCACCGCAAAGACCTCGCGCCCTTGCTCGGCGGCGAGACGGGCGGTAATCAGCGACCCGCTGCGTCGTGCCGCCTCGACCACCAGGGTCGCCAGGGATAACCCGCTGATAATGCGATTACGTTGCGGGAAGTTCGGCTTTTGCGCGCCCGTGCCCAGGGCAAACTCGCTCACCATCAACCCTCGTTGCAGAATTTCCGCGGCCAGCCGTCGATTGCGGCCTGGATAGATCAGATCGAGGCCGGTGCCCGTGACCGCCAGGGTTTTACCGCCTGCCTGTAACGCGCCGCGGTGTGCCTCGGCGTCGATACCGAGCGCCATCCCGCTGGTGATGATCAGGCCAGCCTCGGCCAGGCCGGCGGCAAAATCAAACGCGGTCTGGGCGCCACCCGGGGTGCATAAGCGGCTGCCGACAATGGCGATTTGCGGTAGCTGTAGCAGGTCGATGTCGCCGCTGGCGTAGAGTAGCGGCGGGAAATCGCTGATTTGTCGCAACAGCGCGGGGTAGGCCGCGTCGTCGTAGCAAATCAGGTGATTGTTTGCGGCCTGCGCCCAGGCCAGATCCTGCGCCACTTGCCGGTCATTCCCGGCGGCAATCCTGGCAATGGCGTTTGGCCTGAGCCCGATAGCCCGCAGTTCATCGGGGCTGCTCTGCCGAATCAGGCTCGGGTTGCCGCTGAAGTGCTTGAGTAAATGCAGCAGCACCGCGCTGCGGCTTGCGAAGCTGTGATAGAGGTGTAGAAAATCGGGCAGCAAATCCTTTTGCATGGTGGTCTCCAGTTCCATTTGCAGACCCGAACACTATAGCACCAGGACGATGCCTGGTGCTAGAGAGACTTACTGGTGAAAGCGGATACGCGGCCGCGTTAGGGGGATTCCACGTAATCGCTGACGGTAACCGGGAAGTCGGCTTCCATGATTAGCGCGTAGCTCATTTTTTCGAAAGAGCGGATGATCATCGCCATACCGATCTGCTCGTCGGGCAGCTTGACGCGAAATCTAGGATCAGGCTCGGCTTTGTCGAGTATGATATCGCCAGTGCGACGAATGCGCAGAACATTGCCGGATTCGACCCCGTCACGCTGCCCCAGGTTGATCGCGATGGTTTGATAGATACCGGTCTGCGAGATCGCATCCAGTAGCGCCACGATTTCGCCGCTGACATCAGTGCTTGGAGGCCTGGGGATGAAGTCGCGTTCGAAATTGGTGTTGTCCATCGGCATGACACGATCGTCGCGCAGAATTTCGCGTTCGGAGTTAGTTACCCTGACCGAGGCCGGATCGCCACGCAGCAGCAGTTTCGATTCGCCAACGTAGAGCGCTTCGTAACCCAGCAGTTCGTCGGTAATCGGATCGTAGAGCGGACGGTTGGGGCGATAGATCTGGTAACGGCCGCTGCCGTTCGAGGTGTCGAGCTTACGTACGTAAAGCTTGTCGTTAATGCTGTTGATCAGGTGAGCGTCGAGGCTGGACAGCACGTAGGCCGAGTTTTTCAGGGTTTCTTCGTCGACGATAATCGGGCGTTCCAGCAGGTGGCGCAGCGCATCGATCGGAATCGACGCGATGGTGGCATCGATCGCCTTCGAACGAACCCTGGGATTGACCTTGACGATCTTGAGGCCTTCCGATGTCTGGGAAAGCACCGACCCGTCAGCGCCGCGGCTCAGAATCTGTACCCTGCGCTCGCCACCGATATAGACAATTGCGAGCGTGTCGCCGGGATAGATCAGGTGCGGATTTTCGACCTGTGGGTTTTTGAACCAGATTTCGGGCCAGAACCAGGGATCTCGCAGAAACACGGTTGAGATATCCCAAAGCGTGTCACCTTCTTGTACAATATAAGTTTCAGGGAATTCCGGCTCGTAAACGATGGTCTCGACCGGTTCCGGTTCGGCAACGGGAACCTGGGCCGCAACCTCGACGATTACTTCTTCCGGCGGTGGCGGCTCCTCATACACGACCGCGTAGGGAGGCGGCGGTTCAGCGCAGGCGGCTAACAGCAACATACCCGAGAGCAGAATCAATCCTTTTAAAAGCTGTCTATTGTTGTAGGCAGGCATAAAAACCCCTGAAAATGCGGAACTAATTGAAGGAGTGTAGCCTAATATTTTCCGACTACAAGCTATTTTATGACAAAGATACTAGTATAATCATTAACTTGGAACAACTAGTTATAACTTTTCTCGAAGTATTTAACCATGGCTCTATTAAATATTTTACATTTTCCCGATCCCCGTCTCAGAACCATCGCAAAACCGGTTACCGAGTTCGACGAGGAGTTGAAACAATTCGTCAGCAATATGTTCGAAACCATGTATGAAGCCCCCGGGATTGGCTTGGCCGCGACCCAGGTCGATCGCCATATTCGATTACTGGTGCTGGACGTGTCGGACGCGCGCAATCAGCCGTGCTGCCTGATCAATCCGGAAATAATCGAGTCTGATGGTGAAGAGGAAATGGACGAGGGTTGCCTGTCGGTGCCGGGATTTTATGAAAAAGTGCGGCGCGCCGATCACATCCGTGTACGTGCACAGAATGAAGACGGCGAAGTGAAGGAGTTCGAGGCGGAAGGCATAGAAGCGGTCTGCATTCAACATGAAATGGACCATCTCGAGGGAAAGTTGTTCGTCGACTACCTGTCTAACCTGAAACGTAACCGCATTCGCAGCAAGCTGATTAAAATGCAAAAGCAGAAGACTGACTAGCTGCCCGCGCATCATGCTGAAAATTATCTATGCGGGAACCCCGGAATTTGCCGTTCCGGCGCTGCAGGCGCTGTTGCAAAGCGAGCATCAGCTGCTGGCGGTATATACCCAGCCGGATCGGCCCGCCGGGCGCGGTCGTAAACTGCAGGCGAGTCCGGTCAAAGCCTGTGCGCTCGAATATGACTTGCCGGTTTACCAGCCAGAGAATTTCAGGTCCGCGCAAGATCTCGACGTTCTGCTCGGCTTGAAGGCGGATTTAATGATTGTTGCCGCCTACGGCCTGCTGCTGCCGCCGACTGTGCTGGCGGCGCCGCGCCTGGGTTGTATCAATATCCATGCCTCACTGCTGCCGCGCTGGCGCGGCGCTTCACCGATCCAGCAGGCGATTCTGGCCGGCGACCGTCACAGCGGCGTGACCCTGATGAAAATAGAGCAGGGGCTGGATAGCGGCGCCATGATCGCGAGCTGCAGTATTGAAATCGACCAAGGCTGGAGTGCCGGCGATCTACATGACGCGCTGGCGCCGCTCGGTGCCGGGTTACTGATGGAAGCCCTGGACGATATTGAAACCGCGCTGCAAAATGCCCGTGCTCAGGACGAAACCCAGGTGACCTATGCGCCACGCCTGGTCAAACAGCAGGCCGAGGTCGACTGGGAAAAACCGCTGCAGCAGCTGTTGCGGGAAGTGCGCGCGTTTAATCCATGGCCGGTTAGTTATAGCTTTATCGAGGGTCAAAATTTGCGTTTGTGGCGCGCGCAGGCTGGCAGGCATGAAACTGCCGGTGAACCCGGAGAAGTGGTGCTGCATGACAAGACCGGTGTCTACGTGCGCTGTGGCGACGGCGTACTACAGGTAACCGAACTGCAATTCGCCGGGCGCAATCGATATGACGCGGCGCAGGCCCTGAACGCGCGCAATTTGACCGCAAGCCGGCTCGGGAAGGTTTGATGAAATCTGACAATCCCCGCTGGATTGCATTGCAGATAGTGCTGCGGGTTGTGGACAATGGCCGCTCGCTGGATGATATTTTCTCTAGCAGCTGGTACCAGTCGCTAACCGCCTCGGCGCGTGACCTTGCCTTGAGCCGCGAGCTTGCCTTCGGCCTGTGCCGCTGGTATTTCGCGCTGTCGGCGCTGCTCGCGGAGCGCCTGCAAAAACCACTGCGAGAGCGCGATCGCGATATCGAAATTATTCTCCTGCTCGGGCTTTACCAGCTTCTGGTTATGAAAACCGGCGCCCACGCCGCGGTCAACGAGACGGTTAATCTGGCCAAGGCCCAGCAAAAATCCTGGGCGCGGGGATTGATTAACGCGGTACTACGCACCGTAATCCGTGAAGGCGTGGCGCTGGATGACGAAATGCAGGCCCAGGCGTATCCCGACTGGATTCTGGGGCGGATTGGTCGCGACTGGCGTGAACAGGCCGAACAGCTGTTGATTCGCGGCAATGATCGACCGCCAATGACCTTACGTGTCGATACCCGTCAAAGCGGAATCGACGAGATTATTGCGCGCCTGGCGGCAGATGGAATTGAGGCCGTCAGGCATAAACGGCTGCATTGCGCTATCGAACTGCCGTCGCCCTGCGAGGTCACCCGCCTGGCAGGATTCGCGCAAGGTTTGCTTAGCGTTCAGGATGCCGCGGCCCAAATTGCCGCGGGCCTGCTGTTGTGTAAGCCGGGTGCGCGGGTGCTTGACGCCTGCGCCGCACCCGGCGGCAAGACCATGCATTTGCTGCAACAATACGACGATATACTGCTCGAAGCGCTCGATTCCAGCGAATCCCGGCTCGAACGGCTGCAGCAAAACCTGGCGCGTATCGGTAAACCGGCACAGTTGCTGGTTGGCGACGCCAGTAAACCCGATAGCTGGTTTTCAGGCGTTTATTATGACGCCATTCTGGCCGATGTTCCCTGTTCCGCCAGCGGCGTCATGCGCCGGCACCCGGACATCAAACTATTGCGCCGCGAAAGCGATATAATGCCGTTGCTCGCACTGCAGCGTAGAATTCTCGATGCTTTGTGGCGCCTGTTGAAACCAGGAGGGGAAATGCTCTATTGCACCTGTTCCATCTTCAAGGAGGAGAACGAAGTCCAGATCGCGAAATTCATGCAGCGCCACCCGGACTGCATGGAAGTGAAAATCACGGACTTGGACTGGGGCCAGCAGCGGCCGCACGGGCGCCAGATATTAACCGGTAGCGATAATATGGATGGTTTTTACTATGCGCTGCTGTCGAAGCCGGGCAAGCCATGAGGTACTGCGTTAACTTCTGGTGCCGTACCTGGACGGCAGTCGCGATGATACTGCTGTCCCTGCAAGCGACACCGTCGCTGGGGCAGGATCGCGACGCATTCATCGTCGAGCGCGCCGAGTTCACCCTCGACGAATCCCTGTTGCGGTTAAGCCTGAAAATAGACAGCCAGATACCGAACTACATCCTGATCGCCATCGATCAGGGTTTTGCCGTGCCGGTGATGTTCGAAGTGGTGATACGCTCGGAGAATCCTTTCTGGTTCGACGACAAGGTGGTCGCGCTCAAGCAACAGTATTTGTTGCATCACTTGCCGATGCTGGTTTCGTTCGTCGTGTTCGATATCAATACTTCGGAACGCCACTATTTCGAAAATCGTAAAGCAGCGGTGCACTCGATTGAAGTAGTTTACAATTACCCGATGTTGGATATCATCAACC
>CAMYML010000127.1:4097-13881 GCA_947259305.1 uncultured Gammaproteobacteria bacterium | reverse complement strand
CGGCTGGTGGTCATCGAGTTCTACAAGGTCGACAGCCATCCCGGGCCGCCGGTGGCGATCCGCTTGTCCGAGCAGCAGGTCGATGCCCTGGTCGGCCCCTTTGGCTTTACCCGGCAACTAAGTAACAACAGCTCGCTCGATTTCGCGGCTATGTATGCCCCGAGCACCTCGGTCAAAGGGGAAAATCCCCTCGATACGGCACAGGAAATCGAGCTGGAAATGGATCAATACGAACTGGTGCTGAGCTACAACCGCAGAATGTAATAAGGTTGTCGCAAGTTTTTAGACCCGAAGCGACGAGCAGCTGTAACAACGGCTGCTCGTCATTTTCAGATACTCGATATTTATGCCCGATACTCAGTCATTCTGCGGCCGCTTCAGAATCGCAATCAGCTGGCCGCATTTGCCAATGATTGCGAGCGACACCGGCGCTACCTTTTCAGTATTATGTGCGCCCCAGGCGCGATCGAGAGCGCCCTGATGAAGATTGCCGGGGTAGTCGCGTCTCGCCTGGCACAGAGAAGTAAAAACTGCCTTGCCCGAACTGATTGATAACTGAGTAGCCGCACACCATGGAACTAGATCTCTATACACAATCACTGCTGTGGGCGTTCGGCCTGTCGATTATTTTCGGCGCCATCGCCAACAAGGCGAACTTCTGCACCATGGGCGCGGTTTCCGACTGGATTAACATGGGTGATTTAAACCGCATGCGCTCCTGGATGCTGGCGGTAGTCACCGCGATCCTGGGAGTCGGTATTCTGGAATACACGGGCAGTATCGACCTGTCGTTAACCACCAGCAACGAAACCTCGAACCCGCCCTACCGCGTCGCCAACTTCATCTGGTTACGCCATTTGCTCGGTGGCCTGATTTTCGGCGTCGGCATGACGCTTGCCAGCGGTTGCGGCAACAAGACCCTGGTACGCCTCGGTGAAGGTAACATGAAGTCGCTGGTGGTGCTGACCATCATGGGTATATGCGCCTGGCTCATGCTCTTCACCAACTTGAGCTACAACGGATTTCTGCAGTGGATGTTGCCGCTTAGCATCGATTTTTCGCTACAGGACATTCCGAGCCAGGATATCGCCGCGGTGGTGTTTGGTCTTGCCGGCGTCGAATGGGGCGCGACACATGGGTTAATCGTCGCCCTGTTGGCGGGTCTGCCGCTGCTTTTCTGGATCCTGATGGCAAGTGATTTTCGTCAAAATCTCGAACTGCTGAGCGCGGGCCTGGTGATCGGCCTGCTGATCGTGGTCGCCTGGTATGTCACCGCCGGGCCCAGTGGGCTGACGCTGATGGAAGAGCTCGATTTTATGGACAATCGCCCCTTCTTCACCGGCGCGCAATCACTTACATTCATCGGCCCGACCGGCCATATCGCGCAGTACCTGAAACAGGGACTTGCGGCCACCTTCCTGACTTTCGGCGTCGCCACCGTTTTGGGCGTCGTTTTCGGCTCTTTTCTATACACATTGATATTTCGCAAGATTCGGCTCGAGTGGTTTGTCTCCTGGCACGATTTCTTCATGCATGCCGTCGGGGCCGTGATGATGGGTATCGGCGGTGTACTAGCGATGGGTTGCACCATTGGCCAGGGTATTTCCGGGGTTTCAACCCTGGCGCTGGGCTCGATCCTGACAATCCTGTCGATCATCGCCGGCAGTGCCGCCACGATGAAGTACCAGTATTACCTGATGATGCGCGAAGATGATTAGTCCGCTGCAGAAAGGTGGTATGAGGCTGGCGCTATTTGGGATATACCGGCGCAAAAATATTTTTGTTAATCTCAACTGAATTTGAATTAGTTTGAACTACAGGAGTTTCTGATGAACCAGGCTTATCGAGACGCGACAACCCAGATGGAAGAATTGAAGGTACAGCAAGAGTACATACTCGGCTGGCAGGGTGGATTTCTGGGTCACCCGATGCGCGAAGAACAGCGTCTTACCGAGGCTTACGAAGCCGGCTACGAAGACGGCGCTGCCAAATCCACCGAGAATTTTTCAAACTGGGTGGAAGCCGCCTAAAATAAAACTGACTCAGAGAAAAAAACAAAGGATTTTTACTCTGAGTCAGTCCTGTCGAAGGATACCAGCCCTGCCAGCGAACGCTTCAGGGCTGTTTCAATCTCCGGCGCTTCCCGGCCGACGATAAAATCCGGAATCCAGCGACCGTCGCGATCGCCCATCGCTGCGCGCACGCGATCGCCGAGGCGGCAACGCATCGCGAAACTACCACCCTCGTCCTCGCTGTAGCTGTAGCCCGCAAAGTCGCCCGAGCGCTGGTTGACCTTGTCGAAAAAATCCGCCTGGTATTCGCCCGCGCCCTGCACGTCTACCCGGCTGTCTTCCAGCATACGTCCCAGGTCCTTTACCAGTGCCGAAATGAACTCAGCGCGTTGATCCTGCTCCGCCCTGGGGTAAATCCAGCGGTCGCAGACGTGTACCAGGTAACACACCATTTCCTCCATGATATCGATGCGCTGGGCCTGGGTATCGGTCTCGAAATTTTCATTCTCGAGATTGAGCACCACTGCCGCCGCCAGCTTCCAGATCGAAGCGCCTATGGCGTTAGCCATCTGCGCCAGCGTCCTCGGGGCAGCTTGTTGATTCCAGCGTTTTTTAACGCGTACCATTCCGACCAGCGCCAGGATTAATTACGACGACTATCCAGCCACTCGATAACATTTTGTTTGAGTGCATCTTCGTGCCCCTGGAAAAAATGACTGGCACCGTCTACCTTGATCTGAAGAAACTTCTTTCCCGTCCGATTATTTGCCGCCGTGGCTCGCCGATTCGCATTTGCTACGACTGGCTCGAGATCCTGACTACCGTACAGGTCGAGGATGTCGACATCTATCTTTTTTAGTAACTCCAGATTGTTAGATGTGTGGACGCCGAGCCCCATACCAATAGAGACAAATGACTCGATGCCATGCCCTTTGCCTCTAGTCAGATAGTATGCCGACATCGAGGTCCCCATGCTGTGCGCTACGATTGTCACAGTTTTATATCCATTTTCATTCAGATATTGCCGCGCGGCGGTAAAACGCCCGGGAACTTCCTCAAACAGCTGCCTGTAATCACCCGGATCGGCGTCGTTTGCCAGAATCGGCATCTGCATCGAAAGCGTGGTCGTGCCATGCTCGAGTAGACCTTCGCGCAACGGATAAATCACATCCGGCCAGTTTGGGTGTACGCCGATGCCGTGCACCAGGATTACCGCCCGCCCCGAGTCTGTATCGCCCTCGGTCAGGACACCGAGAAACTCGTGCCCGCTTTGGTCCGTCAACCAGAGCGCTTCGCCATCCAGTAACCCGTCGATAACCTGCTCCGCCCAGCGTTTTTCCTTGGCGACATCGGAATTGGTCGCGTACCCCGGTGTAGCGAACGCTATCGTAAGCAGTACCAGGAAAAACCCAGATAAGATCTTTTGCCTCATTTTGCCTCCGGCCGAAATAACAAGAAGATTAATGTATCAAATAATATCGCGTGAATCATAGCGTCATTTGCAAGCGCAAACTCTATCCAACATGGGTATATTCGCGTGTCGTCAAACAGGTTAAATTTCAGGCTTTGAGTCAGCCGGATTCCTGGATGGAAAAAACGATCTTCGAAGTGAAACCAGGCAGCTTCGTATTTTTAAAAGATCATGCCCTGCCGCTGGATGTCTGTAGCGAAATGATCCGACGCTTTGAAAAACTCGAGGATGAGCAATATCCAGGACGTATTGGTCAGACCATGGATTTCGACGATTCGATCAAGCGCTCGACCGACCTGGTGTTAAGCGGCAAACCTCACTGGCAGGACCTCGACCGCGAACTGTTTCGCTCGCTCAGTCAGGCGTTGGCCGAGTTCAAGCAATCCTTCCCCTATTTCGGCGGCCCGTTCAGGGATAACGGCTACGCGATTCAGCGCACCGATGCGGGCGAGTTTTACCACTGGCATATCGATGGTGGCAGCCACGAATTCGCAATGCGTCAACTGGTCGCGATCTGGTACCTCAACAGCCTGCACAATCAGGGCGGCGAAACCGAGTTCCAGTACCAGGAAATCGAGATTGCGCCCGCAGCCGGCAGGCTGGTGCTGTTTCCTCCATTCTGGACGCATCTGCATCGCGGCAAAACCCTGCAATCGGGTCACAAGTACATCGCCACTACCTGGGTTGTGTTCGCCTGACCAGGCGCTACACGACGATGACCTTTTTAACACCGGCCACAACGCGCTATAGTCTGTACTTTACGCAACCGGCGAGGTGAAGTAATGGATCGACTTGTTATCATTCTCGCGCTCAACGGTACCCTCGTCCTCACCGTCAGCCTGTTCGCCGGCCTGTTTCTTTACCTGGCTATTTTAAACGACCGGAATCAGGCGGCCTGGCATCTGCTGCATGCAGGTGGCACCGGCAGAGGCGTAATGCTGCTCGCGCTGGCGGCTCTCATTCAGTATCCCGTATTACCTTTCTGGCTGGCGTCGACCGCGGCCTGGCTCATCATATTCTTTGTCTGGACCTCGATGCTGGCGATGGGCGTCAGGGCAATCTGGGGGGAGCGCGGACTAAGGCTGGAGGGGTCGTTGGCAAACAGGCTGGTGTACCTCTCTTATGCCCTCGGCACCATCACCGTATTCCCCGGGTTCGCGCTACTGATATACGGCCTGGTCGAAGCACTGTTACCGACCTGACAGAAGCCGCAGGGACGGTCGTCGAGCCGTTAGTCGTCGAGAAATTCGTTGCCCTGAATTTCACCATCGGTATTGATCCGAACGCGCTTTGTCGATGGCTTCTTGTGCAGAATATAGGCGCACATCAACAGCGCGGCCTCGGTATTGTTCTTTTGCACCGCGGTTAGCAGCTTGTCGGCTACAATCTGACAGCGCTGGGTGAGATCCGGGTCGGGCACCCACCAGCGGCTCATTTGCCAACCACAGTTCATGTCAGAATCCATTTTTTCGAAAAAGTCCATGGCTTCGCTGGTTAAGGTTTCTGGCACATCCAGCGCATAACTCTTATCATCGAACTCGACGGTTATATTCATTCGGCAACCCTTATAAAATATATGCTTGTATTCATTCGAAAATCCTTAGAAAACAATGCTTGTAAAAATTCCTGACCTGCTCGATTCCACCCAGCTCGACGCGGTCTGTTCGGTCCTGCGCCAGGGCAACTTCGTCGATGGCAAGCTGAGCGCGGGCAGGCACGCCCAGGTCAACAAGAACAACCAGGAGCTGGCACCGGAGCAGGAAACCTTCGATGCGCTGAACAACGTTGTCATGACCCAGCTGGTGCAACATCCGCTATATTTGCAGACCGCGATGCCGGCAAGAATCTGTGCGCCAATCTACGCGCGCTACACCAGCGGCATGGAATACGGGGGGCATATCGATGATCCGGTCATGGGCCCAATGAATTCGAGATATCGTTCCGACATATCGATCAGCATTTTCCTGAACCCGCCGCAAGACTACGAGGGCGGTGAACTCTGCATCGAATCCTCCCAGGGCAATAGCGAATTCAAGCTCCCCGCCGGGCATGCCATTCTGTATCCGTCGACCAGCTTCCACTCGGTAAAACCGGTCAGCTCGGGCGAACGCCTGGTCGCGATAACCTGGGTTCAGAGTTATATTCGCCGCGCCGACCAGCGAGAAATACTGCTGCAGCTCGAGCAGGCCAGGGAGTCGCTTGCGCTCGAAGACAATAACCCCGCCTTCAAGCGCGTCGAGCTTTGCTATGCTAACCTGTTCCGCATGTGGGCCGAGGTCTGACGCAAATTAACGATGAGAACCCTTTTCTTCGTGCGCCATGTCGACCAGCTTGATCGCCAGGTCGTTATAAGTCTGCTTGTACCGGGCCAGTTCTGACTCACCGTCACTATCGTAGTATTCCTCGGCGGAAAATTCGCCCTTTTGCTCGAGATCGATGAACTTGCGCTGCATCTCGATCATTTGCTTGATGATTTCCTGCTTTTCACTCATTGCTTTTCCTCAGTTATCTTAATCTTGGTACTTTGCTAAATCTTAGTAGCCGCCTTTTCTGCGACTTTCCGGCAAACCGGCAATTCTGCCGCCCTGCTTGCTTGGATCACCTGGAAACAAATCATACAGGGTTTTGGCATTGATCGAGTTGTCACCCCAGGTTTTCGCCATGGCTTTGACCAGGTTGCGGGTATTCGGCTGATTGCCGCCATTATTGATATATTCATCACGCAGATGATTAATCAGGTCCCAGTGCCGCTGACTGAGTTCCAGCTGGTCTTGATCTGCAATCACCCTGGCCACGGCTTCCGACCAGTCTTCGATATTTTCCAGAAATCCCGTGGCAGTAGTGGGAATCTCGGTGCCTTCAACACTAATACTCATTCTCTAACCTCGACAATCTCTCAATGATTAATCTAATCCTGAATTTCGTAAACCGCGTCTATCCCCTTGTGCGGAACGAATAGACCGCAGCCGAGCAAGCGTCCGTCGCCCACTCCCCGCTGCTGTAACCTGACCGATTCCTCCGGTTTCAGATCGGCCACCAGCAGGGCACGCGTAAAGATGATTTCATCCCCGGCGCGAATGGCGCCCGACTTGCCGCACATCATCTTGCGGACATTGATGCCCATGGCGGCCAGTTGAACGGCGACGTCCCGCATGAAATCATCCTCCGACTGTTCTCGGTCGCAGCAGATAGCGCGCGCATACATGGCGCTCATGTGCGACAGCTTTCGAACTGAACTGGCGCCAATTTCGACCGCTTGACTGCCAACCTGCAGCGTCTGGTTGGTAATCTGCGTCACCGCGTCGCTATCGTCCTGTTGTACCCGAATGATCAGGCGCGCACGACGCGACAGCGGTAGTTCCGCATCAATCTGCTCGGGGCGATTCCAGCCGTTGCCGGAACCCGCCAGGCGAATGCCATGCACGCCTATCCTGGCGCAGGTGGCCGCGCTCAAATGCCGCTGTAATGCCGCCGACAGGGCATGAGCATGGTCGATGTCGAGGCTTTTCCCGCGCAATTTAAACACCAGGTCGAAGACATCATCGGGTACCCGGTACTCGTCCTCCGCCTGCTTGTCTTCACGCCAGAACATAACTGACCGCTAAGCGCCCGCCGATTCCGGCCTGGGATCTCTGTCGAGATCGATCGCATCGTGATAGCGTGCCCGGTAAATCAGGCGGCCCGGCCGCCCCGACTGGTCATGAAACGCCTGGCGGCCGTGCAGTATATTGTTGCAAACAATGCCCTGATTGTTGTGCAAGCGCAGCTCGATGGTCGACTCGCTATCCATCAGGATTTCACGCACCAGGTTGAGCGCCTGTTCGCTGCGTTTATCAGACTTCCAGACGATATTGCGGGGGCGTGAGGTATATCGCATGTGCAAGCCGCAACTTCCGGGCTGTATCGAAAACACGGGGCCAGACTCTTCGGCCCGGATAAGCTTGTTATTCTGAATATTGGGCGGAATATGCATCAGGTCGTTGGCCATCAACGCCGCCAGCAGTTCCGGAGCCTGGTCACGAATCAGGATGTACATCAATTCGTGATCAAACAGCGTGTTGCCGCCTCCGCGCGCGGTCTGGTTGACACAGTAAAGCGCAAACGCGTTGATGCGGCAGTCATGAGATTTGTAGTAACCATCGGTGTGCCAGTTCAGTGCGCGGTTGGTGTAGGGAATATACTGGGCGCGTTCATCGCCATCAGCGACAACCTGCAGCGAGGTCACGCTGTCGGCGTCGGCGCCGAGGTTGGAATCCAGCCGAATCAGGCCAAACTGCCGGTTAAGCGCAAGGAACTCGAGCTTGTCGATTTCAGCTTCGGATTGAAAAAGCGCAAAATTAAACGCGCTTACCTGCTGACGAACCTGTTCCAGCTGCGAATCTGGCAATCGCGCTGCATGATCGAGACGACACACCTTGCCTGCGACCAATCGCTGCCGGATTTTAAGCTATCGCTCACGCCACGCCTGTTATGCACCCTCGTTTTCCAGCAGGAATGGCGATTTTTCGTCGCACTCCTTGAGTGCGGCAGTCATTTGGTCTAATGTTGCGTTCAACTTTGGTCCAGGCGCTAATAAAAGCAAGAATAAAACAGGGGGAATTTTATTACAGGCGCCGCCCGATTGGAGCCTCCCATCAGTAGGGGGCCGAATACTAATCGACTGTTTTTCATAACACGCTGATTATTAAAAACTTATTCGGATTAAATCCGGAACCGAACAACCCACTGAATGGGTATATAAATCGAGCCTATCTCGATGGGGATAAGTTTCGATTTTACAGCACCCCAACCGGGGGATGGCTCATTTGGCTCTATTCTACCAAACTACGCCCCATCACCAGCGAGTCACCGAACCTGTGAGAGGATGGATATCGGTTAACTCGTGATTTTTTTTCTGGTCATCAAAACCGGGAATCGTTCAAAACAGACAAACGGGAACATTATCAAATGGCTAAAAAAGTACATGTCACCCCTATGCTCGACGAGCTCGAAAATGGTCCCTGGCCAAGCTTTATCTCCGGCATCAAGCGTCTACGTGATGAACACGGTGACGAACGCATCAACGGCGTCGCCAACTCATTGCTGGGTCAGCTCGAACATTCATACGAAACCCGCAAGGGCTACTGGAAAGGCGGCACTGTCAGCGTCTATGGCTATGGTAGCGGCATCATCCCGCGCTTTTCCGAGGTCGCCAAGGCTTTCGAGGAATCTAAAGAATTTCACACGCTGCGGGTGCAACCACCTGCAGGCAACTATTACACTACCGACATGCTGCGTCAGCTCGGCGATAGCTGGGAAAAGTACGGTTCTGGCCTGGTCACCTTTCACGGGCAGACCGGTAATATTATGTTCATCGGCACGACGACCGAAAATACGCAGCATTTTTTCAACGAAATCAACGAGTACGGCTGGGATCTCGGCGGTGCCGGGCCCTGTGTACGTACCGGCATGTCATGCGTCGGCGCCGCTCGCTGCGAGCAATCCTGCGCCGATGAAATGCGCATCCATCGCACCCTGTTGAACAACTTCACCGACGATGTACATCGCCCCGCGCTGCCCTACAAGTTCAAATTCAAGGTTTCCGGCTGCGGCAACGATTGCATGAACTCGATCGAACGTTCCGATTTCGCGATCATCGGCACCTGGCGAGACGATATGAAAGTCGACCAGGATGCCTTCAAGGCATACGTCGCTGCCAAGGGTCGCCAGCATACGATCGACAACATCATCACCCGCTGTCCGACCAATGCCTTATCGCTGAACGACGACGACTCGCTCGAAGTAGATAATCGCAACTGCGTGCGCTGCATGCACTGCCTCAACGTCGTGCCGAAAGCATTGTCACCCGGTGACGACAAGGGCGTCACGATTCTGATCGGCGGCAAGCGCACGCTCAAGATCGGCGACCTGATGGGTACCGTGATCGTGCCCTTCATGAAACTCGAGGACGAAGAGGATTACGCAGCGATAACCGAGCTGGCCGAGGAGGTCATCGACTTCTGGGCCGAAAACGGCCTCGAGCACGAGCGTTGCGGTGAAATGGTGGAACGTATCGGGCTGGTTAATTTCCTCGAGGGCATCGGCGTCGAAGTCGATCCGAATATGATTGCCGAAACCCGCACCAGTTCCTATGTACGCATGGACGACTGGGATATCGAAGCCTAAAAGTGTTTCGACCGCAAGGCCGAACAAAATCAGGCTTATTAAACCCGAGGAGCTGAGGTTAGAGAACATGTCATTTGAAATAATTGCAGGAGCCCGATAATGCTAGAAGGCCAACGTACCCCGACCGAATCTGGAT
>CAMYML010000127.1:0-4073 GCA_947259305.1 uncultured Gammaproteobacteria bacterium | reverse complement strand
ATGAAGATCCCCGACCCGGCGTCTTGAAACATACCGCGCACGGCGGCGATGCGATCTACACCGTCAGAGCCGGCACTCAGCGTATTCTCGACGTTTTCACCTTACGCAAGCTGTGCGAAATCGGCGACAAATACGCCGAGGGTTACGTACGCTTCACGATTCGCAGCAACATCGAGTACATGGTAGCCGACGGCAGCAAGGTCGAGCCCCTGATCGAGGCGCTGGAGAACGAAGGCTTCGTCGTTGGCGGCACCAAGAACTCGGTCGCGATGATATCGCACACCCAGGGCTGGCTGCACTGCGACATCCCCGGCACCGACGCCTCGGGCGTGGTCAAATCGATGATGGATGAACTGATCGAAGAGTTCAAAAACTGGAACATGCCCAATCGCGTGCACATCACGACTTCCTGCTGCCAGATCAACTGCGGCGGCCAGGGCGATATCGCGATTAACGTGCAGCACACCAAGCCGCCCAAAATCAACCATGACCTGGTGGCCAATATCTGCGAGCGTCCGTCGGTAGTCGCGCGTTGCCCGGTGGCGGCGATTCGTCCGGCGCTGGTAAACGGTAAACCGTCTCTCGAAGTCGACGAGAAAAAGTGCATCTGCTGCGGCGCCTGTTACCCTCCCTGCACACCAATGCAAATTAACGATCCGGAGCACACCAAGCTGGCGATCTGGGTTGGCGGTAACCACTCCAACGCGCGCAGCAAACCCACCTTCCAGAAGCTTGTCGCCGCCGGGATTCCGAACAATCCACCGCGCTGGCCCGAGGCGACCGCGATCGTGAAGAAGATTTTGCAGACCTACAAGGACAATGCACGCGACTGGGAGCGCCTGAATGACTGGATCGAGCGTATCGGCTGGCCGCAATTTTTCGAACTGACCGAACTGCCGTTCACCAAGTTTCATGTCGATAACTGGCGTGGATCGAGACACACGCTGAACGCGTCAACGCATATCCGCTTTTAAAGGGGCAGTAAGTGAAATTTGGAATACTGGTAAACGAAGGTCCTTACACGCACCAGGCGTCAGATACGGCCTACCATTTCACCGCCGCGGCGTTGCGCGCCGGGCATGAAATCGTGCGCGTGTTTTTCTATCACGACGGCGTCAACAACGGTACCCGCCTGAGCGTGCCCCCGCAGGATGACCGCAACATCAGCGAGCGCTGGTCCGAACTGGCGAAGGCGCATGATGTCGAGTTGATCCTGTGCGTGGCGGCCGCGCAACGTCGCGGCCTGCTGGACGAAGACGAAGCCAGACGCGCCGGCAAGGACAGTGACAACATGGCGCCCGGATTTCAGATTTCAGGCCTCGGTCAGCTGATCGACGCCGGCATTCAGGCTGAACGTTTAATCGTATTTGGTGATTGAGCTATGGCGACTAAAAAGTTTTTATACATTAACCGCAAGGCGCCCCACGGCAGCATTTACGCCCAGGAGTCGCTCGAAGTCGTGCTCATCGCTGCCGCATTCGAACAGGATGTCAGCCTGGCATTTGTCGACGATGGCGTTTACCAGCTAATGCAGAATCAGGATACCGCTGCGCTCGGATCGAAGAATTTTTCGCCGACCTACCGGGCCCTGGGCGACTACGAAGTCAACAAGATATACGTCGAGCAGGAATCGCTCGAACTGCGCGGCCTCGCCAAGGATGACCTGATGCCGCTGGTATACGAAGACGAGGATGACGACTGGGCCGAAAAAGATTCGATCCACGTCGTCAGTAGCGCCGAACTGGCTGAAATTATCGAACAACAGGATGTGATCCTGAATTTTTAACGGAAGTAGAAATGTCTGTATTGCATATTGTTAACAAATCACCCTATGACAGATACTCGCTGGATACCTGTCTGCGCCTGGCGCGGCCCGACTCGGCCGTTTTGCTGATCGAGGATGGGATTTACGCGGCGCTAAAGAATGCGGCCGCCTCGGAGCGAGTGCAACAGGCGCTCGAAAATCATCAAATTTACGCGTTAGAGCCCGATCTCCAGGCCCGGGGTATCAACCCGGACAATATGATCGATGGCATCTCGCTGGTCGATTACGACGGCTTTGTAAAACTGACAACGGATTATGACAAGTCGCAGTCATGGCTTTGATTGCTGAATTTAAATTAACCAAGCTGAGGTAGAAAATGGCTATTGAACTAGGTGGTAAGACATACGAAACGGACGAAGAAGGTTACCTCGTGAACCTGGCTGACTGGAACGACGAACTCGCCAATGAGATGGCGAAAGCCGATGGCGCAACACTCGACGAAAACCACTGGGAAGTCATCACCTTCCTGCGTGATTACTACGAGGAATACCAGATTGCCCCGGCGGTACGAGTACTGACCAAGGCCATTGGTAAAAAACTGGGTAAGGATAAGGGCACCAGCAAGTACCTGTACGAGCTGTTCCCCTACGGACCGGCCAAGCAAGCCTGTAAGTACGCGGGCCTGCCGAAGCCAACCGGCTGCGTATAACCCGATTAGCGGCTCTCCCGAGAAAGGAAATACATCCTTTCCCGGCGCAGCAAGCCCGGAGATGACGTTTTCATGTCATTGCTGACTATCGCATTCACGTTACTGTTTTACTTTGCCAGCGCTACGTTGCTTATCGGCCTGGCATACCATATCAGGCTGTATGCGGTAACGCCGACACCACTGCGCATTCCGACAACCCCGGCGCCGACAACCGCGTCCGGTATGGTCAGGCGCATGATTTTCGAAGTGACGCTGTTTAATAGCCTGTTCAAGTCGAACAAGTGGATCTGGCTGTTCGGCTGGGTGATGCACGCCGCTCTATTATTTGTTCTACTTCGACATCTTCGCTATTTCACCGATCCGGTCTGGTCCTGGGTGGCACTGATCCAGCCGATCGGCAAGTATGCCGCCTTCGCCATGGTGCTGGCTCTGTTAATGGGTATCGGCCTGACTGGCCTCGGTATGAAATACGTCGCGCATACCGACATCGTCGCGGTCAAGGCGTTTTTCCTGGGCCTGATGTATTTCGACTGGCAGCCGATGCCGACCGATCTGGTGTTGAATCTGCACCTGCTAATGGTTGCTTTACTGATGATTATCTTCCCGTTCAGCAAATTGCTGCATGCGCCGGGAGTTTTCTTCAGCCCGACACGCAACCAGATCGATAATCCACGTGAAAAACGGCATATGCCGACACGCGATTCGGCGGCCACCGAGTCGGCCAGTTAAGGCAGGAAACGAAATGGCCGAATTCGAAACTCCAGCGTTAAAACCCTATCCCGAGATCCCGCCGATCGAAATCGGCGCGATGGCGCATAGCAAGCCTTACTACGCCAAGGAAGATCACCAGCAAAAGCTCGGTTTCCCCGGCGAACTCATCGATAACTGGCAGCAGGTGGCGATCGACAAAATGGGCGAACTGGTCGATAACTCCAGGGCCCTGCGCGTATTTCTCGACAGCTGCGTCAAATGCGGCGCCTGCACCGATAAGTGCCACTACTACCTCGGCACCTCGGATCCGAACAATATGCCAGTCGCGCGCCAGGATCTGTTTCGCTCGGTTTATCGCCGCTACTACTCGCTGGCGGGCAAGTACTTCCCTTCACTGGTCGGCGCGCGCGACCTGGATCAAAACGTGCTCGACGAGTGGTACAGCTACTTCCACCAGTGCTCGCAATGCCGTCGCTGCTCGGTTTATTGTCCTTACGGCATCGACACAGCGGAAATTTCGATGGCGGCGCGGGAAGTCATGGATACGATCGGTGTCGGCCAGAAATATTGCAACGAAATCATCGGCAAGGCGCAAACCATCGGCAACAACCTCGGCCTGCCCGAACCGGCGTTGGCCAACACGCTCGAAGGTCTCGAGGAAGATATCGAAGACGAGACCGGCGTTACCGTGCGCATGCCGCTCGATGAAAAAGGCGCCGATATTTTGCTGGTCGCGCCGTCGGCCGATTTTTTTGCGGAACCGCATGTCGACGGCCTGATCGGCTACGCCAAGGTGTTTCACCAGGCCGGTTTGAGCTGGACGCTATCCAGTTACGCCAGCGAGGCCGCCAATTTCGGCATGTTCATCGGTTCCTACGACAACATGCA
>CAMYML010000126.1 GCA_947259305.1 uncultured Gammaproteobacteria bacterium | reverse complement strand
GGCCCGGCAATTATCGATATCGAGGATTTCGAAATCGCCCGCAACTTCTACTATAGCCTTTTGCAAGGAATCGCTGCGAACAACATATTTATTATCAATTCGAGACAGCATTTCCGCCTTCGCATTAAGACCATCGAGTGAAATGGGGTCAAAGCTATTAAGTAGCCAGGCCAGGTCGTATTTACTGTCTTTTAATTTTGTCATGGAAGTTTATCCTAGTTTCGATAGTAGACGTTGATGTGGGCGAGGTCGTTGACGTAGTTAAGCTCGGTGATGTGAAAGTTCATCACTTCCACACCCAGGCGTTCTGATAGCTGGCTGCGCATCAGTTCGACATCGGAAAGTACATGCGGGTCGATTTTATCGAGCGTTACCTTGGCGCCGCTGGACGATTTGAGCATTTTCGGATGATCGAGTAACCAGGCACCGATAAGCACAAATGTCGTGATGGCAATGACCATCGTCAGACTGGTACCCTGCACGGAGCAGATGACTGCAATCGCGATTGCGCCGAAAAAATAGGCAATCTCGATTTTTTCGATCTGCTCGGAACGAAGACTGAACAGCGCGAGAATTGCGAACAACCCGAAACCAGCGGCAATACTGAACTCGACGCTAGATAAGATCGTCAGTACTGCGAATGCAAAGACGTTGAACATCGATGCGGTGGTGGCAAGCTCCCGATCGCGGTAACGGCGGTAGTACATGAAGAAAAGCAGGACGATTATGGCCAGGGTATCGATCGCAAATCTTGCAATTAGCTCCCAGATCGGATCGGTAAAATCTACGCTCGTCATAATGTGTCCCAATGAATAACAGTTGCTCAAGTGTCATCATCTTGTCACATACATGTGCGCGGAATAACGGCCATGCGTCTGGCTAATTTTTCGACCTTGGGAGGAAAACCGGCGCCTGGAAAATGCTACTAAAGTTGGTGCCTTTTCAGACCTTGGTCTGAAAAGGCTTGACGGCAGCGACTGCATTACCCCGCACAGATGCCGATTTTGCCGGTCTTGTCGAATTTTTATTGCATGGATCGTTTTTGCGCCAGCAGGGCCGCCTCGACGCGGTTTCTAACCTGCAGCTTTTGTAGAACATTGGTTACGTAGTGTTTAACTGTTTTTTCGGTAATATTAAGTTCCCGCCCAATTTCCTTGTTACTCAGGCCCCGCGCCACGCTTTCGAGTATTTGCTCTTCCCTGGCGGTTAATGCGGAAAATACGTCCTTAGATGCCCCGTTATCCGCCGATCCGTTCTTCAGCTCGGTCAACATTCGCGCTGCCAGGTTGGGCGATACATAGGAATCACCGTTGTGCACGCCACAAATAATCTCGATTAATTCCTGTCCGCCAATTCCCTTGAGGATATAAGCGTTTGCGCCAGCCTCGAGGGATTGCATTACATCATCTTCATGTTCGGAAACGGTCAGCATCGCAATCTTGACGACGGGGCAAGTCCTTGAAATAGCGCGCGCGGCTTCTATTCCACCTCCCGGCATACTTATGTCTAGCAAAATAATGTCGGGCAACTGCTCTTGTGCGAGGCGGATTGCATCTTCTGCACACTCACCTTCGGCAACGACTTCCATATAGGCGCAACTATTCAGCGTACGTGCGGTCCCGTCACGAAACAAGGGATGGTCATCGACAATCACTACTCGAATTTCACTCGTCATCCTGAAGCTCCAAATCAGTAACGGTCAGGCGGGCAATTAGCTGTGTTCCCCGGTTAATCGCACTGCGAATCTCGAACTGCCCGCCTATGCTTTCGAAGCGTTCACGCAGACCAGGCAAACCGAGTCCATCACTGGAATTTGCGATAGTTGCTGGATCAAAGCCCGAACCCTCATCCGACACGATAATCTCGATATTACCATCGATATAGGTCGCGCTTACCGACGACGGCGCATTTTGTGCGTGGTGATAGGAGTTGTTGAGACCTTCCTGAACCATACGATACAAACAGATTTGTAGCGATTTATCGACAAACGCGGGCAAATTGTCATATTTCAGTTTGATAGTGGTGCCTGTTCTATGTTGATGGGTTCTGACCGCCTTAATTAAAATTTCGGTAAGCGTCAAACCGTCCAGTTCCGGAAGCACCAGGCCGGAAGAGATATTACGAATGTCGACGAGAGCATCGTCGAGCGCTGTCTTGATTATTTTCAGATCATCTTTTTCAGCTTCTGCTATCTGCGTCTCTGCCGAAAAAAATGACTTCAGCGAATCTAGACGCAGCAGGGCGAGTCCGAGGAGCTGAGCTGGCCCGTCGTGAAGATCGGCGCCGATTTGACGTAAAAAGCGTTCGTTTAATTCGGTTGTTCTTCTCGATGCATTTTTCAAACGATTGCGCAGGTCGGAGAGCTCGAACACCCGTTTTTTAAGTACCAATTTCTGCCTTTCAATGGTACGGCTGCCGCTGTGCACGATAACGAACAACAGGCTTAACATGACGATGGTGACCAACCCGACCAGTAGCCAGCTTTGTAATTTCGCCTGGAAAAGAACTTGCTCGAATAGCTCGGCCTTCAGATAGAATTCGGCGACGGCAATAACTCGTCCGGTAAATTTCTCGCGAATGGGACTGTAAATTTCCAGGTAAGGCACTCGGGCGGCGCGCTCCTGCGCATCTTCCTCATCTACCAGGGTGTCAAATTCAGCCGTTATATTACCGGCCCAGGCGAGCTTCAGGTTATCGGTTTGCGGAAAACGCTTGCCGATAATCGCCTTTCGACTGCTGTAGGCAATCAGCCCGCCGGGTGCCCAGATTTTGTAAGATGCAATTCGGCTTCCTATCGATGTGGTCTGTAATAACCTATCCAGTTCGATTTGCTGGTCATGGCTCAGCGAATTCTGGGTTGACATATCCTGTGCATGTGGCGCGACGAAACTATCCATGTAGAAGGCGGTAGCCACTGCCGTATTAAAGCTGACACTGGTCTCGATCTTTTCGGCCACCCAGGCGCCGATGACTAACATGCCTCCCAGTAACACCACGCTGCTGGTGAGGGCGAATTTTTGCGAGAGACTCAGCGCTTCCCATTTATCGCGCCATGTTTTCCGAGGAGCGCTGAACCCGTTACTCAAGATGTTTTCCTGCATGCAAGCAATTTACTCCGCCTGCCGGGATGTAACAACCCTGACTAAAGTCTGATATCAGGCCCGACCATGGTGAATGCAAATGGTTGACCCATGGTTGATACCGAGAATTTCGAACTAGCGCCATGATTTCAAAACAGCTCAACTCCGGCGATAACTTCAGTTCCGCTGTCACGATGCAATGAGAAATTTCAAAATGCTTATGAATCCTGTGAAATCCAAAAATACCCCTGTAGCAAAGCCTGCTCGGTCGCCTGGATTCCGGCATCGGGGAATCAGTGCATTAGTTACTGGTCTAAGCAGTCATGGCTTTTTACTAATTGCTTTATTAAGCAATGGATTAGTAACAGGCCGGGCGCTTGCTGCGGCGAGCACTGCCGAATCAGAGCCTGCAGCCGATACGAAAACCGCCACGAGTATAGAATTCGCAGGCTACATTGAAAGCACGCTGGAAGTTGAAAATGACTTCGATCTCAACGCCGACAAGAAAAATGACATAGTCACTAACGAACCTGAGGTCGGACTCAGTCTGCTGCTGGAATCAGCCAGCGACTTCAATCTGTTTTTCAAGGTCAAGTTTGTTCGGCTCGACTTTTTGCATAACGAAACTGACAAAGAGGAAGAAGACTGGGAATCTGTCGTCGAGGAAACCTATATCGATATCGGCGATGCGGCGAGTAAGCTTTCCTGGCGCATAGGACGTCAGGAATTCAAGGACGAGATGGAATGGCTCTATGATGCTGACCTCGATGGCATCAGGCTTTTCTATAAGCAGGAATCGGTCAACTGGGAAGTGGCTACGATGCGCAAACATAGCGCTGCCAATGAATTTTTAAACGATCCGCAAGACCAGGATGAAGATATTCGCTACCTCACGGCGATCGCGAGTTTCAAACCTGGGAAAAAAGCGAAGCTAAGCGCATATTTGATAAAACTCGATGAGCGTTCATTCGCCGGAAGCAGGCCGGAAGACCTGCTTTTTTTAGGCCTGCAATCGATTGGCCAAAAAAACGCCTCCTTTAAACACTGGGTCAATGCAGCCTATGTAACCGGGGAACGGGAAAGGTCTAATGATACGCGAGATATCGAGGCCTACGGAATTGATATCGGTGGGACTTTCAAATTTGAAACACCCGGAAGGTCTTCATTTACGCTCGGATACGCCTATGGCTCCGGCGACGAACATCGCAATCAGGGGAAGGATACCAACTTCCGCCAGACCGACCTGCAAGACAATGACTTTAGTTTTAATGGCGTTACCGACTTCCAGTATCTCGGTGAAATACTCGATCCGGAACTTAGCAACGTATCGATAGTGACGCTGGGTTATGGATTTCGTCCAGCCAAGAAAACTTCGATTGATTTCGTCTTTCACAGATACGATCAGGTTGAAGTTGTCGACCGTTTGACGGGAACGAATATCGACAGGGATCCCCAGGGCGAAAACAGGGAACTTGGTTACGAAATTGACATGATTTACGGTAACAAAAAAATAAAAGATGTTTATATCGAAGGCATTCTGGGTTATTTCTCCCCTGGAAAAGCGTTTAATCCGAAGGCGGACAACGCCTTCTCCGCGTCGCTGGAGATCGGTCTCAAGTTCTGACCGTTTAGTTGCGGAATATGAATGAAGCCCAGCACCTCCCTGGCCAAGGCATCAGCGTGAACATGGGCCTTCGCGGCAGTCTCCATGCTGTGCTCACCGTGCGGATGAGCCACCACCTGGTACTCTAGCTCCCGCTGTTGCGGATAATTTTCCAATTTCGATGCTATTGTCACGATACCCCAGATTTCATCTTCCCTTCTACACTGAGTTTGAACGGCTAAGTGTAGGCCTGCAAGCCCGTCGCTACGCAGCCACCCTTGAAGAGTTCTGAGGACACAATATTTATTTATTGAAACTTTTCAAATATCCCCTTCTGGCCGTAGGTCGCCATATGCATTCGTGTCACGGGAGTCCGGTTTGACCACTTCAGAGTCATTCATGCACCACCCCGCAAGGGACCGCTGTTGACCGAACTACGAAGCTCAGTGGGTGCAACTCAGCGTCTCTTTACGAGAAAGCCGACCCTGAAATCCTCCGCACCAGCAGCCGAGTTCGACTCAAAACAGTCTTTTACATACCGCCGGAATCGGGTAGATCGAATTTTCTCAAATGATTAAACATCGAGGGCAGGCCCGGTTTATATCTATTCGGGTACAGTATGCCTGTTAGCCAACGAGGATCACATGCAGGTAGCGCGGTCCATGCGCGCCGTATTCGACTGTTTGCTCGACATCGGCGGTCTTTGACGGCCCGGAAATGAAATTTACAGTTCTTGGCATTTGCGTAAACGACGCCCGCAGACTGTCCCAGGCATCTTCCATACGCAGTAACAGCTGATCGGCTCTCAACACCACGATGTGATAATCCGGCAAAAAGTTAAGACTGGTCGGATTTTGCTCGCCTGATACCAAAAGCAAGCTGCCGGTCTCGGCGATGCCACAGTGCGCCGCCGTCAGCGACACCTTGTCGTCGCCTTTCGCAGGCCACACTCGAAGCTCAATTGACTCCGGCCACTCGAGCGCGCGCAGCAATTCATCGCCACTGGTGACGAGGCGTTTTGGCGCTGCGGACGCGTCGAGGTAGCGTTCGACCTCGGCCGCCACCTCGGCCAGCGTATCGAGCGCAACGAAGCTTGCCTCCGCGGCCTCGAGTTTTTGTCGAAACCGCTGTTGCGGCGGCTCGCTGAAAGCGGGTTCGATCTGCCTTGGATGCCGTGCGATGCGCTCGCGTAATTCTGCCAACTGCGCCTTGCCCAGTTCGCCACGCCCCAATGCCGAGCGAATGCGCGCAAGAACCTGCTCGCGGGCGGCGCTCATTTGCGCCCCCGTTGTTGCTGTTGCCAAAGCACCTGAAAGGTTGAGCCCTGGGGGGTCGGCAGGTCGCGCACGCGGGTCCAGCCCGAGGCGAACGGCATGCGTCGGAAGCCGCCTCTTTTGAGCCCCAGTCGCGACAGCAGCGACATCGCTGGCCAGGTCAGCATTTGATAAAGCCGCGGGCGCAGCGCTACCCAGGTCCATAACGATAACGCGACCCGCGCCAGGCTCGAATTCTGCCGTTGTAAATGCTGGCGACTGCGCAGACTGCGCAGTAACCTAGGCAAGGGTATCTTCACCGGACAAACCGTTTCGCAGCGCCCGTTGAGCGTACAGGCGTTGGGCAGGTGACCGGCTTCATCGAGCCCAAGCATGATCGGGGTCAGCACCGACCCCATCGGCCCCGGGTAAATCCAGCCGTAGGCGTGTCCACCGATGCGACCGTAAACCGGGCAATGATTCATGCAGGCGCCACAACGAATGCAACGCAACATCGGGCGCAATTCGCTGCCGAGCATTTCGCTGCGATGATTATCGATAAGCACGACGTGGTATTCGACCGGGCCGTCCGCGTCTTGCTTGCGCCTGGGGCCGGTGGTAAAGGTCGTGTAGGCGGTTATATCCTGCCCGGTCGCGCTGCGTGCGAGCAAACGCAGCAACAGCGAGGCATCCTCGAGCGTCGGCACGACCTTATCGATTGCCGCGGTCACGATCTGTACGCGTGGCAGGGTGCTGGTAAGATCGCCATTGCCTTCGTTGGTGACAATCACGTTGCTACCGGTTTCGGCTATGAGGAAATTCGCGCCGGTTATACCGACATCGGCGGCGAGGAATTTTCCACGCAACACCTGGCGCGCCTCGTTAACCAGTGCACTGCGCTCCGTCTGGCGACGTGTGAATCCAAGGTCGCGGTGATGCTCGAGGAATAAATCGGATATTTCGTCCTTGGTCTTGTGGATGGCGGGGGCAACGATATGGCTCGGTGGTTCCTTGGCAAGCTGCAGGATATATTCTCCAAGATCGGTTTCCGTCACCTCGAACCCGGCCGCCTCGAGCGCGTCGTTGATACCGATTTCCTCGCCCACCATGGACTTTCCGCGGATCACGGTTTTAGCCTCGGCATCTCGGCAGATTCGAATCACGATCTCGCGCGCTTCGAGCGGTGTGCTCGCCCAGTGTAACTTACCCCCGGACTCGATCACCCGGGCTTCGTACTCGAGCAGATAAGCATCGAGATTATCGAGGGTATGATCCAGGATATCTTTGGCCCGGTCGCGCAACGATTCGAATTCGGGCAGCGCTTCGTAACAGCGTTGTCTACCGGCGACAAAACCCAGTTCCAGCTGCTTCAACGCGGCCTGCAGGTTGGGCTCGCGCAACGCAGCCTCGGCATTAGCCTTGAAATGTCTCGAATGCGGCTGCATCAGTCGTCCCCCTCACCGATAGACTTGCAATCGGCCATGTTCGCGAGCACTTCGGCAATATGGTAAACGCGGGTGGGCTTTCCTTCGCGGCGCATCTTGCCGGCAAGGTTGAGCAGGCAGCCCAGGTCCCCGGACAGTAGCGTATCCGCGCCACTGGCCTCGACCGACGCCACCTTGTCCGCGGCCATGCGCCCCGAGATCTCGGGGTACTTGACGCAAAAAGTGCCGCCGAATCCACAACAGATATCCGTGCCCTGTGACTCGTTAAGCTGTAAACCGGAAACCGAGGCCAGCAATTTCCTGGGCTGGGATTTAATCCCCAGCTCGCGTAATGCCGAGCAGGAATCGTGGTAGGTGACGCAGTGATCGAAGCCTGCTTCGACCGCTTCGACGCCGAGCACATCGACCAGGAAACTGACCAGTTCATAGCTTTTCGAACTGAGCGCCTCGAAGCGCGGCAACAGCCCGGTATCGTCGGCAAACATTTCCGGGTAATGACAACGAATCGTGCCCAGACAGGAAGCCGATGGCCCGACAATATAATCAAATTCCTCGAAAGCATTAAGCACCTGCACAGCCAGCTGCCTGGCATGACGATCGTCACCGCTGTTAAACGCCGGCTGTCCGCAACAGGTTTGCGCCTGAGGTACCGTCACCCGACAACCGGCCTGCTGTAGCAGCTTGACCGCGGCAAAGCCTACCGACGGTCGATAGAGATCGACCAGGCAGGTGACAAAAAGCCCCACGTGGGGCGAATCGGCCGTATTGGTGGTTTCCGCAGTTGTCATCGTCACGACATTCTATAGAACTAAGACCCGCTGTAGCAAAATAAATACCGTGTCCTGACGATCCAGCTTTCGAAAAACTCCAGCAAAGGTATACAACTGTCCTCGATTCAAAAGAAAGTTTCCTGAGCCGGCATTAACCGGCGTTGCCGCTTTCTCATGCAACGAATTTATCGGTTATACGGATTCGACGACCCTCGGGCGGTAAACCCTGATCCCGCTCGCCGTGCTCAAATTGCCTCCGGTGTCATCAGGATAGCGCCACAGGGGCACTCGGCCGCACACATGCCGCAGCCTTTGCAGTAATCGTACTTGAACTCGAAGCGCTTACCCGGTTCGAGCTTGGTGATGGCATTGTCAGGACAGATGCCGTAACAGTTGTCGCACTCGAAGCAGTTTCCGCAGGACAGGCAACGACGCGCCTCGAACAGCGCGTTACCGGCATCCAGGCCAGTGTGCACTTCGTCAAACGTGGTGCGGCGGCGAGCCGCATCCAGCACCGGTTGCACTTTTTGAGCTGCGTCAGTGTAATACCAGGTGTTGAGGGTATCGAAATTCGCCAGCTCAGGCTTCGGCGGTGGCCGGTAGGTTCCGCCGCGCAGGTAAGCATCGATATTGCGTGCTGCTTTCTTGCCATGTCCAATGGCCACCGTAACAGTGCGTTCCGCCGGCACCATGTCGCCACCGGCAAACACGCCATCGAAGGCTGTTGCCATATCGGCACCTACTTCGACGACGCCATCCTGGTTCAACGCCACACCCGGCAGGTTGGTGAGTATGCTCTGATCCACGTTCTGGCCGAGCGCCAATACCAGGCTGTCGGCTTCGATGGTCTCGTATTCACCCGTGGGTTGTGGCCAACCGTTCTCGTCCAGGGTCATTTTTTCGATCTTGAATCCATGCTCGTCGGCTTCGGTGATGGTGCGCAACCAGTTGACGACCACGCCTTCCTCCAGCGCCTCGTCAATCTCGAAGTCGTGGGCCGGCATTTGCGTGCGACTGCGCCGGTAGACGATCACCGGCTCGGCACCAAGCCTCCTGGCCGTGCGGGCTACATCGACGGCAGTGTTGCCGCCGCCGTAGACCAGCACGCGCCGGCCGAGCTGCAGCGGTGCGTCGCCGGTTTCCATATCGCGCAGAAAACTCACGGCATCGACGATGCGCGCGGCATCGGGACCGGGTATTTCGACGCGCTTCGCGATATGGGCGCCGATCGCCACGAAGCAGGCATCGAAGCCACCACTGGCCAGTATTGACGGGATATCGTCGACCCGACTGTCGAGCCGCAATGTCACGCCCATGTTCAGGATGCGCTGCACCTCGCCGTCCACCACTTCGCGTGGCAAGCGGTAACGGGGGATGCCGAAGCGCATCATGCCCCCGGGAAGGGGGCCGGCTTCGTGGATCTCCACGGCATGACCGAGGCGCGCCAGGTGATAGGCGGCCGACAGGCCGCTGGGCCCAGCACCGATTACGAGTACGCGCTTGCCGCTCGGCGGTTGCGCAACCTTCGCGGGCCACTTTTCGCTGAGCGCGAGATCGCCCAGGAATCGTTCCACGGCGTGGATATTAACCGCCTGGTCGAGCTGCTTCCGGTTACAGGCATCCTGGCATGGGTGATAGCAGGCTCGTCCCATGATTGCCGGCAGCGGATTATTGGCGATGAGGGATTCCCAGGCAGCACGGTAATCGCCCGCCTCGGCGTGGTAAAGCCAGCCCTGGATATCCTCGCCGGCCGGGCAGGCGTGGTTGCACGGAGGCAGACGGTCGACGTATACGGGACGCT
>CAMYML010000125.1 GCA_947259305.1 uncultured Gammaproteobacteria bacterium | reverse complement strand
GCTCGCCGAAATCGATGAATCCCTTGGCAACTTCGCCCAGGTAATCGATGTTGTAGGCGCTGCCCCGAGCATTCTCGGCGGCGTCATAGCAGGCGGTTATGGCCCAGGTTTCAACTGAAGAGGTCAAACCCGGGTTATCCTCGATCATCTGGAAATCCGCCTGGCGCATGCTTTCGATCACCGCGCGGAAAGCATCGCGCACGTCGGTATTAACTGGCGCAAAACCAAGATCTTCCGAGTAAATAATGCCGCGCTTGTTCAAGCGAGGATTGGTATTACCCTCAAAATTTTCACCGATAATATTTAAAAACAGGCGTGCATCGGCTACGCTTCGCGTCATCGGTCCGTAGGAAACGATCGATTGCCAGGACGGGAAACAAGGTTCACGCGGCACCACCCCGAAACTGGGTTTAAAGCCGACGATACCACAAAATCCAGCGGGAATACGGATCGACCCACCGCCGTCGCCGCCGAGCGAAAAAGCACCCATACCCGAGGCAACCGCCACCGCGGCTCCGCCAGACGAACCGCCGCAGGTGCGTTCGATATTGCGTGGATTGGAGGTCAGACCGTAGATTTCGGAGTGGGTTACGCCGGTGAGGCTGAATTCCGGACAGGTGGTCTTGGCAAAGGTTATCGCACCCTCCTGTTCCATCAATTCGATCGCCCGGCAAGTTTCGGTCGGCACGAAATCGCTGAGTACCTGCGAGCCATTAGCGCAGGGATAACCCGCCAGAAACTGGGAATCCTTGATCGTAATCGGCAATCCGCACAGATCGCCGCCATTGCCGGCGGCGAGCTTCCTGTCCGCTTCCTCGGCCGCTTGCCGGGCGCGGCCATAGAGTTTCAGGGCAATCGGATTGAGTATCGGGCCAAGTTCTTCTGCGCGGGAAATGGTTTGCTCGAGCAGGTCGGTGGCACTGATCTGGCCGGATTTGAGGGCGGCTAATTGTTCTGCTGCGGTCAGCGAAAATTCTTGCATACGGGCGGACGTATCAGTAACAGGCCGGGAGTTACCCCGGCCCTTCCTGTTCAAAACGAGTGACCGTAGCTTAGACAGCAACGTAATCGTCTGCAAGTGTTTCCTCAGTGATCATGAACTCGACCGGCACTTCGCTCGCAGATACGGTCTCGACATCGGCTGAATACCATGCCCGGGCGCGGCGCGCGATCTCGTCCTGGGAGAGGTTTTCAACCTTGCTGGCGAGTGACCACAGGTGGCCATTGCCGTCAACCAGGATTCCGGTGCGATCGCCCCAGTAGGCGTCATACAGCGCGGTGTGAGTCATGGCGCCGGCTTCGAGCGCCCGCTCCCAGCTGGTATCGACATTATCGACATAAAGGTGGATTTGACCGACACTGGCGCCGAAGCTGGCTGGCGACAGAATGCCCATTTCGGGGGCTTCTCGATTTAAGGCTATAATGCTGTTGCCAATTTTCATGGTTGCATGGATCGCCACCGAATCGTCGGCGCCTGCAGAACGGCTCAACAGTTCGGCACCGAAAGCGGCCTGGTAAAAGGCGACCGCGCTATCGATATCGAAAACGGTCAGGCATGGGGTCGCGGTACGGTAACCGCGCGGGATTGGGGATACTTTCTTACTCACAATATGCTCCATAGTGTGGCTAGATTAAAAATGAATCAAAAATTACATTGATTTCGCGAATGCAGCCATGACCAATTGCCAATGACTACATCATGGATCATAATGTAGTCAACTAATTAATAAAAGTCAACATCATGAATCAAGATGTAGAACTAGGAATAACCGGATCGGTCACTCAGGCCGATCTTGCTCCTTTGCGTGACGGCGCCAGGCTGGGTGAATTCGCCGTGGTTTATCGCGTCGAGAGAATGCACCAGGGCGGTGGTTACGGTGATTCCGGCAAACATCCGCTGGCCTGGGCGGTAGCGGTTTATGTCGATAGCCAGCTGTGCCGGGTATACAACGCCCGGAGCGCCGGTCGGGAATGGAACAGCATCGACAAGCTCGGTGCCTGGTTGCGTGAGCAGGGTTTCTGGTACTGGTGGACGCGCAACGATCTCGAGCCTGTCGGTGACGCCGTTGCCGAAGAAGAAGACGGCGCTGAAACGACACCGCCGGCATTCGTCGATCCCCCGTTTTCACCCTTCTAATGACATCGTCCACGCACATGAATTTCACCTTCCGCGCCTTCGCGGAAGATGCGCCCGGAGCCAACTGGCAGCGACAGTTCAGGTCATTGTGGCCGGCTTATAAACGCTGGTTCCTGCGCTACGGAGAACGCGACCGACCGACTTATCACGAATCAGCGCAAGCCCTCAGGCGGTATATGCCCGAGTTTGAACCGGTGTACGATGCGATGGTCGAGCTCGCCGGTGGCGGCGATCATGCCGCGCGCTTCCTGTCGCAGTACTGCCCGCCGCCATTGTTTCGCGGTTGCTCACAGGCGATCTACGATGCCGACGAATCGGTGCTGGTGCGCAGCTACGATTACTCGCCCTACGTTTTCGATGGCCTGTTGATGCGCTCAAAATTCGGCGCACGCCAGGTAATCGCCATGCTCGATTGCATGTCCGGCGTGCTGGACGGGATTAATGACGACGGGCTGGCGGTGTCCATGTCCTTCGGCGGCCGCGAAGAATTCGGTCAGGGTTTCGGTATATCCATTCTATTGCGTTACCTGCTCGAATTTGCCGGCGATGTCAGGGAGGCCTGTGAGCTGATTCGACGCATCCCGGTACAGGGTGCCTACAACATCATGTTACTCGACCGCGAGGCTAACCACGAAACGGTTGAAATCGCTGCCGGCAGCGAGCCACGATTTGTCGGCGGTCGCGTCGCCACCAATCATCAGGCGGACAGCCATTGGCCGCTATACGAAGAGAAAGTGTTTACCCATGCGCGCTTTCAACACCTGCATAATGTCATCGCCGAGCGCGAACACACGGCCTGGTCCTTTACCCGCGAATTCCTGCAGTTTCCGCTTTATCACAACCGGTTTGCACGCGGGTTCGGTACCCTTTACGACGCCGCGTTTTATCCGCAGCGCGGTGCCTGCGAATACTTCTGGCCACATAACCAGTGGCAGTTCGACTTCACAAATTTCAGCGCCAGCGAATATCACGTTGCTTTCAACGACCCGGAAGGGTATGCCGAAAACAGTGAGGCCTACGGCGAGGTTTACACCAGCAAACCGCTGCCCGTCCTGCAGTTTTGACGACATTAATGCCTGTCAGCCTCCGCGCAGCACCAATAAGACTATATCAGGCGAGAGGGGGTTTCAGCGGCCTGGCTATATCGGGTTACTAATCAGGAATTAAAATTTGGGGTAGTTTGTTATCCCTGGACATTAAAACACTACCTGCTGAAGCTAATTGGCGCTCCAAACATAGGACAGGGAAATTAAGTCCATTTCCAGATCAAATTCAATCACGCCTAAACTAGGGCCAAGATCGATAGATTCAACATTATTTCTTGTTGGGTATTTCATATATTCGAACTCTATCGCACCCTGCTTGCCTACCTTAACCCCGGCCCCAACGCCAACTGCCAGGCCATAGACATTTTTCGATCCTTCAAGCTCAGGGAAAATGGGATCATCCCCAAATTTTTGCGTTACCCTGGCATAGCCAACTCTTCCCTTGAAATAGATTTTGCCTGGGGATTTGGCAGCTAAAAATAGCCCTAAACTATCTGCAGACGCTGCATATCCGGCCCCAAGGTAATCGTCATCCCTGCTTACAGTCGTAGAATATTCAAACTCCATTGATAAGACTTCATTAAGACCCTTGCCGAATACGAAAGCCAGATTTCTGATATCAGATCCATTTTCCGGAAGATCTTCAGCAATCGTAACTTCACCATATTTGGTAGCAAAATAAACCTGGCCGAAAAAATCGGCCGGATTACGACCATAGTCCCTGGCAGCATGGCTCACCGCAGGCAATAAGAAGGTCAGAGATAGAAAACCTATAGCCAGATTTTTCCTCATAACTGCTAGCTCCTGATCAAAAATATAAAAAATGAACCCATCCGCGCCGGCTCACATCACAAATTTTGGCACAACTTAACATAGACTCTCAACATAGTGTAGTACATCGTTGATTACTAATAGTATTTATTTTCACTTCCAGGACAAATAAATGACATTCGATGTCCACCGATTAGGTAAACCGGCAGCAATCGGGCCTGTGGAAAGCCCGCTGGCGGGCCAAAACTTTTAACCCTGATGTCAAAGGTTCACCAGGTATGCGCTAGTCGGTGACTGAAGTATAGCCACATTTATCGAATGTTCAGGCTCCAGGCCGAATCCGGTTTCTTCAAGGTGGCCCGAAAGGCGTCAATCCTGCAATTTCTGCAGGGCTTCCTCGGTAAACAGCTGCAGACCGATTTCGGGTTCGTAGCCGTGAATTTCCTTGACGTCCAGCGCGCGGATGAAGGCAAGAATTCCCTCGCTGATGACCTGTCCCGGCATCAGTACCGGAAAACCCGGCGGATACGGCGTGACAAAGGATGCCGAGACCAGTTCACGGCCGGATTTCATCGCGGCGCCGATGGTTGCTTCATCGATAGTCATGTACTCGCAATTTTCGTCGTCGTAGGCCAGGAAAAAAGCGCGGCGAATATCGCCCTCGCTGGTCTTGATCTTATTCGCGGCCCCTGGAGAAAAGGCAGCGTGGAAATGGCTGAAATCGGGCAAAGGCGGTAATTCTTCGGACAGAGACTTGATGCGTTTGTCGATTAGCTTGAGCTCGACCCGGCTAGCATCCTCGCGTTCCTGCTCGAGCTCGGTGGCAATCTTCACCAGCACCTCGATCAAAAAGGCAACCGAGCTGCGCGTGGTGCCGATATTGGTCATAAACAGTACAGTATTGCGTGAAGTCTTGTTGATCTGGATGCCGTACTTGTCCATCAGGTAGGCATTTTTAAAAGTATCGCCGTCAATTCCGGTAAGGCCGAGATAAAGCGTCAGGCGCGACAGGTCGATGACGAAGTCGTCGGTGGCCCAGGCCTCCTCCATGCTGGTATTGCGCCAGCCTTTTTCCGGATCGAAGTAGCTGCCGATGCCCGATGGGCGATACTCCTCGGGAATCATGTCTTTCGCCGACAGGAACTGGAAGTAGCGACTCAGCAGCGGATGCGAGGCAACGCGCTCGCGGATCGCCATTGCCAGTTCGACCTGCTTTTGCACCATTTCGAAACCTTCCAGCTCGACCTGGCGGCGACCGATATCGAGCGAAGCCAGGATCTGGTAATTCGGCGAGGTCGAGGTATGCGTCATGAAAGCTTCGTCGAAAGGCTCCTGCGATTTGTGATGGAAATCCTGATCGTAAATATGGATCATCGAACCCTGGCGCAGCGAGGTCAGCGATTTGTGCGTCGACTGGGTAGCGTAGGCGCGGATGCGCACTTTTTGCGGATCGGGCAACAAGCGCTCGTCCAGCAGTTGCTCGTCGGTCAGCTTGGCGATGCGTTTTAAGTAAGCATCATACTCCTTGCGGTATTCTTCGCTGCGGTAACGAGCCTGCAGGCGTTTCGCGGTCGCCATCGCGGTGCGGCGCCGATAGGTCGGCGTGAATCCGGCGAAGGCGAACCAGGCTTCGTCCCACAAAAATATCAGGTCGGGTTTGATCGCCAGGCATTCCTCCATGACACGCTCGACGTTGTAAACCACGCCGTCGAAGGTGCAGTTGGTCAGCAACAACATTTTTACCTTGTGCAGCAGGCCGGCCTTCTTGTACTCGAGCAGCTTGTGTTTGATTTCCTTGAGCGGTACCGCACCGTACATCGAATAATCATCCAGTGGATAAGAATCGAGATAGCAAACCAGCGCCCCGGCCAGCACCATGCCGTAGTGATGCGACTTGTGGCAATCACGGTCGACCAGCACGATATCGCCCGGCTTGACCAGCGCCTGCACCACGATCTTGTTCGCGGTGGAGGTGCCGTTGGTGACGAAATAGGTGCGCTTGGCGCCGAACGCGCGCGCCGCCAGCTCCTGCGCCTTCTTGATCGGGCCATGCGGTTGCAGCAGCGAATCGAGCCCGCCCGACGTGGCCGAAGTTTCGGCGAGAAAAATATTCATGCCGTAAAACTGCAGCATATCCTTGATCCAGTGCGACTTGGTTATCGACTTGCCGCGCGAAATAGGCATCGCGTGGAAGACGCCGGTGGGCTGCTGGCTGTACTTACGCAACGCGGTAAAAAACGGCGTCTGATAGCGCTCCTGGATACCGCGCAGAATATTCAGGTGCAGATCGAGGTAATCCTCCTGCTGGTAAAAAATTCGAGTGAATTTCTGCGTGACGTTGCCGGCGATATCTTCGACCGCGGTATCGGTCACCAGGTAGAGATCGAGTTCGGGCCGCATTTCAGACAGCAGATTGCCGAGCAGGGGCCCGCGTTCGATATCCAGCGCATCCTCGTACTCGGATTCGTCGATCTTGGAGAGGTAACGCTGCAGAATTTCCAGGTGATTGACCGAGCGCAGCGGAAAACCGTAGCGAATCACCGCGACCTGGATATTGTAATTGAACAGTATCGCGATCAACGCATCCTCGAAGCTCGGCACGGCAACGATGTCGTAAACAAACTGATCTTCCGGACGCCGCAGCGCGCGCAGGCTATCACGCAGGCGCCGAACGTCCTCTTCGGCGCTTTCATCGACAAACAGAACTTCGAAATAGGGCCGCTGCTGATGTGACTCATGGTCGTGATGCTCCTCGCCCTTGTCTTCCAGTTCGGTGGGCACGCGCAGGTTGATATGCCGCGATCGATAGGTGCCACCCGTGAGCGCGCGTACGATCCTGGTGACAATACGCGACAGCAATTCGAAATCTTCCTGGTCGAACAATTGCCACAGCAGCTTGAAATCTTCCTGCGACGGGAAGGCGCTGTAGTTTTCGATCGTATTCAACAGTGAAATCGCGTCGTGGGTTTTTTTGGTCAGCGCGGCGACATCCGCCTTGCGCATGTGTTTTTCGCTCAGGCGGCTGGTATATTCCTCCAGCCGATTCCAGGTATCGAAACGCAGTTGCGTGGCGCTGTGGTAAAAATCCAGGGTAGTGCGTGATTTCTTCTTGGCAGAGATTCCGGTATCGGGCATGTCGCCTCCTCAACATAGGCTTTTGGCATTCTAACAGAGGTTTAGACGCCGCCTAACCATTCTTTGTCACTCGAAGCGCAAACTCATTGTCGCCATCTGCCTAAATCGTTATGCTTCTCGCCTTTGCGGCTACAACCATGGGAATACGTACATGAGCATTCAACTTTCCGACCAGGCCCTGCTCAAGACACAGGCCTACATCAACGGTCAATGGGTCGACGCGGATAGCGGCACCACCGTTGCGGTTACCAATCCGGCCAATGGCGAAGTCATCGCCGAAGTTGCCAGGTGCAGCACCGCGGAAACGCGACGCGCGATCGAAGCCGCCGGGGAAGCCTTCGTTGAATGGCGCAAGCGCACCGCCAAGGAACGCGCCGCCTGCCTGCGCAAGTGGTTCAACCTGATGATGGAGGCGCAGGAAGACCTGGCGCTGATCATGACCCTGGAACAGGGCAAACCGCTGGCCGAGGCGCGCGGCGAAATTGCCTATGGCGCCAGTTACATCGAATGGTTCGCCGAGGAAGGCAAGCGCATTTACGGCGATACCATCCCGCAACCATCGAATGACAAGCGCATTGTCTGTATCAAGCAACCGGTAGGCGTGGTTGCCTGCATTACCCCGTGGAATTTTCCGAACGCAATGCTAACCCGTAAAATCGCGCCGGCGCTGGCGGCCGGCTGCACCGTAGTCTGCAAACCCGCTAACGCCACGCCGCTATCGGCCTACGCATTCGTCGAGCTGGCGGAACGCGCCGGCATTCCGCCCGGGGTTATCAACATGGTTACCGGCGAAACCGCCGCCATCGGCAAGGAGATGACTTCCAACAAGATCGTGCGCAAGCTCACCTTTACCGGCTCCACCCCGGTCGGCAAACAGCTGATGGCCGAATGCGCGCAAACCGTAAAGCGCACCTCGATGGAACTCGGCGGCAATGCGCCTTTCATCGTGTTTGACGATGCCGACCTCGAGGCCGCGGTTGCCGGCGCCATGGTCAGCAAGTATCGCAACGCCGGGCAGACCTGCGTCTGCGCCAATCGCATCCTGGTGCAGGAAGGCTGTTACGACGCCTTCGCCGCAAAACTGGCCGAAGCCGTGGGCGGCCTCAAAATGGGTGACGGCACCGAAGAAGGTGTCAACGTCGGTCCGCTGATCACCGAGCAGGCGGCCAACGATATGCAAGCCTTCGTCGAGGACGCGGTCGCCAAGGGCGCGACCAAGGTGGTCGGCGGCAATCGCTCGGATCTTGGCAGCCAGTTTTTCGAGCCCACCATCCTGACTAACGTCAGCGGCGAAATGCGCGTCTTCCGCGAAGAGATTTTTGGACCGATCGCGCCGCTGTTCAAATTCAGCACCGAGGACGAAGCGATACAAATGGCTAACGACACTGACTTCGGGCTGGCCTGCTATTTCTACTCGCGCGATATCGGGCGAATCTGGCGGGTTGCCGAAGCGCTCGAGTACGGCATCGTCGGCATCAACGAGGGTATCATCTCGAACGAAATGGCGCCCTTCGGCGGCGTCAAGGAATCGGGTCAGGGTCGAGAAGGCTCCAAATACGGCCTCGACGACTATCTCGAAATCAAGTACATGTGTGTCGGAGGTATCGACAAATGAGTAATGCAGAACTGAAAGTGACCCAATCCGCAGGACTGTCCAACCAGGACTGGCAAGCGCGTAAGGAAGATGCCGTGGCCCGCGGTCAGGGCAATATCGCTCCAGTTTACGTCGAGCGCGCGCTCGGCTCCGAAATCTGGGACGTGGAAGGAAACCGCTACATCGACTTCGGCACCGGTATCGCCGTATGCTCGGCCGGCCACTGCCATCCGAAAATAACCGCCGCGGTCGCCGAGCAGCTGCAGAAGTTCAGCCATACCTGCGTAATGGTAACTCCGTATGACAGCTCGGTTCGCCTGGCCGAAAAACTGAATGCACTCGCGCCCGGCCCGAGCAAGAAAAAATCGATCTTCGTCACTACCGGCGCCGAAGCGATCGAAAATGCGGTCAAGATCGCGCGCGCCCATACCGGGCGTCGCGGTGTCATCGCCTTTAACGGCGGTTTTCACGGCAGGACCATGCTCGCCATGGGACTGACCGGCAAAATCACTCCTTACAAGAATCTGTTCGGCCCCTTCCCGGCGGAAATTTACCATGCGCCCTTCCCGATCGACTATCACGGCGTCTCGGTTGACGCTTCGCTCAAGGCGATGCATAACCTGTTCCAGGTCGATATTGCGCCCAGCGATGTCGCCGCGATTATCGTCGAGCCGGTACAGGGCGAAGGCGGCTTTTACCCGGCGCCGGTGGAATTTTTACAGGCGCTCAGGGCGCTATGCGATGAGCATGGAATCCTGCTGGTGGTCGACGAAATCCAGACCGGGTTTGCCCGCACTGGCAAGATGTTCTGCAGTGAGTACGCCGGCATCGAGGCCGACCTGATGACGGTCGCCAAGGGCATGGCCAACGGCTTCCCGATCGCGGCCGTGGTCGGCAAGGCCGATATCATGGATGCACCGCTCCCCGGCGGCCTCGGCGGCACTTATGCCGGCTCGCCGCTAGGCTGCGTTGCCGGGCTGGCGATGATCGACGTGATCGAGGAAGAAAACCTCGCCGCGGCAGCAACTCGCGTGGGCCAGGTTTTTCGCCAGCGCCTGGAAGCCTTGCAGGCTAAATTCCCGGCGAATATCGGCCACCTGCGCACCGATCATGGCGCGATGATGGCGATGGAACTGGTCAAAAACGGAGATGCCGAGCAACCCGACGCCGAACTGACCAAAGCGCTAATAGGACGTGCCTACGAAAACGGCCTGGCGCTGCTCAGCTGCGGCTCGCGCGGTAACGTGATTCGCTTCCTGCCCGCATTGAATATCAGCACGGAGTTGATGAACGAGGGTCTCGACATTCTCGAAGCCTGCCTCGACGAACTGACCTAGCAGCCATACCGCAGTAACTGCGGAATTCGATCTAGGGGATGGGAATCCTTCCGTCCCCTGTTTTTTATCTTCTTCTATTTAATATTCCCTCCGACGGCG
>CAMYML010000124.1 GCA_947259305.1 uncultured Gammaproteobacteria bacterium | reverse complement strand
AGGGAGACATCACGGCCCAGTTCAACCTGGGCGCAAAATATGCCAACGGCGAAGGCGTCAGCCGCGACTATGTGCGTGCGCATCTGTGGTGGAATATTGCCGCTTCGCAGGGGAATACCAATGCGACCTACAGCCGCGAGCAAATCGAAAACGAAATGACGCCTGACGAGGTGAAAACGGCGCGACGGCTGGCGATAGAATGCGAGGCTCGCAGATACCGGGATTGCTGACTGAAAATACCGCCTTCCTTCGATCGTTATTTTTATTTGTCACCCCGCGGCTTAGGCCGGATTGCGCTCCCGGCGCATCCATGCACCCAACCACGGTATCCAAATACACGCTGTCATACCGCGGCTCGACCGCGGTATCCAGGGGATTGCGATATCCGGTTCGAACTGGATCCCGCCGGTCCGACGCATCGGGTCAAGCCGCGGGGTGACAGTAGGTGGTGTTTTCGCCGGGATGACGGGTGGGGATGACGCGGGGCTATTCGGGATAACGCCCATCGTAACTGGTAGTTCCGGCCTCGCGGTGCCACAGGCGATACAGGTGACGTTTGCGCTCGGGCTCGTCGTAGTCTTCGAAAGCGCTGCGGTAGTGACCGACTTCGTGATTGTTGAGGTACTGGACCTGGCCGCGCTGCAGCGGCGCCTCGTACCACAGGTCGGGCGCGGCACAGACTTCGTCGATTGCCTCCAGCGCGTCGATTAATGCCTTGTCCATTGACTCACCGGCGACTTCGTAGCCCTTGCGGATCAGCGAGGCGTTGGCGCGCGCGAACAGGCGCTCGTTGCGCCAGCTGAAGTATGGCGCCAGGCAGACCGGTTCGGCGCCGTCGCGGTGCTCTTTCTGGCGATCGAACAGCACCGGCTGGTAGAGGCGCTCGAGCGCCTGCGGGTATTTTTCCAGCATGCGCTGATGCACCGAGTAGAGGCTGCAGAAGCGGCTGACGCCGCCGCTTTTCGCCGGGTTGCGGCACAGCAGGCCGACGTAGTCGGGTACCATGCGCGCGAAGGCGTTGTCGGTATGAAAATTAAGCTCGACCGAGGTATGCGAGCCGCGCGTGCCGTAGGCGTAATCCGCGCCGGTGTCGGACACGTCGTAAATCATCTGGCCGTTCCACTTCTGCGCCACCGGGCGACCGACGCATTGTCCCAGCAGCCAGTAGATTTCGAGCATGGTATCGATCGGGTAAGCGTCCAGCGGCAGGCGATCGAGCACCGCGAAACCGACGCCGTCGTCCAGAATCGATTTCATTTGCGCCAGCAGCGCGCGGCAGGCCGGGAGCTCGAATTCATCGAGTTTGCGCTGCAATAGCGGTAGCGGATTGTCGCGCAGGTAGCCGGCCAGGCCTGCGATCTCGGCCAGCGCTTCGGCGCTAATGATCACCACGTAGTCGCGTTGTTCGATCTCGTTCGCGAGCCAGACCAGCCGGTCGCTGGCCGGTTGCCGCAGCGCGGAGACTTCATTGCTGCAATCGATGCAGGCGGCGCTCATCGGATCATGCCCGTTGAATCGTAACCAGGCCGCTTGCGGGATTTACGCTGACCCGGTCGCCGGTCTGGATCAACTGCGTGACGTCGCCGTCGGCGAAACGATCGCACAACGCCATGTCGGCGAGCGCGGCGCCCTGCGCCAGGATCGGGTTGACGTTATTGAACAGGATCGCCCGCGGCGCGATCCCGCGCGATTTCATTTCGTGCAGCATCCAGGCCGAGGCGACGCCGCCCTTGGCGGTATTGAACACCATGATCCTGTCGACGTAGCTCTGCCCGGCGAGCTTGTGCTGCGGGCGGGAAAATATACCCTTGATGCGGTCGAGGTCGTAGCGCGCGGAAAAATTATCGTCGGTAACCAGCGCCTCGCCCGATACTTCCGGCCCGACGCCGATATGGCATTTAAGTTCTATAGTTTGCATCAGACAATTTCCCCGGCGATCGCCGACGCGACGCAGTTTTCCATGTTCGAAAGTGTCGGTTCGTAGCCATAGCCGCCGATGATATTGGTCAGCTTGACCGAGTTCGTCAGCAGCCGCTTCCAGCCGTTGGCTTCACCCATTTCGCGCGCGTAGCTCTGGTAAAAGCACATTCCTTCGAGCACCAGCGCACCGGAAGCTTCGATGCGCTCGACAAAGCCCATGCGGCGCGCATCCGCGGCCACCACCGGGCTGGTCACTGCCAGCAGGTCGGTGTCCGGGTGTAATTTTTTACCGTCGAGCAAAGCGGCGAGCGACTGCATTTCCAACAGCGACAGCTGCGGTGCCGAAAACACGACCACGTCGACCTTCTCGCCCTTGCCGCCGTAACGCGCGAAGAACGCTTCGAAATCAGTCTCGCCGATGGTTTCGGCCGGCAGTGATTGCGGATCGCAAACGGCTTCCAGCGTCGGCGCTTCCGGGCTTACCCCGACCAGGTGAAACAGGGGCACCGAGCCGTAGCTCGCCATCGCCGCGCCGAAGTGTTTGAGTTCGTCCGAACTGGGCACGCTCTCGATGCCCTCGATCACCGGCACTTCCCAGTAGGAGCCGGTGCGCGTGCCGATGATACCGCCGAGTGCGCCCCAGTCGGACAGGTGAACCGGCTGATGCTCGACCCGGAAACGCCGGGTGGCGCGCCGGTTTTGCTCGAGATGCAGGCCGTAGCGCGGTGTGCGCCCGGTCAGGCCCGCCGCCAGCGACGACGGCCCGCCTTCGAAGTTGGAATAGGCGCCGAGCACGCTGTTGCAGTAGATAACGACCCCTGTATCGCCGAAGGCCAGGTGCTCGCCGCGCACCGGCGGCATGATGGTCTGGTAGTTGATGCAGGTGTTGGTCAGCATGATACCGAGCGCCTCGAAGGCGTCGATCGCGCGCTGCTCGAGCGCGGCCATGGCGTCGGTTTGCTTGAGCCGTTTGTAATGACAAAAGTCGATACCGCGCGGGTCGGTAATCATCGGAATGCGCACGCGGCGTTCCGCCTCGGGCCGGGCCGCCATCCGTTCGAGGAACTCGACCCCGGCCTCGCCCAGCGACTCGGTGTCGGCCATGATGTGCGCCTGCGTGACTGCGACGAAATCGGGCGCGTCGAAAAAGCGCCCGACCCGCATCATGTGCTCGATCGCCCAGCGTCGCGGTTCGCCGAGCTCGCCGTTCAGCATCGCCTGTTCTTCGTCGTCGAGCTTCATCTGGGCCAGTCTTTTTCCGAATCGGTGGATTTCATCAGCGCGTCGGTATAGCGATAGCCGGCGACCGTATCTTCGTTGATCAGGGCATCGAGCTCGGCCACGGTCGCCGCGTCCAGCGAAACTTCGGCGGCGCCCGCGTTTTCGATCATCCAGTCCATGTGCTTGGTGCCCGGGATCGGAATCAGGCTGCCGTCCCGCGCCAGCAGCCAGGCCAGCGCCAGTTGCGCCATCGAGCAGCCGTTGCGCGCGGCGATTTCGCCAAAGGGGAGCAGCAGTTTCTGGTTTTGCGCGAAATTCTCCGGCTCGAAGCGCGGGCGCGCGATGGTCGCGCGGATATCGTCTTCGAGCACCGCGCTGACGTCCGGGCTCTTGCCGGTCAGAAACTGGCGCGCCAGCGGCGAAAACGGCACGAAGGTCACGCCCAGCTCGGCGCAGGCGGCGAGCACCTTGCGCTCGGGCGTGCGCGTCCACAGCGAGTATTCGGACTGCACCGCGGTGACCGGGTGCACCGCGTGCGCGCGCCGCAGGCTGTCGGCGCTGATCTCGGACAGGCCGATGGTTTTGATCTTGCCCTGCGCGACCAGCTGCGCGAGCCCGCCGACGCTGTCTTCGACAGGCACTTTCGGATCGATGCGGTGCAGGTAGTAAAGATCGATGACCTCGGTGTTCAGCCGCCGCAGGCTGTCCTCGCAGGTTTGCTGCAGGACTTCGGGCCGACCGTCCATGACCGTCTTGCCTTCCTCGGTGCGGGAGAAGCCGCACTTGCTGGCGAGCACATACTCGTCGCGGCGCGCGCTCAGGTAGGTACCGATCAGGCTTTCGTTGTGCCCGAGGCCGTACAGGGACGCGGTATCGAGGAAGGTATAACCCTGGTCGAGAGCAGCGTTGAACAGTTTTCCCGCATCGGCGTCGTCGATACGCGGACCATAACCCATTGATACGTTCATACAGCCGAGGCCGATGGCCGATACGGTAAAGGGACCTAGTTTTCGTTGCTGCATGAGGATTCCGTTAGTTGGCGAGGCGCTATGATAACCAAAGATCGATCGAGGTTCGATCAGTCTGCGTCGCCCGCCGGCAGACTGTCGCTGTCGAAGGCGCAGACGCGCACGTGATTTTCACGGCCGCGCACCTCGATATCGATCGCCTGGTCCGCCGCAAAGTCGATGGACTCGCGTTCCAGCGTCTCCACCGAAACGATTAAATCGCAGCCCAGTGCCTTGGTTTGCGCCTCGAGCCGCGCGGCGATGTTGATATTGTCGCCGACCGCGGTCAGCAGCGGCGTTTTCGGCGGGCCCATGGTGCCGACGATGGCGTCGCCGCCGTGAATGCCGATCCCCATTTGCACGCTTTCGCCGAATTCGCGTTGTAACTGCTGGTTCAGTAAATCGATGCGGCGAAACATTTCGCGCGCGCCGTTAAGCGCATCGCGGCAGGCGCGTTGCTTGCGCTCCGGCTCCAGGCCATACAGCGCCATCAGGCCGTCGCCGGCAAATTGCGCGTAGTGCCCGTGAGTCTCGCCGAGCGCGTTCGAGAGCTCGGTAAAAAAGCGATTCAGGATGAAAACGACGTCGTAAGCCAGCACGCGCTCACCGAGGTTGGTCGAGCCGCGCATGTCGACAAACATCGCGACCACGTATTCCTCGTGACCCTGTACTCCGCCGCTGTGCAGGGTGGCGCCGAGCGACTGGTTCGCCATCACCAGCGGGGTTATCTCGAGATCCGCTTTCGGGTGCAGCTGGCAGGCGAGCCGAATCTCCCTGCCGGCGTTGATGCGCATGAGCGCCCGCGCTTCCAGTTCGTTGGGCGGATCGAGTAGATCCAGGCCGCCGCCGATACGCACCCGGCAGGTGGTGCAGCGCGCGCGCCCGCCGCAAACCGACGCGTGCGGAATTCGGGCATTGCGCAGGGCCTCGAGTAGCGAAACGCCATTTAATGCGCGGATTGATTTGCCGTCGCTGTGATTGACGAGGTAGCTGCCCTGGCGCGCCTGGATCCAGATTCTGAACTGGCGCGCGATCAGTGTCAGCAGCAGCAGCGCGGCCATGACAATCCAGCCCTGCGACTCCAGCCCGCGCAGGAATTCGACCTCGCCACGGCTCATCGCGTTGTTGGCGGCATAAATCTGGTCGAGGCGCTGCTGGTCATCCAGCCAGCTGCTGGCCTGGCGCAACATGCGAAACACGCCGACATAAGCGAGCGCGGGAATCAGGATCACCAGCGCGTAGGCGTAGGGCACGAATCGATGATAGCCGTCTTTGAGCCTGAGCCAGAAATGCAGTCCGATGGCCATGTGCGCCCAGATTACCGTGATCAGTAGCAGTAGCTTGAGCAGAAACTCCGGTTTCAGCGATATCGAGGTGATGACGTAAAAGTAGTTGGGATCGACGTCGCCGAGCAGGTCGAAGCCACGATTGCCGACGGCGTGCCCGACGACCAGCGGCAGGATCGAAAGTCCGAGCAGCAGTTGCATCCATTGCCATAGAGACATGCGCCAGCTCGAGCGCCGGTAAATCGAACGCAAGGCGATGGTCGCGTGGAACAGGATCGAGCCATACAGCAGGACTTGCCCCGGGAAATTCTGAAATATAGCTCCGACAGTCTTGCGGTAGGCTTCGGCGGCTTCGATCGAAACGATGCCAAAAGCGTGGTTGACTAAATGCTGCACCACGTATAATGCAAGGATGAGCCCGGTGGCGAGGCGCAACTGTGATTCGAAACGTATCATGGTGCGGAATTAAATCAGAAAATCCGGGTTCGAGATATCACAACCGATAAACCAAGGAGATTAAGATGATGAAACGACTACTCATGACACTGGTAGTGTTAACCCTGGGGCTGGGCTCGTCCCAGGCGCAGGACGTCAAACGTGAAATTACGCGCGTCACCGGCGACGTTTACCGCTTCCAGAACCAGTTCCACGTGAACATGTTTGTCGTCACCGGCGCCGGCGTGGTCGTCACCGACCCGATCAACCAGGCCGCGGCGAAATGGCTCAAGGCCGAAATCGGCAAGATTACCGAGCAGCCGATCACGCACCTGATTTACAGCCACAGCCACGGCGATCACGCTTCCGGCGGCACCGAGTACGGCGAGGTGCCCAACGTCATTACGCACCGCAACGCGCCGGAGGATATCGACCTGGTCGAGCCGACGGTGCGCTTCGACGATCAATACAGTTTCAGCGTGGGCGGAAAAACCTTCGAACTAACCTACCTGGGTCCGGGTCACGGCAGTGACATGATCGCGACCGTGGTGCGCCCGGATGACGTCGCCTTCGTGGTCGACGTGGTCAGCGCCAAACGCCTGTTTTACCGCGACTTCCCCGGCTCCAATGTCGATCACTGGATGGACCAGGTTCGCAAGGTCAATGCGCTGGATTTCGATGTCCTGATCGGCGGTCATGGCTCGGCGGGGGTCAAGCGGGATGCGGAGCAGGGGCTGGTATACCTGGAAGAATTACGCGCCGAAGTACTGCAGGGTCTCAAGGCGGGTAAAACGGTCGACCAGTTGAAAGCCAGCGTGAAGATGGAAAAATACAAAAACTGGGCTGCCTACGACACCTGGCGTGCGCTCAACGTCGAAGGCATGGCGCGCCACCTGAACGAGTCGGGTGCGGTGAACTGACAGATGCCTATAACAAGTCGGATAGCAGGATGCCGACGCCGATGCGTTCGATGTGCGCGTCGTAGTCGATCAGACTTTCGCCGTAGCCGTTGAAGAACTGAACGTATCCGCGAAAGCGTCGGTGCATCGGAAAGGTCCAGTCGACCTGGATTGCGCCGCGGTTATCTTCGCTGTCGAGATTGTTGCGCAGCATGACCGAAACTTCGTAGTCATTCCTGCGAAAGGCGGTGGTGAATTCGAAATTGCCGAGATAGTCTTCGATATCGGGATTGTCGTCACCCTCGGCATCGAGCGGGTCGTCTTTCTCGTCCTCGGGTATGCGCCACCAGACCTTCAGGGCGAAAACGTAACGCCAGCGTTCCCAGGCAATACCCGCATAGAGTCGGTTCCAGCTGCGTGAAAATAGCTGGCTGCGGCCGTTCGACTGGTGCGACAGACCAAGCGCGACGAAACTGGCATCGCCACCGAGTATTTTCCAGGGCACAGGGGCGGCCCAGTATATTTCAGGCTCATAGTTGGTTTCGCGAAACGGCGCGGATATGTCCTTGTTGTAGGCCTGCCAGAAGGCGCGCACGGTGAAGCCGAAAAACAGGGCGTCCTGTTCGGTGAAAAGTCCCTCGGCTATCGGCGCCTTGAGGCTAAGTTGAAACTGCATTTCGAGATTGTCGAGGTCTTCGCCGAAATCGCTGCTGCCGACCTCGAAGACATCGTCGTTAGGCTGGTCGGCGTAGGTCAGCGGCAGCACGTAGTTGCGCTTGTGCGCCAGTAACACGGCACGGTTATCCTGTGCCGCACGCTCGCGCTCGATGCGCTCGATGACCAGCGAGCCGGACTCTTCTTCGCTGGATTCAGGGTCCGGTTCGACTGCCATCGCCAGCGGACTGGCGAGTATCAATAGCGCCATGCCGTAATAACGTAACCTGGTTATCTGGATTCTATGAAGATTGAACTTCATGCGATCATTCCGTGACTGTTGTGCGTCGTATTCTAACCTGAAAACTCGAACAACTAACATGGAACATTTATTCCTGCGCCCCATTGTTTGTGTTGCAGGAAATTTTATTTTAATCGTCTATTATCGATACATAGATAATGAGAAACGTAAATCTTCCATCGGGTAACGCCATGCCAGCCTTCGGTCTCGGTACCTGGCGTATGGGTGAACACCCCGATCATTTCGGGCACGAAGTCGACGTGCTTCGCACCGCGCTCGATCTCGGCGTGACCCTGCTCGATACCGCCGAAATGTACGGCGAGGGTGGTGCCGAGGAAGTCATCGGTGAAGCCATACAGGGTCGTCGTGACGGGCTTTTCCTGGTCAGCAAGTTTTACCCGCACAACGCCAGTCGCAATGGGGTCATCGAGGCCTGCGAGGGCAGCCTGAGGCGCATGAATTGCGACTACGTCGATCTGTATATGCTGCACTGGCCGGGCAGTGTGCCGCTCGCGCAAACCTTCGAGGCGCTGCACGAACTTAAAGACAGCGGCAGGATCCGGGAATTTGGTGTCAGCAATTTCAATCTCGGCGATTTGGAAAGTATTCCCGAGGCCGACCAGCAGCAACTGGGCTGTAACCAGGTTTTTTATAACCTCGCGCATCGTGAAGTGGAATGGGAAGTCGCCCCGTGGTGCCAGCAGCGCGGCGTGCCACTGATGGCTTATTCACCGCTTGACCAGGCGGGTTCATTGCTGCAATCGCCAGCCGTTGCCGAGGTCGCCGAGCGCCATTCGGCCAGCGCCGCGCAGGTTGCGCTCGCGTGGCTGCTGCATCAACCCAATACCGTCGTCATCCCCAAATCGGTAAGACCGGAGAGAATCAAGGAAAACCTGGCCGCGATGGAAATTAACCTCAATGAGCAGGACCTGTCGGAGCTGGACAACGCATTTCCCGCACCGGCCCAGGCCGTGCGGTTGGGCATGCGTTAGTAATCTACCGGGCCAGACGTTGGAGCTCAGCCCGCACGCAGTTTCGCTATCTCCGCGCCTAATTTGCGTCATCCATTCCACAGACGGAGCAGAGTTACAGCGGAATGCCCGCTGGGCTTTCCGGATGGATTCCGACGAGGCTTCTAAATGGATTGCGGCTCAAGGCCGCAATGACGTAATTCTTTAAGTAATTCTGAAACCCGCCGATATGAATCTTTATATGGCCTCACGCTCAAACCAAACGGTAATTAAAAGAACATGAAAACTCCCGATACTCCTGAAAACGAAACAGAACGCCTGAAAACATTGCGTTCGACCGATATTCTCGATACCGACTCTGAGGAGCGTTTCGACCGGCTGACCCGGATGGCGAAACGGGTGTTCGGGGTTTCGATTGCGCTGGTCAGCCTGGTCGATGAAAATCGCCAGTGGTTCAAATCAAAAGTGGGCCTCGATGCCTGCGAAACCGGGCGTGATATTTCGTTTTGCGGGCATGCCATTCTCGGCAACGATATTTTCGTGATCGAAGATGCGCTCGAAGATGAGCGCTTCGCCGATAATCCGCTGGTCACCGGCGAGCCTAAGATTCGCTTCTATGCCGGTGCGCCGCTGCGTTACCTCGACGGCAACAAACTAGGGACCCTTTGTATCATCGACCAGGAACCTCGCGTTCTCGATGAAGAAGATTACGCCATGCTGCGCGATCTGGCCGAAATGGCCGAGGCTGAACTGGGTGCGATCCAGCTCGCCACCATCGATGACCTGACCAAGATCTCGAATCGCCGCGGTTTCGTGTCGCTGGCACAGAATAGTATCAACCTGTGCGCGCGCCAGGGATCGCCGGTGTCGATGGTTTTCCTCGATCTCGACAAGTTCAAACCGATTAACGACCAGTTCGGACACGCTGAGGGCGACCGCGCGCTGATCGCTTTTGCCGAACTGATGCGTCAATCGTTTCGTGATTCTGACGTGTTCGCGCGCATCGGTGGCGACGAATTCGTGGTGCTGTTGACCAACACCGAAACCGACCCGGCGGCCAAAATCGTCGAGCGTTTTCGGAGCCTGGTCGACGTCTACAACGCAGAATCGAAGCGGGGTTACGATATCACTTTTTCCGACGGTATTATCAGCATGCATCCCGACCAGGATTCTGTGGTTGAGGATTTACTGCGCAAGGCCGACGCGCTGATGTACGAAAAGAAACTGGAAAACGACACGCAATCCAGGCTCGCCAAAGAAGCCTGAATTCCTCCGTTCCGGTCAGGTAGGGGAAGATGTTAGACTGTGCAGTCACAGACGATCTCTCTATCGACCGGAAGCTAAAGCATGAACACGACCCCCCGGCGCCGAAAGCTGCGCGATATATTTAACGGTACCCGATGTATCCATCCGGGATCGGTATACGATCCGATATCGGCACGCGTGGCCGAGGATCTCGGCTT
>CAMYML010000123.1 GCA_947259305.1 uncultured Gammaproteobacteria bacterium | reverse complement strand
ACGCGGTACATCCACCGAGGCCCAGCAGTAGCATTTCCATGGGCCGTACCCCGAGATTGCGGCCACCCGCATCGGCCGCACCGTCCATCACAACCGAGTGACCACTGCCCGATTCACCCACAAAAGACATGTGATCCAGCCACTTGATTCGGCACTTCATAGTTAATTCCTATTGCTGTTGTATTGCTCTTTTTGTGCTATCTTTACGCCATGCGCGGACCAGATAATTACAATCATGTCAGTTAACCCGATCACAAAAGTCATACCCCGGCAAAATGCCGCCCTGGACAATTTTCTGCATCATTGTCATACCAAGAAATATGCGACGCGCAGTACTATTATCCATGCGGGAGACGAATCTGAGACACTTTACTATATCATCGACGGTTCGGTGAGCGTAGTCATCGAAGACGAGGACTGCAACGAAATCGTGCTTGCCTACCTGAATCCGGGTGATTTTTTCGGCGAAATGGGATTATTCGAAGAGCATACCAGGCGCAGCGCCTGGGTCATTACCCGTACCGCCTGCGAGGTTGCCGAAATCCATTACAACCAGTTCATGCAACTGGCCAAGGAAACCCCGGAGATTCTGTTTCAGCTTTCGTCACAGCTGGCAAGCCGCCTGCGCAACACCAGCCGCAAGGTGAGTAACCTCGCTTTCATGGATGTCACCGGACGCGTGGCGCGCACCCTGCTGGATCTGGCGCGCGAGCCCGACGCCATCACCCATCCTGACGGCATGCAAATCAAGATCACGCGCCAGGAAATCGCCAAGATCGTCGGTTGTTCGCGCGAAATGGCCGGGCGGGTCATGAAAACGCTCGAAGAAGACGGCCTGATCACCGCACACGGCAAAACCATCGTCGTTTTCGGCACACGCTAAACCACAAATCATCTGCCCCAGGACCGGTACATCCCTGTACGCGACTGCGGAATCCAGCCGGCACCTTTTTGTATTTGAGTAATAATGTGCGTTCTGCGAACGCGATAGTTTGGCTGGAAACCGCCGGTCCGAGGCGTCGAGTCGCGTACATGGATGTACGCGGGCGAGCGAAGCAGGATGCCCGAGCCGTCCTAAGCCGCGGGATGACATCTATTGACCGAAAAGTTCCTGCAGTCCCTGACCCGGGTCGGGTTTGCGCATGAAGGCTTCGCCGACAAGAAAGGCATGCACGCCGTGCTGGCGCATCCGAGCGACGTCATCGCGAGTATGAATTCCGCTTTCGGTAACCACCAGGCAACCGGCGGGAATCAGCCCCAGTAATTGAATCGTGGTATCGAGACTGGTATCGAAAGTGCGCAAATCACGATTATTGATGCCAACCAGTTCCAGATCGAGCCGCAGCGCCCGTTCCAGTTCGTCTCTATCGTGCACCTCGACCAGTACATCCATGCCCAGCGATCGCGCCTGGGAATGCAGCTCCGCCAGGGCTTCATCTTCGAGCGCGGCGACGATTAACAGGATACAATCGGCGCCGATAGCGCGCGCTTCGACTACCTGGTAGGGATCGACGATAAAGTCCTTACGTATTATCGGCAATTCGCAGGCCGCGCGCGCCGCCACCAGGTAATCTTCGTGGCCCTGAAAAAAGTCCTGGTCGGTCAGCACCGACAGGCAGCACGCGCCGCCCACCTGGTAAGATTTTGCGATCTCGACCACGTCGAAGTTTTCGCGAATAATGCCCTTGCTCGGTGACGCTTTTTTGATTTCGGCGATAACTGCCGCCTGTCCACGATCGACGCGTGACTGCAGCGCGGCCACGAAGCCACGCGGGATCGATGCCTGATCCGCCTGCCGCTGCAGGTCGGCCAGCGAAACCTGCCCCTGCCGCGTTTCGACTTCCTGTTGCTTGCGCACCAGGATTTTATTCAGAATATCGGGGCGTGCAGCGCTCATCAGGCGTTACTCTCGTCCACCAGGTTCTGCAGCACTTTTGCCGCCTTACCGCTGCTGATAGCGGCGCGCGCGGCTTCGATCCCGGCCGGCAGCGAATCCGCGCAACCCGCGACATAGATTGCCGCGCCCGCATTCAGACACACGATATCGCGCGCCGGACCGGGCTGATCGGCGAACACGCCGCGAATCATCGCCAGGCTTTCTTCTGCCGAGCCTACCCGCAGCTCGTCAAGCGATGCGGTTTCCATGCCAAAGTCGCCCGGTGCAATGCTGTAGCTGCTGACTTTGCCGTTCTTGAGCTCGGCCACCCGGGTCGGCGCCGAGATACTGATTTCGTCCATGCCGTCCTCGGCATGTACGACCATGACATGGTGACTACCAAGCTGCTGCAACACATTCGCCATCAACTCGACGAGCTCTTCGTGGAACACGCCGATGACCTGGTTGGGCGCGCCGGCAGGATTGGTCAGGGGGCCCAGCACATTGAACACCGTGCGCACCGCCAGCTCCTTGCGTGCGCCAATCGCGTGCTTCATCGCGCCATGATGGGCCGGGGCAAACATGAAACCTACGCCGACCCGCTGCACACACTCAGCCACTTTCGCGGGCGGAATATCCAGCTTGACGCCAGCCGCCTCGAGCACGTCGGCACTGCCAGAGTTACTGGTCATAGAACGGTTGCCGTGCTTCGCGACCTTCGCCCCGGCGGCCGCGGCCACCAGCGCGCTGGCGGTCGAGATATTAAAGCTGCCGGAGGAGTCGCCGCCAGTACCGGCGGTATCGACGAGGTGCTCTTCGCTGACGTTGACCCGGGTCGCGAGTTCGCGCATGACTTTGGCGGCGGCGGAGATTTCATCGACGGTTTCGCCCTTCATGTGCAGACCCACGAGAAACCCGCCGATTTGCGCAGGGGTGCATTCTCCGGTCATGATTTGCCGCATCACCGTCGTCATATCATCGCCACTCAGATCCTGCCGGGCGATCATCGATTTAATTGCTGTCTGAATATCCATCGCTCCGCCTATGTGATGCCTTGTTGAAGAAAATTGTATAACAGTGCGTGCCCATTATCAGTCAGGATCGACTCGGGGTGAAACTGCACGCCCTCGATCTGCATTTCCCTGTGCCGCAGGCCCATGATTTCATCGACCTCGCCAGCGTCGGTTTCAGTCCAGGCGGTGATCTCCAGGCAATCCGGCAACGAATCCCTGGCAATCACCAGCGAGTGGTAGCGGGTTGCAATGAAGGGACTGTCGAGACCCTCGGCCTCGTCGAAGTCCTCCAGCTCGAGGTGGCACCAGCCGAGCGAGAGCCAGCCCCAGGCGTAGAGAGGGTCGAGGTGTATGGCGCGTTGGAGGAGCTTCCTGGCTCGCGTCCGACGCCAGCACTTGATCGACGCTAATCTGATCGTTGCGTACGACTTCGAACTCCGCTCCGAGCTCGCCGATATACTGCAGCAGGTTGTAGGTGAAGGAATCGTAGTTATCGATCATCAGGACTTTCATGACTCCCCCTCCTTATCGGCACAGGGATCACGCGACGGCAGTCCCGCTTCGGCCAGCGCCACCGCGCGAAAAATCGCGCGCCCCTTGTTCATGGTTTCCGCCCACTCGTTCGCTGGCACCGAATCATAAACGATGCCGGCGCCCGCCTGTATGTAGAGCTGATCATCCTTGATTACCGCGGTGCGAATCGCGATCGCGGTATCCATGTTGCCGCTCCACGAAATATAACCAACCGCGCCGGAATATATGCCGCGTTTCACCGGTTCCAGTTCGTCGATAATTTCCATCGCCCTGATCTTTGGCGCACCCGATACCGTGCCGGCCGGGAAGGTCGCGCGTAACACGTCGAAGGCCGACATATCAGGCCTGATCCTGCCCTCGACGTTGGACACGATATGCATCACGTGCGAGTACCGCTCGACAATCATTTTTTCGGTCAACCTGACGCTGCCCACCTGGCTGACCCGGCCGGCGTCATTGCGCCCGAGATCGATCAGCATCAGGTGCTCGGCGAGCTCCTTGGGATCATTCAGCAGTTCACGCTCGAGTTCCAGGTCGTCGTCCGGCGTCCTGCCACGCGGACGCGTCCCCGCGATCGGCCGCACCGTGACCGCCTCGTCCTCGAGCCGCACCAGGATTTCCGGCGACGAGCCAACCACGTGGTGGTCGTCGAGATTGAGATAATACAGGTAGGGCGACGGGTTGAGGCTGCGCAGCGCACGATATAAATTGATCGGTGCCGCGCGATAGGGAATCGACAGCCGCTGCGACAGGACGATCTGCATCGCGTCGCCGTCAATAATGTACTGACGCGCTTTTTCTACCGCCTCCTCGAAACCCTGCTGGGTAAACTCGGAGGTAAAATCCTGCTCGCTGACTGCCTGTTCCGAGACGCTCGGATTATCTTCCAGTTGCACCGATTTCAGCTTGACCTCGAGTTCATCGAGTTCGCGCTGACCCAGATGCCAGGCGTCTTTTTCTGCCGGATCGACGTGCACGATCAAAAACATGCGCGACGACAGATTGTCGAAAACAACCAGCTTGTCGCTGAGCATTAGCAGGATGTCGGGCGTCTCGTGTTTATCGGGATTGGGGCAAGCGGCAAGTTTCGGCTCGATGTAGCGAATCGTGTCGTAACCGAAATAGCCAACTAGCCCACCGTGAAACTTGGGCAGGCATTCCGCCTCGGCGACCTTGAAAAATTCCAGGTAGTCTTCGATGAATTTTAGCGGGTCATCGGTTTCTTCTTCGCTAATGACCTGGCCGTCGACCTCCAGCAGGGCGCGCTTGCCAAACACCTTGATGCGGGTGCTGCAGGCCATGCCGATGATCGAGTAACGCCCCCATTTTTCACCCCCCTGCACCGATTCGAACAGATAGCTGTAAGGCTCGTCGGCGAGCTTGAGATAGGCGCTTAGCGGGGTATCGAGGTCGGCGAAAACTTCACGCACCAACGGGATGCGATTGTAATCACGCCTGATTTGATTGAATTGCTTGAGGTTCATGAGTGACTCTTAAACGGTTGAACAGAAAACGAAATAAAGGGAACAGCAGCTTGCGCTCACCATCGCCAGCTTTGGTTACCCTCAGTTTTCTGTAAGCGTTCTCGAGCCATCTGGATTAACACTAACGGTCAGGCGACAGAATCTATCACAGCATTCCGGGCATGGCCACGATTATTAACCCGGTACCGGGTCAATGATTACAGCTGCCTAGATCGAAGCCGCCCGCTCCAGTTCGTCGCGCATTTGGCGCAGGATACTATCGTAGCGATGCGGATCGTCGGCCTGGGCGCAGCCGAAGATTCCGGAACCAGAGACAAAGGTATCGGCACCGGCGCTGGCAATTTCGGCAATGTTGTCAGCCTTGACGCCACCGTCGATTTCAAGGCGGATATCGAAACCCGACTCATCGATCAGGGCGCGCGCGCTGCGCAGTTTATCGAGCGTCGCCGGAATGAAACTCTGCCCGCCAAAACCGGGATTCACCGACATCAACAATACCATGTCGACCTTATCCATAACGTGCTCGAGGTAACTCAGCGGCGTGGCCGGATTAAATACCAGGCCCGCGCGGCAACCGCTGTCGCGGATCAGCGACAGGCTGCGATCGATGTGTTCCGAGGCTTCGGGATGGAAGGTAATGTAACTGGCGCCGGCGCTGGCGAAGTCAGGAATGATGCGATCTACCGGCTTAACCATCAGATGCACGTCGATCGGCGCTTCGATGCCGTGCTTGCGCAGGGCCTCGCACACCAGCGGCCCGATGGTCAGGTTGGGCACATAGTGATTATCCATCACGTCGAAATGCACGATATCCGCGCCCGCAGCGAGCACGTTTTCGACTTCTTCACCGAGTCGCGCGAAATCTGCGGACAGGATCGAGGGCGCAATCTGGTAATCGGTCATGGCAATTCCTGGGAGAAAGTGGCTGGCAATTTACACCATATCGCCCCTGATTTCAGCCTGGTCAAAATGGATAACCTGGACTAACCCATATGCGCCCGGGTTGCATGATGCTGCTAAACTGGGCCAGGGTGAATCCAGGGTTCGACTCAGATGTCAGCACAACGACAACTCCAACAGGAAATAGCGGCGTTAAAGCATGAACTACGCCGCGTGTTCGACGCGCTCGAGCGCGGCCGCTCGCGTGAACTCGAAGGGCGCGCGCGACAGTTGCGCGAAAATATCGCCCTGTGTGAACGCGACCTGAGAAGGAAACTTATCAGCTCCGAGGGCCAATCAGCTGACGAATAGCAGCGCTCATGTTTTCGACATGTGACCCTTCCCAGTAAACCCTGTGGCAGCTTGCGCAGCGGTAAAACTCACTGTAAAAGCGTCGCGTCAGCGGCTCCAGACTGGACCAGACCTGCGCGCGCTCGACGCTTTCAATGATGCCGTTACACCGCAGGCAGCGTTGCAGGGGCTTAACCTGCGCGGACAGGTCGAGGCGTTGCATGACTTCACCCAGCTGAGTTTCAGGATCGTCTGAACGCACCCAGTAACCGTGGGTAACCGCCTTGCGAAACAGCAGACGCCGGTCGCGGGTCAGTATGATGCGTTTTTCACGGTCTGCGAGGTCGACAATTTCGCCATCCTCGAGGCGATTGCCATAAGCCGTGTCAAACCCCAGCATGCGCAGCAGGCGCGCGAGTTTACCGAGATTCACGTCGACCATGAAGCGGGTTACGCGCAGCGGCCGCGCGCGCAGGTGCTGCAGCGGCGAGATATCGAGGCTCTCGAACACCGGGTATACCGCCACCCGGTCGCCATGTTGCAGCCGGTAGTCGAAGCCTACCGACTGGTTGTTAACCAGGATCAGATCGATCTCGCTATGCGGCACCCCGAGCACCTCGACAGGGTCCTTGATCGCCGGCTGACCGCCAAAGCGGTACTCAATGGTTTTCTTGTAGCACCCGGGCCCGAGGAAGTCATTGAGTTCCTCGTAAAAACGAAAATTGGCGAGGTAGGGTTTCACGCTTATAATCGGCTTCCTGATTGCAGGGCTAAAGGCAATGGTATTAACGATGTTCGGGAATGTCTCTTATCGTAACTTCATCACCACCGTTGTTGAAGTCCTGCTGGTCATCGCGCTTCTAGCCCCGCCGGTCAAATCCGCTAACCCTGACAACGGTTTTCTAGCCCAGCGCGAAAATATGATTCGCCTGATCGAAGCCGATGTGCGCGCCACCAGCGCCTATCTCACACGCGCGGCGCTCGACGAACGCGTGCTCGCGGCATTGGCCAGCGTGCCGCGGCATGAATTCGTACCGGCCGACCTGGTCGATAAGGCTTACCGTAATCGACCGTTACCGATCGGGCATGGTCAAACCATCTCCCAGCCCTACATCGTCGCCATCATGACCGATCTGCTCGAGCTCGAAGCGGGGCAAAAAGTGCTTGAAATAGGCACCGGCTCCGGTTACCAGGCGGCGGTGCTGGCTGCGCTCGATACCCGGGTGTGGAGTATCGAAATAATCGAGGCCCTCGGTAAGCGGGCCGGCTCGGTGTTAGCGCGCCTCGGTTATGACGGCATCGAATTGCGCGTCGGCGACGGCTATTACGGATGGGCCGAGCAGGCGCCGTTCGATGCGATCATCGTCACCGCCGCCGCGAGCCACATTCCACCACCCCTGGTCAAACAGCTCGCTGTCGGCGGGAAAATGATCATTCCGGTCGGCAGCCGGTTTTCGACTCAGGAATTAATTCTGATCACGCGCATCAGTCCCGAGGAAGTGGTCACACGCCAGGTCCTGCCGGTCAGATTCGTGCCGCTCACCGGCAGTCACTAGTGCCGGCGTGAATCGAGTCTCGCAACCCCGGATTGCCATCGCCCTGATGTCCGCGGCGGTACTGGCTTACGAAGTTTTACTGATGGCGCTGTTTTCACTGATCCAGTGGCACCACTTCGCCTACCTGGTGGTCAGTATCGCGCTGCTCGGTTTCGGTATCAGCGGCAGCTTGCTCGTATTCACCGCCCCGTATCTCGCCGGACGTTTCCGTGGTTTCGCGACGAGTCAGGCCTGCCTGTTCGCGCTATCCGCATTACTGGGTTTTTTGCTGGCGCAGCGGCTTTCCTTCAATCCGCAAGAGCTTATCTGGGATCACCATCACTGGTTACGCCTGGCGCTGGTCATCCTGTTACTGACCCTGCCGTTTTTTTTCGCGGCCAACCTTATCGGCATGGCCCTGATCGAGTTTCGCGACCGGCTGGCGCAAATCTATGCGGCCGACCTGCTGGGCGCCGGACTCGGCGCTTTGGGCATCATCGGCATACTGTTCCTGCTGTCGCCATCGCAGGCACTGATTCTCGTATCGGTGCTCGGCCTTGGCGCCGCGGCGGCTATCTGGATAGAATGCCGTGGCCGTGCCTGGAGCGCCCTTACGGCATTCGCCATAGCGACGCTGGTTCTCTATCAACTGCCCGCGGACTGGAGCGAGCCCCGGATTTCGCCCTACAAGGAATTGAGCCAGACGCTGCGTATCCCCGGTACCCGCATCATCGAAACCCGCTCCAGTCCGCTAGGCGTGCTAAATGTCGTCGAAAGCCGGAACTTACCGCTGCGCCATGCCCCCGGATTAAGCCTGAACGCCCGAACCGAACCGCCGCCCCAGCTCGGACTTTTTATCAACGCCGGCGGCATGAGCGCAATAACACGCTATCGTGGCAAACGCGAGGAACTGGCCTATCTCGACGAGTTGACCTCGGCGCTGCCATACCATCTGCAGCAGCCGGACAAGGTACTGGTGCTCGGTGCCGGTGGCGGCGCCGAGCTGCTGCAGGCTATTTATCACGAAGCCGGGCAGATCGATGCGGTCGAAATCAATCCCCAGGTAGCCGAGCTGATGCGTGGCCGCTTCGCCGAGTTCAGCGGCGGAATCTACGAGCATGAACGCGTCAGCCTGCAGCTGGCGGAGGCGCGTGGATTTCTGCAGCGTGGCGCTGCAACCTACGATCTGATCCAGGTGCCTATGCTCGATTCCTTCGCCAGCTCGGCCGGCGGCTTGCACGGTCTCAACGAAAACTACCTGTACACCATCGAAGCCCTGCAGCAGGCCCTGTCGAGACTGGAACCCGGCGGCTTTATCGCGCTCACGCGCTGGATCAAACTGCCACCGCGCGACAGCCTGAAATTGTTTGCCAGTGCGATCGAAGCCCTGAAACGGGCAGGCGTCGAGGATGTTGCGCAACGGCTGATACTGATCCGCGGTTTGCAGACGAGTACCCTGCTGATCAAAAACGCTGCGATCAGCACGGCGGAAATCGAAGCTTTACAGGCTTTCTGCAAAACCCGGGCATTCGACAAGGCCTACTATCCCGGGATGCCGGCCAGTCAGGCCAACCGCTACAATCGACTGCAGTCAGACTATTTTTACGCCGCGACACAGGCCTTGCTCGGAGATGAGCGGGAGCAATTTCTGCGGGACTACAAGTTCAACCTGGAACCGGCCAGCGACGACCGGCCGTTTCATTTTCACTTCGTCAAATGGCGCACGCTTGCCGAATTATTCGAATTGCGTTATCGCGGCGGCAGCGCACTGATCGAAACCGGGTACCTGACCCTGGTAATAACCCTCATATTGAGCCTGGCGCTGAGCCTGCTGCTGATTCTGCTGCCATTGTTGCTGGCCAAACGCAAGCAGGCATCGGCTTCGGTCCGCTTCGGCAAACTCCGGGTGTTTACCTACTTCGGCGCACTCGGACTTGGATTTCTGTTGATCGAGATATCGTTTCTGCAAAAATTCATCCTGCTGTTGCACCACCCGCTCCAGGCCGCGGCGGTTGTGCTGGCATCCTTCCTGATCGCAGCCGGATTCGGTAGCGCCTTCGCGCAGGCGTTTACCAATAGCCTGCGCGCACGGCGCATCGCCGCCTACTCGATACTGATCATTATCATGCTCGGCAGCGCCTACCTGCTGCTGCTCGGGCCGCTGCTGCAGCTGGCTGGAGGATGGCCTCTGAGCGCGAGAATTCTGCTAAGCGTCATCCTGATCGCTCCGCTAGGATTTTGCATGGGGATTCCGTTCCCGCTGGGGCTGGCGTCGATCAGTATCGGGGCGCCGGCTTTAACACCATGGGCGTGGGGCATCAACGGTTGCGCCTCGGTAATCAGCGCGGTTCTGGCCTCGCTGCTGGCGATCCATTTCGGATTCAACCTGGTTATCCTGATCGCCATGACCTGTTACCTTCTGGCCGCGCTCAGCTACCCGGTTGCGGTGGGTGGCCAGGTCGAGGCCGTTATGCTAAAAACCGCCGCAGGATGAAGCATTCATGAGCAAAAATACCTTCGAGGAAAATCAGCGCCGCCATCAACTGGACGACAACGACCAGGTCTGGCTGTTTGGCTATGGCTCGTTGATCTACCTGGTCGATTTTCCCTACCTGGAATCCAGGCCGGCGAGTATCCGCGGCTGGAGCCGGCGCTTCTGGCAGGGTTCGCATGATCACCGCGGCACAGAGGACAACCCGGGCCGTGTCGTGACCCTGATCGAGGATGCGGGCGCTCTCTGCGGCGGACTCGCCTACCTGATCGAGGCGTCGGTTTTCGAGCAACTCGATGTCCGCGAAAAAAACGGTTACCTGCGGGTGGCTGCCGAGATGACCTTCGCCGATGGTACGCAAGCCACCGGCCTGACCTACATCGCCACGCCTGATAACGAGGCTTACCTCGGCGCCGCCAGCGAGTACGATATCGCCCGCCATATCCGTGGCGCGGTGGGCCCCAGCGGCCCAAATGACGAATACCTGCTGGAACTGGCGGCGGCGCTGCGCAATCTCGGGCTGCATGACCAGCACGTCTTCGATATCGAATCCCATATTTTGCAAATGGCGCAAGAATGAATCCAGGCTGGCTGACTGCCGCCGCGATCGAATTTCATCGGCCAGCCAATCGAAAAATCTGGCTAGCTTTTAAAACCCGCGGATCCATGCTGAGCCGATCTGGCCCTGGAGTCGAACCACAGTAATGACCGGCATCACGCACGACGTTCCGCTCGAGCGCGGCAGCCTGGGGCATCCTGTCCGGGGTCTCGGTCAGGCTCGGCTGGATCGGTTTCGTCTACGCACTGCAAACGGTGCCGCTCTCCACCGTCGGGGTACTGTACATGACTTACCCGGTGTTCACGCTGTTGAGCGGCTGGTTCATGCTGGGGGAAGTTATCGGACCGGCGCAATGGCTGGCCTGTTTGTTGATAACGCTGGCGATACTGATGACGCCCGCCCGCGCAACGCGAACGGCTACTTGAGGCTGTCGAAATAGTCACCCAGATTCTCGATGTCTGCGTTGCTCAAGCCCGCCGCCATTGCGTTCATGACCGGGTTCTTGCGCGCGCCGCTGCGAAAATCGGTCAGGCTCTTGCGAATATAATCACCGCTCTGGCCTTTCAGCGAGGGATAAGTCGCTACCACGCTGATGCCGCCAGCGCCATGGCAACCGATACAACCCTTGGCGGCGTAGGTCGACTGTCCTGCAGCGACATCCGCCTGCGCGGCTGCGCTGAAAATCGTCGCTGCGGCAAATAAACAAGCTAAAACAAATCGCATAAACCCGAGCTCCCAGGTAGTAATCTCGATATCGCCAATAGATAATGGCGCCTTGAAAACCGCGCCATTGTTGCAAAGCCATATGTCGATGTAAAGCTGTTGCCAGCGTAGCAAACCGGACTGAATCCGTGCTTAATGATTTAAAACTATACAACCGCAAAATCCGCAACGATCTGCTGATCGAGCACCAGGGGCTCGAGTTCTACACCACCTGGGGCCTGTTTTCGCCACGCGCAATCGATGACGGATCACGCCTGCTGCTCGACTATCTCGAACTGGAGACGGATGACGACTGCCTCGATCTCGGCTGCGGCTACGGCGTGCTGGGCCTGTACATGGCAAGGTCGGCGCCAGCCGGTCATACGCTGATGGTGGACAAGGATTTCGTCGCGGTCGATTACGCCGAGCGCAACCGCCTGCATAACAAAATAGAAAACGCGAGCTGCCTGTTAAGCAATGGTTTTGCCCAGATTCCCGCGCAACAGTTCGACATCATCGTATCGAACATCCCGGCCAAGGTCGGCAAGGAAATGCTTTATATCTACCTGTTCGATGCGCTCGAATACCTGAAACCGGGCGGTTCGTTTTACATCGTCACGATTACCGGCCTGCGGCAGTTTTTCAAACGCGGATTCAGCGAAGTTTTTGGGCACTACGAAAAAATCAAACAGGGAAAAACCTATACCGTCGCCCGCGGTATCAAACAATAATCGGAATCGAAAAACCGCTACTATATCAATCGACACCTGACGACGAATCACCCAAACAAGATAAATACCATGATTATTTTCTGGGGAAGGGGATTTATTGAACTGGTACCAACCTGCTTTGCCAATCAGCCGGATATGGCTTAGCCGGTCGGCCTGAAGTTTCTCGGCTCAGTCCAGAATTTTGCGCACGCGTTCGAGCAGCGACAGGGCGTCGTCGAGGGTTGCGCCGAGACAGTTGACGTGCCCCATCTTGCGCCCCGGGCGAGCTTCGCTCTTGCCGTAGAGATGCAGTTTGGCGCGTTCGAGTTTTAACACGGCCTCCCAATCGGGAATACCGGCCCGCGGCCAGATATCGCCCAGCAAATTCCACATCGCCACCAGGCTATGCTGGTGACAGGATCCCGCCGGCAGATCGCAAACCATGCGCACCTGCTGCTCGAATTGCGAAGTTTCACAGGCGTCGAGCGTGTAATGACCCGAGTTGTGCGGACGCGGCGCCATTTCATTGACCAGCACGCGACCATCCTTCGAGATGAAAAACTCGACCGCGAGTACCCCGCAGTAATCGAGTCCGTTGGCGATACGCGTGGCGGCGTCAATCGCTGCGTCGGCGTGTTCGGTCGAAACCAGGGCCGGCACGATAGTCACGTCGAGGATACCATTGGAATGACTATTCTCGGCAATCGGAAAACAGGTAACCTGGCCCGCAAGCGAGCGGCACAACACCACCGAAACCTCGCAGTCGAGTTCGATAAGCTGTTCCAGCAGGCAGGGTTTTCTGCCGACCTGTTCGAACGCCGGCTGCAGGTCCTCGAAGCGCTCACAGACCACCTGCCCCTTGCCGTCGTAACCCAGCATCGCAGTTTTCAGAATTGCCGGGAAAGAAAAGTCGCACGCGCTTGCCAGATCCTCGTCATTTTCGATCGCGATGAAATCGGCCGTCTGCAATCCCTGGTCGCGGAAGAATTCTTTCTCCTGTTTGCGATGCTGCGCGATGTGCAATGCGGTTGCCGACGGATGCACCGGCACCGATTTGGCCAGGTAGGCGAGGGTCACCGCCGGGATATTTTCGAACTCAGTCGTTACCACGGCGCAATATTGTGACAGGTAATCGAGCGCCTCGGTGTCGTCGTAGTCTTTGACAAGATGCTGACTGGCCAACCCGCCGGCAGGGCTT
>CAMYML010000122.1 GCA_947259305.1 uncultured Gammaproteobacteria bacterium | reverse complement strand
TCCTGCGGTTGCTCTCCCGGGGTATAAGGGTCGAGGTTTTTAACCAGCTTGCTCCAGTATGCGCTCATCAGTTTCTTCAGGTTAGTTGGCGGCCGCCGTCGACGCGGATGACTTCGCCGGTAATATAATCGCTGGTTGCGAGGAATAAAACCGTGTCGGCGATGTCCCCGGGCGTACCGCAGCGCCGCAGCGGAACTTGATCGATAATCGCCTGCTGGTAGGCGGTGGAATCGTCTGTTTCGGGCCACAGTATAGCGCCCGGAGCAATGCCGTTAACCCGCACTTCGGGTGCGAGTTCCAGCGCCAGTGATTTGACCAGCATCTGGTTGGCGGCCTTGGCGCTGCAGTAGACACTGTACCGATTCAGCGGTATCGAGGCGTAAATATCGAGCAGGTTGATAATACAGCCAGAAGACTTTTTCAACGCCGGGTAGCAGGCCTGCGCCAGGAATAGCGGTGCGCGGTAATTGCTGGCAACCAAATCGTCCCACTGTTGTCGATCAATTTCGCCGAATCGTGTTGGATAAAAGCTTGAAGCGTTGTTGACCAGCAGGTCGAGGCCGTCATAAGCCGTGCATGCGCGGGCGGCGAGGGCCTCCAGTTCCGCTTGCGAATCCAGGTCGGCGGCGAGCGCGAGTGCTGAATTTTCGCGTTGCTGATTGAGTTCGGCAACGAGCTTCTGTGCCGCAGCCGACGAACTGCGGTAATGGATAATGAGATTTGCACCGTTTTGATGTAGAGTGCGGGCGATCTGCGCACCCAGGCGCCCGGCCGCACCGGTAACCAGCGCAGATTTATCTGATAACAGCATTAGCATACAGAATTCGAAAAATGCAATCATATCATTCTTGCAAACAGACGCCAGAACGCGGCATGCCGTTTCGGAATTACGATGGACATACCACGGGGATTTGATTCACATGGCCTGGAGTTGCCGCCACCCGACGCTGAGGCAATTGCTTACAGTACGCGCCTGGTGGAGGCCATCGTGACCCGCATCGAAAACAACAGCGGTGTGATCGGATTTGACGAGTACATGCACATGGCTTTGTATGAACCGGGTCTTGGATATTACTCGGGTAGCGCGATCAAGTTTGGCGCACTAGGCGATTTCGTCACCGCGCCCGAAATTTCTCCTTTGTTCGGCAATTGCGTGGCGCGCCAGGCGGCTGCGTTGATCGAACAGGGCTGCGCTGCCCGGATCCTGGAGTTTGGCGCCGGCAGCGGCAAGCTCTGCGGCCATATCATGGATGCGCTGCCTGATCTCGAGCAATACGTGATTCTTGATTTAAGTGCTGAATTGAAACAGCGCCAGCAGAACTACCTGAGCAAGTATCTCGACGCCGAGCAATTCTCGAAAATTGAATGGATCTCGGGCCTGCCCGAGTCTTTCGACGGAATAGTGCTCGCTAACGAAGTGCTGGATGCGATGCCAGTGCACCTGCTTTACAGGCAGCGGGAATGGCAGGAGTTAGGTGTGAGTTACGACGGCAATCGATTTCAATGGCAGTCTTTCGAACCCGGCGAGCCTGTGGTAGCCGCGATGCGTCAGATCGAAGCCGTCGTGGGCGAATTGCCTGATGATTACCGTTGCGAGCTGAACCTCAACTTAAAACCCTGGTTTGCCGCGCTGGCGCAGAGTTGCCAAAAGGCGGCGGCCATTATTATCGATTACGGCTACGAACAAAGCGAGTATTACCATCCAACACGTAAGCGCGGTACGCTGGATTGTTACTACCAGCACCGCTTGCACTTCGATCCGCTGATTTATCCTGGATTGCAGGACATTACCGCGTTTATCGATTTCGATGCCTGCGCCGATGCCGCCGAGGCCAATGGATTCGAAATCCTGGGATTGGTCCCGCAGCAAAACTTTCTACTGGCAAATGGGTTGCTCGAAGACGCGCAGCAGCAGTCTGATGGCCAGGATACCCACGCGCAACTGGCCCTGTCGCAGCAGGTCAAAACGCTCAGTATGCCGGACGAGATGGGGCAGATGTTCAAGGTGCTGGCGTTGCAAAAAAACCTGACGCTGGATATGCCGGCAATGCAGCGCAGGGGCCCGGGTGGATAGCCTGCAGATTATCATTCTGTCGATCGTTCAGGGGCTTACCGAATTTTTACCCATTTCGAGTTCGGCGCATCTGGTTTTGTTACCGCAGGTATTCGGCTGGGCTGACCAGGGCCTGGTTTTCGATGTCGCGCTACACTTCGGTTCGCTGATCGCGGTCCTGTATTATTTTCGTGCCGAAGTGCGGCGCATGCTGAAATCCTGGTCGCGTTCCCTGGCCGGCGGTGATCCGGATCAGGATAGCCTGTTGGCCTGGTGGGTGATCATTGGAACCTTGCCGGCGATTTTCGTTGGTTTTCTGCTGCAGGGCCCGATCGAGGAAAAGTTGCGCGAACCCTGGGTTCTGGCGACGGCATCGATTGTGTTCGGCCTGCTGTTGTGGTTTGCCGACGCCAACGCGCGCCGTAATCGCGACGAGTATCAGCTGCGTTTAACGGATGTGCTGATAATCGGTTGTTGCCAGGCGTTGGCACTGATTCCCGGCACCTCGCGTTCCGGCATCACGATCACGCTGGGGCTATTTCTCGGGCTAACCCGCAAAGCCGCGGCGCGATTTTCCTTTCTGTTGGCAATGCCGGTAATTTTCGCCAGCGGCGTGTTGCAGTCGGTGCGCATGTTTACCGAGGTCAGCCTGATAAGCTGGAGCGACCTGTTGCTCGGAGTCGTGCTGTCGGCGATTAGCGCCGGGCTTTGCATCCACTATTTTCTGCGACTGGTCGAAAGGCTGGGCATGCTGCCCTTCGTGGTTTACCGCGTGTTGCTGGGCCTCGCGATTTTCGCATTGCTGAGCTAGGAGCTCACGGATGAGCGAATTTACCGAGGGCGGGAAAGCGCCACAGCGAGGACTGCATCTGATCAGGCTCTGGTATCTGCTCGGCGCTATGCTGCTGCTGGTGGTTGGCGTGCTATCCCTGTTGCCGATGCCCGACGTCGGGGTTGGCGATAAACTGTCGCATCTCGTCACCTATGTTTTTCTCGGCGGCTGGTTTGGCCTGCTGGCGGCTAATCGGCGGGTTTTGTGCTGGACGGTTGTTGGCCTGATGGCTTACGGGGTCCTGCTCGAATTGTTGCAGGGAATGACGACTTATCGCTATGCGGAGTGGGGCGATGTCCTGGCCAATGGCAGCGGTATCCTGATCGGAGTTACGGTTTACTTTACCCCGCTGACCCGGCTGCTGGGATATGCCGATCGCAAGCTAAGCCTGATTTTGTCGCGCTAGTCAGCATAGCTCACCGTTATTCGTAGCGGGGCGGGATAGGTCGTGCTCTGCCGAGGCAGGAAATCAGTGAGATATGCGGGCTAGTGCCTGTTCCTGCTTGATCAAATGTAATCGGGCATCGTTAATCGCCTGTCCCATGGCTTTGCCGCTGAGTCCCTGTTGCTGGATTTCGGCGGTATCGAGCTTGCGTAATTTGTCGGCCAGGCCGGCGAGGAATTCTGCCTGCGGATAAGTGTCGTTTTCGCCACCCTTGCGGCCGCGAATATCGGCGCGACAGGCATCGAGCATTTTTTGAAATCGCTCGGGTTTGCGCAGGGCGTCCGCCCGGGTAAGCAGCTTCAACAAGGTCGAAGCTTTCAGTTCCATCGATCGATGCGCCTGCAAATGCAGCTCGGTCGTAATCAGCGCCAGTTGGGTATGCGCTTTCGGCACCCGCCAGCGTTTGCAAAATGCCTTGACCGGCTTATCGCCACGGGCCTCGTGGCCATGGTGACTCGGCAGCACCGTGACGGGCGTCGTTGCCTTGCCCAGATCGTGCATCAGCACCGCAAAGCGGGTTTCATTGTCGTGACCGAGCGCCGCGCTTGCCTGCAGCGCCATCATGACATGCACGCCGGTATCGATCTCCGGATGATACTTCGCGTTTTGCGGCACGCCGAACAGGGCTTCAATCTCGGGGAACAGACGTTGCAGCACGTCGCAGTCTCTGAGGGTGGTAAAGAAAACCGCCGGGTCGGCTTCGTCCAGGGCGCGCGACAACTCGGACCACACGCGCTCGGCGACGAGCGCCTCGAGTTCACCAGATTCTCCCATCTGGCGGATCAGTTCACGCGTGTCGTCGGCCAGGGTGAAACCCAGTTGATGAAAGCGGGCGGCGAAGCGGGCGGTTCGCAGCACCCTTACCGGGTCTTCGACAAATGCCACGGAAACGTGGCGCAGGCATCTGGCTTCAAGGTCTCGCTGGCCACCGTAGGGATCGACGATGTTGCCGTCCTCATCTTCGGCCATCGCGTTGATGGTCAAATCCCTTCGCAGCAGGTCCTGCTCGATTGTGGTGGTGGGATCGGCGCTGATTTCAAAACCCTTGTAGCCGGGTCCGGTCTTGCGCTCGCTGCGCGCCAACGCGTATTCCTGTTTGCTTTCAGGGTGCAGGAATACCGGGAAGTCCTTGCCGATGGACTTGTATCCAAGCGCCAGCATTTGCTCGGCGGTGGCACCGGTTACAACCCAGTCGATGTCGTTTACCGCTAGCCCGAGCAGGCGGTCGCGAACGCAACCGCCGACACGGTATTTTTTCACGAATGGTCCTCGGAACTTCCAGCCGAGGGGTAGTTCTTACGAAACTGGTCGTAGTAGCGCTTGTTGCCGAACATGGCAGACAGGCCATGAATATATTGCCGCAGGCTGGTCGTGCAAAGTTCGCAGTCGCGACAGACGTTGTCGGTCTGCAGCGAGCGATAATTGTCCATCGTGAACAACTTGCCCGGCAGGTTTTGTAAAACCAGCGCCTGCAATCGCGATAGCCCCTTACCCAGCGGTAAAATGCGCACCGGCAGGCGCAAGGTATCGATGATCAGTTCGAGAATTTGCCGCAGCGAGAATACTTCAGGCCCGCATACCGGGTAGCGTTTTGAATAGCTGTCCCGATCTTCGATGGCGTTGACGATTCGATCGACCAGGTCACCGACGTAGACCGGTTGCAACTTGCTGTCCGGGCAGGCGAGCGGGAAGTATCCGGCATACCACCTGAGAATACCGGCAAACTGGTTGATGAAATTATCGTCCTTGCCAAACACCACCGAGGGCTGGAAGCTGGTAACCCGAAGCTCGCGCTGGCCGAAGGTGTGCAACAGGTTTTCGCCTTCACCCTTGGTGCGCAGGTACAGGCTGCTGCCGGTCGCCTGGTCGGCGCCCAGCGCGCTGACGTGTAGCAGGCGCCTGATGCCGCTTGCGCCGCAGGCATCGACCACGGTTTTGATGAAATCGACATGGAAGCGCCGGAAGTCGCCCTTGCGCCGCTCGTGCAATATCCCGACCAGGTTTATCACCGCCTGCTGGCCGGCACACAAATCCTGCAGGCTGGCGGGGTCGGTGATGTTGCCCTCAAGCAGGCGTATCCCCGGGTGTACCAGCAGCGCGCGGTTGCGATGTGGCCGACGACTGGGGACGGTTACCAGCCAGCCGCGGTTGGCGAGCGTAAACGCGAGTTGCTTGCCGATAAATCCACTGCCGCCAAGTAGTAATATGTTGCGTTGCCTGCTCATACTGCCTTTTTATTTTGCTGATTCTGATGTCGTGGTGGCCCCTTGCTGCGCCGTGGCCGCTGATGCTGGCCACCGCCACCGGGTTTTCCGCCGCCAGACCTGCCGCCGCCGGGTCTGCCGCCTCTGCCGGACTTTGCAGCGGACTTGATACGGCCGCCCTTCATCTTGACCGGTGGCGCGGGTTCGACCAGTAAATCGTTACTGATCGACATCGTCGGGATGGTCCTGTTGGTATAGGATTCTATATCTATCAGGTTCATCGCGTGATTTTCGCAGGCAAAGCTGATCGCGGCCCCGGATTTGCCGGCGCGGGCGGTACGGCCGATCCGATGCACGTAGTCTTCGCCGAGCTCGGGTAAATCATAGTTGAACACGTGGGTGACATCCGGAATATGCAACCCGCGCGAGGCCACGTCGGTCGCGACCAGGATGGCGTATTCACCGTCGTGAAACTTTTTCAGCAGGCTTTCGCGCTTGTTCTGATGGATATCGCCGGAAATGATGGCCGCCGACAAACCGTTGCCCTGCAGGTATTCCCAGATTTTGATCGTCGCGTACTTGGTGTTGGCGAAGATGATGCTGCGTTGTGGCTGCAATTTTTTCATCAGGCCGAGCAGTAGTGGAATTTTTTCGTGATTGGACGGGTGGTAAACGCTTTGCTCGATGCGGTCGACCGCGGGCGTATCGGCGTCGATCTTGATCAGTTGCGCCTGGTTCATGTGTTCATAGGCCAGTTCCATGACCTTTTGCGCCATGGTCGCGGAAAACAGCATGTTGAGCCGCTTTTCGGGATGGGGCAGGCGCCGCAGCATGAAGCGTACGTCCGCGATGAAGCCCATGTCGAACATGCGGTCGGCTTCGTCCAGCACCATGACTTCGATCGAATTGAAGTCGTACAGGCGCTGTTTGAGAAAATCGATCAGGCGTCCCGGCGTGCCGATCAGCACGTCTACCGGTTCATCGAACTGCTGTTTCTGTTGTTCGTAGGCTTTACCGCCGTAACAGATCGCGAGCCGCAGGGGCAAGTCCGCAAACAGATCTACCGCGTCCTTGTGGATTTGTATTGCAAGTTCGCGGGTCGGCGCCAGAATCAGCGTGCGCGGCTTGCCGGCAGCGGTCGCGGGCTGTTCCGAGGTCAGGAGCCGCTGCGCGCAGGCCAGCAGGAAGGCCAGCGTCTTGCCGGTACCGGTCTGCGCCTGGCCGGATACATCCTTGCCGGCTAGCAGCAGAGGTAGCGCTTTGGCCTGAATCGGAGTGCAAAAGTTGAATTCAAGCCTGTGTAAAGCGCTGAGTAAACGCTGATCAAGCCCTAGCGAGTCGAACTGCTGCTCGGTTAAGTGTTGTTGCCCCATGTTTTGGTTTATTCTCGTAAGTTCGCAAATTAATCGGCTATGGTAGCAAATTGCGGTAAAACCTGCGCTGTGATTTGAAAAACAGGATCGTTATCCCTATATATGGTTTCGTGAAAGCCAAAGCTGTGGATCATTGCTTCCCTTTTGCATTATTGACAGTTAAATCTGATACGACTAAATTGTTGGTCTAATTGATGAAGCCATGGGGCTGGAGACACGAGTGAGTGATAAAATTGTTTACCTTTCGGACGATAGTTTCGAAGCCGATGTATTGCAGTCTGACCACCCGGTGCTGGTCGACTACTGGGCAGAATGGTGCGGCCCCTGTAAGATGATTGCGCCGATTCTCGAAGAAATTGCCGACGAGTATGACGGACGGCTCACCGTCGCCAAGCTCAATATCGACGATAATGCCAACACGCCCCCCAAGTACGGAATCCGCGGTATCCCGACCCTGATGTTATTCAAGGGCGGCGCGGTTGAAGCCACCAAGGTCGGCGCGTTGTCGAAGTCCCAGCTGACCGCCTTCCTCGACAGCAATATCTAGCCAAAATTATTTAAAAAAAAGGGTCGTCGATTAGGTAGACGACCCTTATTTCATGTGCTAACCTCTCCCTGATCGTTGCCGCATTTCCGTCGGCAATCCCCTTTATAAAAAACCGAACAAGTTCCCGATTTTACCCATAGGCCGTACTCACGTCTTTATCCCCCAACCCTGCATTAGTGCACCCTTAATATGAATCTAAACGAGCTGAAGCAAAACACTGTCCCCGAATTAATCGAAACCCTGAAGGGTATGGGGGGCGATCATTCGGCCCGTATGCGCCGCCAGGATATCATTTTTAGCATTCTCAAATCCCAGGCGAAAAAGGGCGAGGATATTTTCAGCGAAGGCGTGCTCGAAATTCTGCAGGATGGCTTCGGATTCCTGCGCTCGGCGGATAGTTCCTACCTGGCGGGTCCGGACGATATCTACGTCTCGCCGAGCCAGATTCGGCGCTTCAATCTGCGCACCGGGGACACCGTCAGCGGCAAAATCAGGCCGCCCAAGGACAACGAGCGTTATTTCGCGCTGCTCAAGGTCGATGAAATCAATTTTGACGTACCTGAAAACGTCAAGCACAAGGTTTTATTCGAAAACCTGACGCCATTACACCCTAACAGCCGTATGGTGCTTGAACGCGGCAACGGCAGTACCGAGGACATCACCGCGCGCATCATCGACATGGTGTCGCCGATCGGTAAAGGCCAGCGCGGGCTCGTGGTTTCGCCGCCGAAAGCGGGTAAGACGCTGATGCTGCAGAACATCGCGCAGAGTATTGCCAGCAATCACCCCGAGTGCTACCTGATCGTATTGCTGATCGACGAGCGCCCCGAGGAAGTAACCGAGATGGACCGCATGGTCAAGGGTGAAGTCGTCGCCTCGACTTTCGACGAACCCGCCAGCCGCCACGTCCAGGTTGCCGAAATGGTGATCGAAAAGGCCAAGCGCCTGGTTGAACACAAGCGCGACGTGGTTATATTGCTGGATTCTATCACTCGCCTGGCGCGCGCCTACAACACCACGATTCCTTCGTCCGGTAAGGTGTTGACCGGCGGTGTCGATGCGCACGCGCTGCACCGCCCGAAGCGTTTCTTCGGCGCCGCGCGAAACATCGAGGAAGGCGGCAGCCTGACCATACTGGCCACCGCGCTGGTCGAAACCGGTTCCAAGATGGACGAAGTCATCTACGAGGAATTCAAGGGCACCGGTAACATGGAAATCCACCTCGACCGGCGCATTGCGGAAAAACGCGTCTTCCCGGCAATCAATATCAATCGCTCGGGCACACGTCGTGAAGAGTTGCTGATGGACCAGGAAGAACTGCAAAAGGTCTGGATCCTGCGCAAGTTCCTGCACTCGATGGACGAAATCGAAGCCATGGAATTCGTGCTTGGACGTATGCAATCCAGCAAGACCAACCTCGAATTCTTCGACCAGATGAAGAAATAGGGCCTTTGCAGGCCATTGGGTTCGATATCTCGAACCACTCATCCAGGTAAACTCCTAATATAGTCATACCGTGGCTTGACCTCGGTATCCAGCGTAGAAATGAACGCGAAAACGCTACTGGATCCCGCCGGTCCGGCGCATCGGTTCAAGTCGCGGGACGACAACCTGCAACAGCCTGCCCATATGACATGGCTTCTTTTCCTTTTCAGCTTCAGGGTTCTATACTGTCCCGATTCAAGGGCAGGACAAATCCATCGAGCAGCAATCTACGACAATGGTAACTGGAGAACCGATCGTCATCGCCGGATGGCTTGTCGACACGACGGCGCTGCAAATCAAGCAGGCCGACAGAGTCAAAAAACTCAGCGGCAGTGCAATGGCGATGCTTGAATATCTTGCCTGTCGTCAGGGTAAGGTTGTCTTGCGACAGGAACTCAATGAAGTGATTGGGGTCGGCACCGAGATCGGCGACGAAGCGATCGACGCGACGGTCCTGGAATTGCGCGAGGCCTTTGACGACAGCGCGCAAAATGCAAAAATCATCGAAACCATTTCCGGGACCGGCTATCGCCTGATCGGCAGAGTGACATCCATGAGCGCAAACGGCGTCCCCGTTTCGACGAATCCAAAAAAGCTGGAATCGTCCATTGTCGGGTTGACCGCAGCTAACCGTTCGATTGCAGTTAACCGGCTGCGGGCTAACGAATGGCGCGTGGCTGCGTTTTTAATGATTCTGCTGATGATTGCGGTCGCGTTTTGGCTGGAGCCCTGGGGCAGGCGGGTCGAGCCTGCTTCGATCGAAGAGATGAAGTCGCCGCTGCCCGACAAACCGTCAATTGTGATACTGCCGCTTTCAAACCCGAGCGAGGACCCCGAACAGGAAAACTTTGTCGACGCGATGACCGACGACCTGATCACAGGTCTGTCGAAACATCCGGGCCTGTTTGTAATCGCTCGTAGTTCCATTTTGGGCTACAAAAACCAGAAGGTCGAAATCAGAGATGTGGCCCATACGCATGGGGTACGCTACGTGCTTGAGGGCAGTGTCCGCCGCGCAGGTGTGCGGCTGCGGATCAATGTCCTATTGATCGATGCCTTGCGCGGCGATCGCATCTGGGAGGAAACCTTCGATGGAGTGCTAGACGACAGGGTCAGGTTACAGGACGACCTAACCCGTGGTATCGTCGAACAGCTGGCGCCAGATTAAAGCTTCGAGGGTAATGAGGCACGGGCCCGGATCGAGATTGTGGTTGCCCGAGTCCAGGGTTTTTCCACTATAAACAGGGTTATACATGTCCCGGGTTCAGTCATTCGCGCCGGTAATTGGGCGCCAG
>CAMYML010000121.1 GCA_947259305.1 uncultured Gammaproteobacteria bacterium | reverse complement strand
TGCCGACGTTTATCTCGCGGGTCCGGCCACGGCAGTGTTGCCGGCGCTGCTCGAGGATTACGATCTCGCTTCGAGTTCATGATCAGGCCGGGTTTTCAGTATCATAATAGTAAAGACTATTCTTAAAATTCCGACAGGTTGCGGATGCAGGTATAAAGGAGCTGATCTATGGCTGGAATCGGGCCGGTAACGACCAACCGAAGTGATTTACTGCGGCGTGCCGGGGTTCGCCCGGGTATTAGCGACCCGAAAAACGAACTCGAGGTTTTTTGCAGTCTTTGCGTTGGGCGGGTCTATTATCGCGCCGAAAATCGTACCCTGTATTTTGTCGATTCGCCGGCGCTGTCGATCAGCGAAATCATCGCCCAGGTTTTTACCGGGCTTGCGCAGGTTGCGCGTATCCGGCAGCTTTATATGGATGAGCACAACCTGCTGCAGGCCGCCATGTGCATCCAGCTGACCGCCGCGCAGCGCAAGGCCCTGTTTGCCGCCTTTATCCTCTCCGGAATCAACATCACGCAGTCACCCAAAGTTAAAAAAACCCGCAAATCGTCAAAAACCGATCCGACTATCCAAACAGTATGATTGACCGGCCAGTCGATGGGTCGCACCATAGCGGGACGTTTAATCGAGTAAAGCCATTTATCTATGCGACCAGCCCATATTACCGCGGTTATCGAACAGGAATTTTCGAGCACTCAACAGGGTTATCACACGCCGGTGATGCTGTGGGGGCCGCCGGGCGTGGGCAAGTCCCAGATTGTTGCCCAGGTCGCCGAAAACCATGCTGTCGCGATCGTCGATATTCGCCTGTCACAAATGGAACCCAGTGATCTGCGCGGCATTCCCTTCAAGAATGAGCAAAAAGTCGAGTGGGCGATCCCGGCGATGCTGCCCGACGTCGTGGCTCATGGCGAGGCGGGAATATTGTTTATCGATGAAATTACCGCGGCCCCACCCAGCGTATCGGCGGCCGCCTATCAGCTGATTCTCGATCGGCGCCTCGGTGATTACCGGGTCCCCGAACACTGGGCGATCGTCGCCGCGGGTAATCGGCAGGGTGACCGCGGAGTAACCTATAGCATGCCGGCACCGCTGGCTAACCGCTTTTCGCACTACGAGGTCGACGTCAATCTCGATGACTGGGCCAGTTGGGCTTATCGCCATAACATCGATGAACGTATCATCGCTTTCCTGCGTTTTCGGCCGGATCTGCTGTTCGACTTCAACCCCGAGCATAACCCGGTCGCTTTTCCTTCGCCGCGCTCCTGGGAATTCGCGCACCGGGCGTTACACAAGTTTTCCCAACAGCCGGTGCTTTTGCCCGGCGGGCTTGAAGCCTGTGTCGGCAAGGCGGCCGGAGTGGAAGTGTTTGCCTTCATTCAGAGCCTGGAAAACCTGCCTGATATCGATGCGATCGTCAGCGGTAAGTCGAAGGAGTGCCCCGCTGAAATCGACCTTCAATTCGCGGTGGCCACGGCCCTGGTGACGCGCGCCCTGCGCGCCGAGGGGGATGCCGCGATCCTGGGCAATATTCTCGATTACGCCGGGGTTTTCAAACAGCGCGAAATGGGCGTCATGCTGGTATCCGATCTGCAGCGCGCGATTGGACCGCAACTGTTTGCCGTTCCGCAATTTGCCGCCTGGGCAGAAAAGATTGGTGACATCCTGGTTTACTGAACGATGGATGCATCGACCAAAATGGCTGCCGCGCGTACGCGCCTGATTCTGGACAAGCCGTTTCTCGGCGCGCTGGCGCTGCGTCTGCCACTGGTCGAGGCTGAAGCCAGCTGGTGTCAATCGACCTGGAGTAATGGCGAATCCCTGTATTACAACCGGACCTACATCGATTCGCTCGATGTCGAGCAAACGCAGTTTGCGCTCTCACGCGAGGCCATGCATTGTGCGCTGTTACATTTTTACCGCCGAGGAAACCGGGCTCGCGGCCTGTGGGAAACTGCCTGCGATTACGCGGTTAATCCGCTGTTGATTGCCGATGGTTTGACGCCAACGCCGGACACCGTGTATTTACCCGAGTTCAATGGCATGACCGCCGACGAAATCTATCCCCTGTTGCAGGACAACGAATTGCAGCAGGAGCAATCGCAGGACGAGCGCGGTGATAATAATTCCGAGCAGCAGCAATCCGAGCAACGGAGTGCGCATAGCCTGAGTCAGGCCGAAGCGGAAATGCTGGCGATCAAGTGGCAGCAACGCCTGGCATCGGCGGCGCAACAGGCGCTGCAGGCAGGCAAGCTCAGTGCAGAGATGGCGCGTGTGGTCGATTTTTTCCTGCAGCCGAAGCTGCCCTGGCGTAGCCTGCTGGCGCAACATCTGAGCGCTACCGCGCGCAACGATTACAGCTATACGCGCCCTTCCAGTCGGCGCGGGGATCCGGCCGTGTTTCCGGGATTGCGCGGTGAGGAAATCGATCTGGTGGTCGCGGTCGATATCAGTGGCTCGATTCGCGAAACCGAAATCGAGCGCTTTTTCTCCGAAATCAATGCGATCAAAGGCCAGATCCGTGCGCGCATCGCCCTGCTTTGCTGCGACGCTGTAATCGGTGACAGGTTCCCGGTGTTTTTCGAGGCCTGGGATGAATTCAAGTTCGAAACCCGGGTGCAAGGCGGCGGCGGAACCGATTTTCGTCCGGTGTTCCGCTGGATCGATCAACAGGACATGAAACCCGACACGCTGGTTTATTTTACCGACGCCTGCGGCGAGTTCCCGGATTGCGCACCGTCCTACCCAACGCTGTGGCTGGTGAAGGGTAAGCAACAGGTTCCTTTCGGCGCGCGCATTCAGTTGAATGACTAAGCATGACAACGAGTCCGGAAATCAGCCCCGAGGACGATCTGCGGCTCAACGTGATGCTGGCGCAAAAGCCTGCAGCCGTGCGCATCGACGAATCCAGAATGATCGTATATGCCCTTACCGACAAAGGCGAGGCCAGGGTCGATCTCAGGCCGAACTGCGGCGACGAGGCCTATCTGCGTCGGATCAAGGCGATGCTGTCTTCACATGTCATGGGATCGCCGGGCGGATACCCTGTTTTTCTGCAGCGCTGGACGCGCATGGGGCAGGTGCGCGCTACCAATCTCGAGCAAATGTTGTTGCTCGGCGAGAGTGAGGCGATTGTCGCGGTGGCGCATGCACCGGGGCTGACCGAGACGCTTGCCAAACGCGCCTGGTGGGCCATGCCGGACGCCGCTAATGCCCGTCAAATGCTCAACAACAGCCAGCTTGTGCAAACCGAGATCGGCCGCGAGCTTGCCAGCTATCTGCTTGAATTTTTGCCATTCGAGGAAGACGCCGGGAGCATGCTCGAATCGGTGCGACTGGTGTTGCAACCGGGTCTGATCGATGATCAGGACAGGCGAAAACTGTGGCAAAGGGCGCAGAGCAAAGGCAACATGCTGGTTGGTTTTCTGCATACATTGCCCGATGCCTTGCCGTTTGATGCGGCGGCACATCCGGCACTTAACCAGCACTCGCAATTGTTCAATGAAACGGGCAACGCCGCTGATAGAGCAATCGCCTCGTTGAGGCGGGTATTCTCACCGCCGGGCCAGGCTTTCGTGCAAACCTGCGCGCGGGCATTGGCCGGGGTTTCGAACCAGGAGGTAACGGTGTCGCTGTTCGAAGCCATCGCGAGCTACTTTGGTGATGCTCGTCTTATCGATACCGATTATCGCGATCTCAAGCAGATGGAAGATGCCGTATGCGCAGCCGAGTGGGAGCAGAAACCTGAACTCGAGCCTTATGTCCGTTCAATCTGGTTCCTGTCGGCGCTCACGGTCGAGTTACTGAATCCGATATTCGCCAGGACCGATGCCGTCGGCAGCGGTATGCGTAACAAAATCAAACCGATCACCGACCGGATATCTCACCACCTGAGCGTGCTCGGAGCTTCAGGCTAACGCGCGTTTGCTGCGGAAGATGCATGCCGGCATACAGAATCTGGTAAAATACCAGACTTGTTCGGCAAATAGGCTAGTTTCCTGGCGAGACCTGACCCCTGGATCGCAGCATGCGTGATAATCTGATTCAAAAATACAACATACCCGGGCCGCGTTATACAAGCTACCCGACGGTTCCCTACTGGGAACAGGATTCGATCGACCCGGAGAATTGGAAAGACACGGTCGATAAGGCATTTTTGGAGAGCAATGCGAGCGAGGGGATCAGCCTGTACATACATCTTCCCTTTTGTGAGAGTCTGTGTACCTTCTGCGGTTGTCACAAGCGAATTACCAAACGGCATGACGTCGAGACGCCTTATATAGATGCCCTGTTACGCGAATGGAAAAGCTATCGGCGGCTGTTTTCCACGACACCCCGAATCAAGGAATTGCACCTTGGCGGCGGCACCCCGACATTCTTCAGTCCGGACAATCTGAAAAGGCTGATCGATGGCATCATGCAGCACGCGATCCCGGCCGAGGGCTACGAGTTTGGCGTCGAGGCCCACCCGAACAACACTAGCCAGGAACATCTGCAGGTCCTGTACGACCTGGGATTTCGCCGCTGCAGTTTCGGGGTACAGGACTATGATCCGCTGGTGCAGAAAACCATCAACCGAATCCAGCCATTCGAGCGGGTGCGGCTGGTAACCGACGGGGCCAGGGAAATGGGGTATACGTCGATTAGTCACGACCTGGTATTCGGATTGCCACACCAAACGCTCGGCAACGTCATCGACACCATCAATAAAACCAACCAGTTGCTGCCGGACAGGCTGGCTTTTTACAGCTATGCCCATGTGCCGTGGATAAAGGGTACGGGCCAACGCGGATTCAGTGAAGCCGACCTGCCCCGGGACGAGGCCAAGCGCGCGCTGTACGAGGAGGGCAAGAAGCTTTTTTCAGAACTGGGGTACATCGAGATCGGCATGGATCATTTCGCCCTGGAAACCGATAGCCTGTACCAGTCGATGAAAAACAGGACCCTGCATCGCAACTTCATGGGGTATACGGCGAGCAAGACCCGGCTCATGGTCGGCCTCGGCATGTCGGCAATCGGCGACTCCTGGTATGCCTTTGCGCAAAACGAAAAAACGGTTCCGGAATACGAGGCGCGGGCCAATCGGGGCGAACTGCCGGTGTTTCGTGGCCATCTACTGACCGCCGAGGATCGTCTGATCCGGCAGCATATCCTTAATATCATGTGCCACTTCGAGACTTCCTGGGACGACCCGGAGATGCAGTTTGCGGAACTGGGCGCCTGCCTGCACAAGCTCGAGGAAATGCAGGCCGACGGCTTGCTGCAACTGGAAGAGCATAAGCTGGTGGTGCCGGAACCATCGAGGCCATTTGTCAGAAATATTTGTATGGCTTTCGACCTGCGGCTGATGCGTAACGCGCCCGATACCCGGATCTTCTCGATGACCATATAGGCATGCGCACTGGGGGTTAAAGCGTTTACTGCTTTAGCCAGCGCCCAAAGACAGCAAGGTTCCCGCTTATATATCCCTCGCCAGCGGCAGAAAAAAATCGTCACAATCCAGCTGCGCCAGGTGCCAGGCGGTCGAGCAACCGGTGATGCCGCCGCCGATAATCGCGATTTACGCCTGCCCGGGAATAACAGGTAAACGAGCTCTGTGTAACAGGATTGGTGCAAACATTAGCAATGCGAAATCTTTTTTTCATCCTGTGCGTCACCGGATTTTTCTGGCCTACAACGTCGCAGGCGAACGACCGCGATAACTTCGATTATAAGCTGCAAATCAATCTCGAGCGTTCGGCCCTCGATGGCCTCGGCCTGGGTGATGACCCGACCGAGGATCGCCAGGTTGTAGAGGATTATGAAATCGAGTTCGCGCTGGAATACCAGGTTGACGATAAGCTGTACCTGTTTTTCAGCGGTGCTTTAAAAGACGAAACCGAAACCCTCGAAACGATCGGCCGGAAAGAGGATGTTTCTGGCCTGGAGCGAAAGGAAATCGGCGTTGGTTACTTATTTGGTAAGGAAATCCCCTCGCATTTGAGATTCGGCCGTAGCGCATTCGTTAGTGCCAGCGAATGGTGGCTGTGGTGGGACGAGGAACTGGATTCGATCCGGCTGGACTCGAGCTATGGCGATTACGAGGTCACGCTGGGGCTGGCTCGTGAACTGGCGCGGGAATCGACCGGGGTTGATTTTATCGATCCTGAAATCGACGATGTCAAACGTGTTCTCCTGAGTCTGGCCTGGGAATTTTCGGACGATCAGTCGCTGATCCTGTATTACCTCGATCAGAGCGATGATTCCCGGTCGTTTAATGTTGGCGAGTTTGAAGATACCGATAGGCTTGACAAGGAGGATGCCGATCTCAGCTGGGCCGGGATTAGCTATATCGCCGGATTCGATATCGATGCGGTTGGCGATTTCGATTTCGAGATACACGCCGCCAGGGTTACGGGTGATGAAACGGTTTACGAATTCGACGTTCCCGTGGCCGGCAGATCCGCAGTGGCCGAGCGTGAACGGCATCGCGTCAGCGGCTCCGCCTACGGTTATTTGCTCGGCTGGACGCCGGCCGCACTGGATGACTGGACGCTTATCCTGGGCAATGCCAGGGGCTCCGGGGATTTCAACCCGAACGACAACCACAACAAGTCATTCCGGCAAACCGGACTGCAAGGAGACAGCGAATCCTTCGGTGAGCTTTACCAGCCGGAGCTATCAAACCTCGAGGTCGATGTGATTGGAGTCGAGTGGCAAATCGCCGAGGCTGTGGAAGTGGCGTTAATGAGTTACGCATACGAGCAGCGTGAACTGGCCGATGAAATGCGCGGCGTCAGTATCGAACTCGATCCATCCGGCGCGAGTCGCGAGCTCGGCAGGGAAATCAATCTGATAGTCACCATCGAGGCGCGCACGGGTCTGGAATTGATCATAACTGCCGCCGAGTTTGACGCGGGCAAAGCCTATGGCGCAAGCAGCAGGGAAACCAGCAATTTCATCAACTTTGAACTGAGCTACGAATTTTAGCCCGACCGCAGCGTTAATGCAGTGACGGCTGTATGCCCGAAATGGTGACCATGAAGGTCTGCTGATTGTCGAGCTTCAGGTTAACGTCCAGATGCATGATTTTGGCGAGCGCGTCGACCAGCGTCAAACCCAGTCCCGAATGACCGTTGCCAGCATGCGCCTTTTGTTTGCGCCAGAAGCGATCCTTCATGTGCACGATATCCTCAGGTTTCAAATCGATGGATGCGTTTTTCACTTCAAGCACGACGTTGTCGTTGCGAATCCCGGCGCAGATATGAATCTCGGCATTGTCCGGGCTGTAACTAACCGCGTTGATAAAAAGGTTGCTCAGAATCATGCCGAGTTTCTCGCGATCGGTGCTTATCACCAGGTCATCAGGCATATTTTTCACCAGCGATTTACCGGATCCCTGTCCATTGATCGAGTGCTGCCAGATTTCGTCGCAGTAGCGGGACAGATCGATGTCTTCCGGATCACTGCGTAACAGGCCGGCCTCCGAACGCGCAAGCTCGAGCAGCGTGGCGACGATCTTTTCCATTTGGCCAGAAATATCACCGGCGTCCTTGAAGAATTCGGCGAGCTGCTCGGGATCTTCGGGCACCATAGCGCCGACCTCGGCCAGGGTTTTCAGTTCGGCCAGCGGAGTTCGAAGTTCGTGGGCGACATTCGAGGAAAAACGCTTTTCGCGTTCGAACGCCGATTGCAGGCGCTCGAGTAAATGGTTTAACTGATCTTCGATGGGTGCGATTTCGATACTTTGCTCACCTTTGTGGGTCAGGCGGGCGTCTAGATTGGATTCATCGATGTCACCCACCTGCCGCGCCAGATCGGATAGCGGCGATAGTCCGCTGCCGACCAGGCGCCAGATCAACAAGCCTGAAAGTAGCAAAACGGCCAGGACGACACCGCTTACGGTTACGCCGATCGCGAACAGTGTGGCGTCGAGCGATTCGCGTTCACGCGCGAACACCATCGTGACAGGCAAAGCCTGCGGAATTTCCTGGCCGTAGTCCTCGTCTTCCTCGTCGCCTTCGATCTCGACCCTTGGCATGAAATTAATCTCGATCAAGCGGCCACTGCGGCCATCCGGCAAGGCCAGATCGGCAAACTGGTGCTGGCCCAGGCGGGTGTCGAGCATCGGCAGATCCGTATCGCCGAGCGAGGGTGACTTGATCAGTAATTCGACGCCTTCTTCCCAGAGCTGGTAATACTGAAGCGCCGCATGCTCATGAAATTCGAGCATGACGCCTTCTTCAGCAAAGTCGAACTCGAGACCTTCCTCGTCGAGCTCGGTTAGCGAGATCAGCGAGTGGGCCTTGTCGAACAGGGCGCTATCGAATATCTCTTCGACATGCCCAGCCACCCGGACATAGAGAAAAACGGCGGCCACCGACATTACCAGGACCATGCTGGCGATAATCGTGAAATTGAGTTTGTTGCGGATCGAATACATCGGTTTTACTCGATCAGGTAACCGAAGCCACGCCGGGTTTCGACCAGTTTTGGCGCGCCGGCCTGCTTCAGTCGCTTGCGCAAGGAGCTGATATGCGCCTCGACCGCGTTGCGCGTGACATAACTGCCGGCATCATACAGCTGGTCGATGAGTTGATCGTGCGAATATACGCGCCCGCGACGATGGGCCAGAAATTCAAGCAGTCGGTACTCGTGTGGGGTTAGCGCAATTACCGTATGAGCAAAGCTGACCTGTCTCGTCACGGTATCGATTCCCACGCCATCGACTTCCACAAGCGGATTCTTTTCCCCCGACCGGCGTCGATTGAGCGCGCGCAGGCGGGATACCAGTTCGTCAAACGAAAACGGCTTGACCAGGTAGTCGTCGGCGCCCAGATCCAGGCCGTGAACGCGATCCTCGGTCTGGTCGTTGGCGGACAGTATCAGGACATGACAGTCGTTGCCGTCGCTGCGCAGCCTGGTTAACACGGCGAGACCGTCGATCTTCGGCAGCATCAGGTCGAGTATGATGGCGTCGTATTGATTGATCGCGATGAAGGACAGCGCCTCTTCACCATCGAAGGCCTGGTCCACGGTAAAACCGTGTTTTTGCAGGCCGGTCGACAGCGAGCGTTGCAGGCGTTCTGAATCTTCTACCAGTAATAATTTCATAAGCATCTCAGGGCGAAGCCAGGTAATTGACCTGTTGATAGCTGATACATCGCGTGCAGGACGATACTACCCTAATTTGAAATTTAGCCTAGGACAGCTAACTGAAGTTTTACTGAAGATTATGCCGGATGTGCGATTATCCCGGACGCTTATGGCGGATTCTTGCCGCGATTGTGAAGCGCGTCTCGTTACGGGCCTCAGGAAAGGTCGAGAAACTCGGATCGACCCTGGGTTTCTTTTTGCCGATGCTCAAACCGGCAACACCACCAGTTGCGCTACTTCGACGCGAAGCGGCTGTGCAAGCGCAAACGCGACCGTGGCGGCGACATCTTCGGGCTGCAAAGAGGCGTCGAAGCTGGCATAAAATTCCCGCGCCTGTTCGGCGTCCCCGAGTCGTTGTCGGGCGAATCCGCTACGCACCAGTCCGGGCATGATTTCGGTAACCCGGATCCCCTGGCCGGCATAGTCGAGTCGCAGGGTTTCGCTGAAACCGTGAACCGCATACTTGCTGGTCACGTAAGCCGTGCCGGTGGCGTAGGGCTTCAGGCCGGCGATCGAACCCAGGTTGATGACATGCCCGCGACCGCGTTGCAGCATGCCGCCGATCAGCGCGTGCGTAACCCGAATCATGCCCTGCACGTTGGTTTCGACGATATCACACCACTGCTCGGCGCTGCCCTCGTCGAAGCGGCGCCGGCCACCGGTATCGTGACCCGCATTATTGATCAGGACATCGATCTCGTTGAAGCCCTGGGGCAACGCCGCTACCAGGTTGGCAACCGCATCCGCATCGGTAACATCCAGCGCCATTGGCAGCAGCGCGTCGCCCAACTCGTCGGCGAGGTTTTCGAGTTTCGCAAGACTGCGCGCGCTGGCTATGACGCGATGACCTTTATTCACCAGTAAGCGGCAGATTGCCTCACCAATACCACCGCTGGCGCCGGTCACGAGTATGACTCCGAGATCAGATTTTGCCTTCATATACGCGCCTTTGGCCTCTGCAGCCAGTTATTCCAGGGGCCGGCTAGCATACACTAAAACCCCCCGCGATCGATTGCTGGCAACCGCGCCTGGTTACAATCCAGATAAACCCGGGAGGCAAAACTGGTATGGCTTGTTTTGATGATCTGGCACCATTGTTTATTTGCTTCGACAATAATATCAAGTAGTATTGCCGCCGGATAAAGGTTTTCAAGACGGAGGTTTTCGCCCCGTCATGGGCGATTTTACCGGTCGAAAGAATAT
>CAMYML010000120.1 GCA_947259305.1 uncultured Gammaproteobacteria bacterium | reverse complement strand
GTGTCGCTGCCGGTGTTTCACGCCGCGCGCATTACCGATGTGGCGACCGCGCGCTACGCAATCCGCGACGGCATTCTCGACATGGTGGCGATGACGCGCGCGCACATCGCCGACCCGCAAATCGTCAACAAGATCAAACGCGGCGAGGAAGCGCGCATCCGGCCCTGCTTCGGCGCCACGCATTGCATGCACAAGAAACCGTCCTGTATACACAATGTCGCCGCCGGGCGCGAAACCGAACTACCGCAGGTGATTACGCCGACCAGCGGAGACATAAAAAAGGTCGTGGTTGTCGGCGGCGGTCCGGCCGGCCTGGAAGCCGCGCGCGTCGCCGCGGAACGCGGCCACCGGGTTACCCTGCTCGAGGCGACGCCGCAGCTGGGTGGGCAGCTGCAACTGGCCGCCAGGGCCGGCTGGCGGCGCGACATGATTTCGGTCGTCGACTGGCGCGAGGCCGAGCTCGATCATCTCGGGGTGGAGGTTCATTTAAATACCTATGCCGACGGCGATGATGTGCTCGCCTTCGAACCCGATGTCGTCGTTGTCGCCAGCGGCGGGCTGCCCAACTTCGGGGATCTCGACGGCGAGCAGCATTGCCTGAGCACCTGGGATGTGCTGAGCGGTGACGTCAAACCCGCAAATCGGGTGCTGGTCTACGATGGCACCGGCCGGCACGAGGCCTTGTCCTGTGCCGAATTTCTTGCCGACCGCGGCTCCGAAGTCATATTCGCGACCATCGACGATCGCATCGGCGCTGAACTGGGTTACGCTGAGCGCCCGGTGCATCGCAAGCAGCTTTACCTGCACGAGATTGCAATCCGGCTGGATTTGATGCTGTTGGCGGTGCGTCGCGATGGCGCGCAGTTGGTCGCGACGCTACGCAACGATCTGACCGATGCGACGCTAGAAATCGAGGTCGATCAGGTCGTGGTCGAACGCGGCACCTTTCCGGTCGATGAAGTTTTTCAGGAGTTGCAGGAAAATGCCGCCAACAGGGGTGTGACCGACATCGATGCGTTGCTGCATACAGAACCGCAACCGTACCAGACTGGTGCAGGCGGCGGCTACCTGCTGTATCGCGTCGGCGATGCGGTCAGCAGCCGTTCACTGCATGCGGCCCTGCTGGACGCTTTTCGAATATCGGTCGCCCTGTAGCATGACCCGGGAAATATTGACCGCAGGATTTTCCGAGCAACCCTGGTGGTGGAATGACGCCGCGCCGGCGGACTATGTCGCAACCGATCACCCGGACTCGGCTGACGTGCTCATCGTCGGCAGCGGTTACGCCGGCCTGTCCTGCGCGCTCGAACTGGCCCGGGGCGGTGCCTCGGTTATTGTCGTCGACGCCGGCAACTGCGGTGTTGGCGCCAGCACGCGTAACGCCGGGTTTTTGTCCGGCAGGGCAGGGGTTAGCAAGCAAATCAACCTGGAAGCGCTGGTGGGCAAGGAGCACGCCAGTCGAATTTTCGCTGAGGCGGATAGCGCCTACGAAGCGCTAAAGAGCCTGGTCGACAGGGAAAACATCGACTGTAGCCTGCAATCCGTCGGCCGCTTCGTCGGCGCGCATACCCCGGCCGCCTACGACAAGCTTGCCGCCAAGATGCGGGAATACAATAGCGACGGCAATGAGCGTTTCTTCATGGTGCCGAAGTCCGAGCAGCGGGATTACGTCGCCAGTGACCACTGGTACGGCGGCATGTTTACCGAGGACGCGGGCCTGATTCATCCGTCACGTTATCACCGGGGTCTGCTGGAGCTGTGCCTGCAGGCGGGCGTCAGCCTGGTTTCGAACAACCGTGTCGTCGGCATTGTTGATGAAGGATCGGTCAAGCGTATCGAAACCGAACGGGGAAGCTACAGCGCGCGTGAAGTCGTGCTGGCGACGAATGGTTACACCGATGCACTGTCGCCCTGGCACCAAAAACGCCTGATTCCGATTTCGAGCACAATCGCCGTGAGCGAGGAAATCGGACCCGAGCGGGTCAACGCAATGTTGCCGAAGCATAGCCCGGTGATCGATACCAAGCGAGTCGTTTGTTATGCGCGGCCATCGCCCGATCGAAGCCGCATTCTGTTCGGCGGGCGCGCCCGATTTACGCCGCTGGGTCCGAGCGAAAGCGCGCGTATTCTGCATCAGCAACTGGTGGCCATGTTCCCGCAAATGGCCGATATCAAAGTAACCAACGCCTGGAGCGGTTTTATGGCCTTCACCTTCGACTTCCTGCCGAAGATCGGGGTTCACCAGGGTATCCACTACGCGGTCGGCTGCAACGGCGGATGCGGCATCGTCATGATGAGCTGGCTGGGCCGGCAGGTCGCGCAAAAAATTCTCGGCAGCGCGCCGCGGCCGAGCGCCTTCGAGGGACTGCCGTTCAAGACCCGGCCGCTGTATGCGGGCAAACCCTGGTTCCTGCCTGTGGTTGGCAACTGGTGGCGTTTACGCGACTGGTTCGAGATGCGGCAAGCGCGGAATTGCCAGCAGTAGCAGCCCTTGCCGATTAGCGGATGCAGCTGGTCAGGGTGCAGGTTGGCGCTGCTCGCTACGAGCTGCCGTTCAAGTTCGAGACCAGGCAGCAGGATTAATTCACGGGTCCGAAATCTGTCCGGAGGCTTAAACGGTCAGTGCTCCGATGAATTCATGATGTGAATCATATCTGCCTTGATCGAAACGCCGAGGTCGGCACCGACACGGATGTCGTTGCGCTGCGCGACATGAGTCGGTAGCGAGCAGTGCAGGGGATGCGCGTCCGGATCATCGACTTCGAGCGTGAGCTCCGTCGTCTGGCCGAATTGAAACAATTCGTTGACGACGCCGAAGACCGGGTTTTCATGTTCTCCGCGCGAAGGCCGGTCGCGCCGATGCACCACGATTCCGTCCGAGGGAATGCACCAGGTAATCGACTGATCAGGCGTGAATCCTTCCCGGTATAACGTCTCCAGCAGGGTGCTGCCCCACTGCAATTCCAGCCTTTTCTGCTGCTGATCGATGCTCGCAACCCTGCTGTTAAAGATATTGCGAATGCCGACCAGCCTGGCGACGGCGGTGTTAACCGGCGATTTGGACAAGACGTCGTGCGCGGCCATTTGCAGGATGCGGCCCTCGTGCAAAACGGCGATCCGGTCAGCCAGGCGCGCGGCTTCTTCGATGTCGTGGGTAACCAGGATGATCGGAATCGACAGGTCCGCGCGCAGTTCGACCAGTTCGCGCTGCAGGCGGATACGGGTGACCTTGTCGACCGCCGAAAAAGGTTCGTCCAGCAGTAAGACGTCGGGCTCGCGCGCGAGCGCGCGTGCGACCGCGACTCGTTGACGCTGGCCCCCGGACATCTGGTCGGGCAGGCGCCCGCCGAGACCCTTGAGGTTAACCCGCGCCAGGTATTCGTTGGCCAGCTCGGTTTTATTACCGGTCTGCCGATCGACAAGCGCTTCGACCACGTTTTCGAGCGCGCTCAGGTGTGGAAATAGGGCGTAGGATTGAAATACCATGCCGACGCGCCGTAGTCGTGGCTGCAGGCACAGTCCTTGTTGGCTATCGAACCATTGTTGCCCACCGACGCTAATTTTGCCGGCGGTCGGTTTTTCGAATCCTGCAATCGCTCTCAGGATGGTCGACTTGCCGCCGCCCGACGGTCCCACCAGCGCTACCAGTTCACTGGCGCTGGCTTCGAACTCGACATCGAGCGTAACCGGATCCTGCAGCCGGATCGCAACCGCTATGCCGTTTGGCCCGGACACTACGCCTTGATCCTGAGCAGGGGCTTGCGGGTGAGCAGAAACGTGATGCTGATCGCCAGCACAGAGATCGCCAGCAAAACGCCCGACATCAGCGCCGCCGACGCGTTATCGAAGCTTTGCACCTGGTCGTAGATTGCAATCGAGATGGTGCGTGTTTCGCCCGGTATATTGCCGCCGACCATTAGCACCACGCCGAATTCACCGAGCGTATGCGCAAAACTGAGTACGCCCCCGGTGAGGATGCCGGGCCAGGCGAGCGGCAGTTCAATTCTGCGAAAAGATCGCCACCGGCTCATTCCGCAGGTGGCTGCCGCCTCGCGCATATCGCTGCCGATGCCCTCGAACGCCCGCAGTGCCGGTTGAATGGCAAACGGAATATTGACGATGATGGACGCCAGCAGCAGCCCTTCGAAGGAAAAGACCAGGGATTCGTCGAATAGCGAGCGCCAGATCCTGCCGACCGCATGGGCGTCGCTCATCGAAACCAGCAGGAAAAATCCCATCACCGTCGGCGGCAGGATCAGGGGAATGGTCAACAGCGCTTCGATAATGGCCTTGCGCCGCGCAGGCAGCGTGACCAGCCAGCGCGCTGTCAGCATCGCCACTGGAAGCAGTAGCAGTACGGTGAAGAACGCCAGCTGCACTGAAAGCTTGAAAGCGCCCCAGTCCATCTAATTAGAAAGCGGGCGCATAACCGTAACGGGACAGGATCTGTTGCGCCCTGGGTGACTTGAGGTACTGGAAAAATGTCATTGTGGTTGCGTCCGAGTTTTCAAGCAACACCATACTATGAAGTATCGGCTGGTGCCACGCTTCGGGCAGCAGTGCGTATTCACCCTGATCGCGGGTTTTATCGGTTACCAGCAGCGAGTGCGCGACGATGCCGCCTTGCGCTGCGCCGGAAATGGCAAACTGTGCAGCCTGGGCAACGTTTTCGCCGATCACCAGCCTGTCTTTTATCAGTGGCCATAAACCGGCCGACTGCAGTGCCTCGCGCGCGCGTTGGCCGTAGGGCGCGTGCACCGGGTTCGCAATCGCAAATTTGCTGAGCTGGTTGTCGGCGAGCGCACTGGCCAGCCCCTGCAGCATCGGATCGGGTTTCAACGGCGAGCCGTGGGCAGCGAATATCGCCAGGTTCCCCCGGGCGATGGCGACTCCGGGTCCCAGCGTGCGCCTGGCGGCCTCGAGTTTACGCACCAGCGCATCGTCGGCAGAGATGAACATTTCGAAGGGCGCATTGTTTTCGATTTGTCGAAACAGCTTGCCCGAAGCGCCCAGCGTGATGCGGACCTCGATTTCCGTGTCCTGCCTGAAGGCTGCGGCGATTTCGCGGATTGCAAACTGCATTCCCGACGCGACCGCGATCAAAGGGGAATCGGACGCTATCGCCGGCGCCGTGCCGGCCAGCAAAATCAACAGGATCAATTCAATGACAAACCTGCCTGCTCTCACGATGGAGGGGCCTGGTGCAGCTGTGTAAAATTCAATTCGTTGCTTCGCGTTCGCATATCGCTAAGCCATCATTTTACATCTGCCGACCTGGAAAGCACCATCTGCAAGTCACCGCCGAGTAAAAACCTTTCAGGTCAGTAAATATCGGGCTGCGTGTTATAGACCGCGAACTTGCCGGTTGGCGTCACCAGGCGCTCGTCCTTGATGACGTGTTTCAGCTTGCGGGTCTTGTCGTCGACCACGACGATCGCCGAAACCTGGTCCTTGCCGTTGCATACCGAGAACCAGACTTCATCGCCGGCCTGGTTGTACTCGGGCTGGACCACAGGTTTCGGCCCTTCGCCGATACCGGCCCATTCCGCAATGGGCGGGCGGAGACGACTTGAGATTAATCAAATGGCAAACATTAACGCCAGTTTGCCTGTTGCATGAAGGCGGCTCAATGAGTGCTCGCCGATGCTCATAATTTGACATTAGTCATACCTGCAATCGGTATGGTTGGTTATGTTTAGCCATTCCAGACCAGCCACTTCATCAGCACAAGGCCAGGGAGATGAAATCACAGGTACCGCCGCGAGTTGTTCAGCTTAATTCCGATCCCAATCCGGTAACCTCGAATTACCCCGCAGTGCTGGCCTATGGCTTTCGCCCCTTCTTTCTGCTCGCCGCTATCCACGCGGCAATCGCGATACCCCTGTGGGTTGCCGTGCTGCACGGATTCGATTTGCCGCGGACGTTACTGTCGGCACCCGTCTGGCATGCGCATGAAATGCTCTACGGTTTCGTCGCCGCCGCCATGGCCGGTTTTCTGCTAACCGCGGTGCCGAGCTGGACCAACCGGCGCGGCTACGCCGGCGCGCCGCTGGCAGCATTAGTGCTGGTGTGGCTCGCGGGACGCGTGGCGATGACGCTACCCCTCGGCCTGTCGCCGTTATGGGCGGGCGTGATCGATCTCGCTTTCATACCGCTGCTCGCGCTGACGCTTCTGCCGGCACTGCTGCGCTCGGGGAATCGCCGCAACCTGGCGTTCATCGGCCTGCTCGGCCTGCTGTTTGCCTCGAACCTGCATTTTCATCTGCTCGGTGCGGTCGCGCTCCCGCCGCTGCTGCTGGGCATGAATGCCATGCTTTTCCTGGTGACGATGCTCGGCGGGCGAATCGTGCCGGCCTTTACCTCGGCTGCTCTCAAGGATCTCGGTATCGCCGCCCGTATCCGGCGTTTTCAGCCGCTGGACCGGGCGGCTTTATTCGCGGTGGTTAGCGTGTTGCTGGTCGACCTGGCGTTTCCCGACAGTCTTTACGCGGCGGTTGCGGCTGCAGTCGCGGCGGCATTGCTGGCCGCGCAACTGAGTCAATGGCAAGGGCACAGAACCCTGCGCATGCCCATCGTGTGCGTGCTGCATGTCGCCTATGCCTGGTTGCCGATAAGTCTCGCGCTCAAGGCAGCGATATTGTTTGGCCTGCCGCTACCCGGCAGCAGCTGGCTGCATGCGCTTACCGTGGGCGCAATGGCGACCATGATCATCGGCGTCATGAGCCGCGCCGCGCTGGGGCATACCGGGCGGGCGCTGGTCGCACCCGGCGCCGCCGTGGCCGGCTATGTTTCGCTGACAGGCGCCGCCCTCGCGCGCGTGTTCGGGCCGCTGCTGATGCCATCCGCCGGGTCGTTGTGGCTGGTAATGGCCGCGCTGCTGTGGTGCCTCGCGTTTTTGCTGTTCCTTAAGGTTTACGCGCCGATCCTCTGGCGGCCGCGAATCGACGGTCGCCCGGGCTGAGCGGGGCTCGCATGTGCAGCGATATTTCCAGGGTGCAACGCGATGAAGAGGGTTATCTGTTCGAGCCCGACGACTGGACACCGGAGCTGGCGCATGCGCTGGCGCGGGAAGAAGCGCTGGAACTCGGCGAGGATCACTGGACGATTCTGCGGTTTGTCCGCGACTATTATGCCGAACATGGCATTGCTCCCGATATCCGGCATGTCGCCAAATATCTGGCCGAGCAAAGCGGTATCGACAAGAAGCAGGGCAAGGCGCGAATCTTCCAGCTGTTTCCCTATGGTTATGTCAAACAGACCTGCAAGATCGCCGGTATGAAACGTCCGCGTGCCTGGAGCACCGGCTGATCGTATGGCCGGTCCCGCTGCGGTAAAGCGCCGGGCAGGCCAGGTGGGCAATGAGAATTTTTATTCTATTGTAAGCAGGTATAGTCTGGCGTTTTTCAGATGAAGACGAGCAAGGAACAGTATCTGAAGTAATGCGCTCGAGTACCTCCGGGCTGTTTTCTTCATTTTCTACGTGGCCAGAATTGACCTGCGGCGGTCTATAGATCGTATTTTATGTAAAAGCCGGGTTTGAGCAACGCGGCACCAATCTTGAAAAGGCGGATGATTATTGATTCCAACCCGTCTATATTAACTAGAATAAAATCCTGGCCTGCGGACCCTGACTGGAGTCCTGAACCGCAGGTCGAAACCATTTACCCTTACCCCCGGCTGGAGGCATTATGGAAATCTCGACCATAGTTGTACTCGTAATAATTGGCGCCATCGTCATTTATATCATTTCAATCTTCAATAAACTGGTGGCGCTCGCCAATCGCTTCAAGAATGCCTTCGCGCAGATCGAGGTGCAGTTGAAACGACGCTACGACCTGATTCCGAACCTGGTCGAAACCGCTAAAGGTTATATGCAACACGAGCGCGAAACCCTCGATGCGGTAATCAAGGCGCGTAATTCAGCTTCCGATAATCTGTCCGCGGCGCAGCAAAAACCGGGTGATCCGGCGACCATGCAGGGCCTGGGTCAGGCCGAGGGCAACCTCGCCGGTGCCCTGGGCCGGTTCAACCTGCTGGTCGAGGCTTATCCGGATCTCAAGGCCAATCAGAACATGATGCAGCTTACCGAGGAATTGACCAGTACCGAAAACAAGGTGGCGTTTGCGCGGCAGTCATTCAATGACCAGGTGATGCAATACAATATTTACAAGCAGTCGTTTCCGCAGAATATCCTGGCCGGTATGTTCGGTCATGCCAGCGACGCCAGCCTGCTCGAGTTCGAAGACAGTGCCGAGATCCAGGCCGCGCCCAAGGTTTCCTTCTAGATTCGCTGAACCCGGTTTAGCTTGAACTTTTTCGAAGCACAGGATAAAGCCCGCAGGAATACGCTGTGGATGGTTTTGCTTTTCACGCTTGCGGTGGCAGGCCTGATATTGCTGACCAACCTGTTTCTGATGAGCGTTCTGGTCTATGTAAAAACCCAGCAGATCGTCGTCTCGCCGGAGATGCTTTATTACTACTACTCGTGGAAAGAATTCACCGTCGTCAGTGCCGGGGTTTGCCTGCTGGTTTTTGGCGGCAGTCTGTACAAAGGACTTTCCCTGTCCGGGGGTGGGCCGTCCGTTGCCGAAATGCTTGGCGGGCGACTGATTTCGCAAGCTACCACCGATCTGCAGCAACGGCAATTGCTCAACGTGGTCGAGGAAATGGCGATTGCCGCCGGCATGCCGATTCCCCAGGTCTACCTGCTGAGCGATACCTCGATCAACGCCTTCGCAGCCGGGCTGAGCCCCGCGAACGCGGTCATCGGCATTACCGAGGGCACGCTGCAGCGACTGAGCCGCGAGGAATTGCAGGGCGTCATCGCCCACGAGTTCAGTCATATCTCCAACGGCGACATGCGCCTTAACATCCGCCTGATCGGAATGTTGCACGGCATTTTGCTGATCGGGCTGATTGGTTATTTCCTGGTTCGATCGTTAAGATTTGCGGGCAGGTCGCGCAGCAGCAAGGGCGGTGCCGGCCTGCTGGCGATTGCCGCGGTCGGCTTTGGCCTGATGGTCATCGGCTACGCGGGCTCGTTTTTCGGCCAGTGGATCAAGGCGATCGTGAGTCGGCAGCGCGAGTATCTGGCCGATTCATCTGCGGTCCAGTTCACGCGCAACAAGGAAGGTATCGGCGGCGCGTTGAAAAAAATTGGCGGCAGTGCCGTTGGCTCGTACATCAGTTCTCCGTCGGCGCCGGAGTATAGCCACGCCTATTTCGTCAACGGCCTCAACTTTTTCTGGCAGCCGTGGTTTGCCACCCACCCGCCACTGGAAAGTCGCATCAAGCGAATCGAACCGAGCTGGGACGGGGAGTTTCTCAACTCCGTGGTCAACAAAACCCCGCTGTCAGAACCTGTTGAAACGCCGCCCTCCGGGGCTGCAAAACTTGCCATGACCGCAGCCATTCTGAGCTCGGCGGAGCAGGCCATCGGCCAGGTCGGAACACTCAACGAAGAAAACATCGAATATGTTCACCAGCTCATTGTTGCGATGCCGTTGCTGCTGCGGGAAGCCGCGCAGGATGCCTATAGCGCACGCATCCTCGTCTATGCCGCGCTGATTCACCTGCAAAAAGACAAAGCGGCAGCGCTGGCGGTCGTGGCTCGATATGCCGATCCGGATATGCTGGCGCTGCTGGAGAAATACTTGCCCGAGCTGAAATCGCTGGATGACAGTTTCAAGCTGCCGCTGCTGGAGCTCTGCATCAATGCCTTGCGTGAATTGTCACCCAACCAGTTTGTTCAATTCAAAGCGGCGGTGAAAAATATCATTGCTTCGGACCAGTCGGTTAATCTGCGCGAATGGGTTATCCAGCGTTTCGTGGTGCAGCAACTGGATCAGCATTTCGGCTTTGGTAAACCGCCAAAAGCAAGACATGCCAGCCTGGATGTGTTCGGCAAGGATGTTGCAATGCTGCTGTCGCTCATCGCCTGGGTCGAGCATAAGGATGCGGCAGAAGCCAGCGCGGCTTTCGCCAGCGGCGCGGCGGAGGCGAAACTGCAAAACCTGGAATTGCTGCCCGCCAGGTCTTTCAAGCTCGAGTCGCTCGATCGCGCGCTGGATAACCTGATGCGACTCAAGCCACTGGTCAAGCCGCGCCTGTTGAAGGCCTGTGTCGCGCTGATCATGCATGATGGCACAGCGACCACTCGCGGCATCGAACTGGTACGCACGATTTCAACCTGCCTCGATTGCCCGATGCCACCCATGCGGGTTCAGTAGTTCAGCGGCTGAGACGGCTATCGCGCTGCGGCAAAATGGTCAGGACGGATAGTCCTTGCCTGAATAATCGATCGCTGTGTCGAATCAGCTCGTCCCTCAGTCAGGTATCCGCTGGCCGATTAACCTCAGGCTGGAATGTCTAGCGGTCCAGGCCCACACCTTTAAAGCGCGACC
>CAMYML010000119.1 GCA_947259305.1 uncultured Gammaproteobacteria bacterium | reverse complement strand
ACTCAATTACGACAAGTATCGGCAAACCGTGCGCCGCGAAATGATCATCTCAACCTTGCAGCGCCAGTATAGCCAGCGCAATGCAACCGTCAGCGATACCGAGGTCGAAGAGTTCTTAAAACTAAGCGACAACGATGCGGCTAACTACGAATATCGCCTGTCGCACATTTTGATCGCCTTACCCGATGCCGCCACCCCCGAACAGGTTAAGCTGGCGCAACAAACAGCCAACGAAATTATATCCAGGCTCGAGCAAGGTGAGGAATTCGATCAGCTGGCCAATACTTTTTCTGCGGGTGATACCGCTCTGCAGGGCGGCGATCTCGGCTGGCGTAAGAAAGCCGAGATTCCGAGCCTGTTTACCAGCCAGGTATTAGCGCTGGAACCCGGTGGTCACGCGGGGCCGATTCGAAGCCCCAGCGGCTTCCATGTCGTTCACCTGAAGGAGCGCCGTGACCTGGAACAGGTGCTCAGCGAGCAGATTCGCAGTCGCCACATCCTGATCAAACCGAATGAACTGGTTTCCGAGGAAGATGCGCAAAAACGGCTGTTGGAATTTCGCGAACGGATTCTCGCAGGTGAAGATTTTGCCCGTCTGGCCCGGCTATACTCGGTCGATTACACCTCGGGATCAGAGGGCGGGGATATCGGCTGGATGGATCCGGGGGCGACCGTCAAGGAGTATGAGGACGTGACCAATCAGCTTAAAGAAGGCGAGATCAGCGAGCCCTTCCGCAGCCAGTTCGGCTGGCACCTGGTAGAGGTAACCGGTCACCGGACAGTTGATGAAACCGCGCAAAACAAACGTCAGAAAATTTATTCGCAGTTACTGCAGCAAAAGAAACGCGAAGTTTTCGATCTCTGGAAACGTCGCCTGAGGGATGAAGCCTACGTCGTCTTCCCCGATAAACCAGATGCCTGACGTCGACATCATCATTACTTCCGGTGAACCTGCAGGCATAGGCCCGGACATTATCGCAAGTATTGACCCATCCAGATTCGACGCGCGCCTGGTTGTAATCGGCGATCGTCAACTGCTCGCCACGCGCGCGCAGGCACTGGGATCAATAATCGAATTCGTCGAATACGATAAAAAAAAGCCGGCGGCGCGCAATGCGATCGAAATCATCCATCAGCCGTTGACGCGGCCATGCCTGCCCGGACAGCTGGACGTCGCCAATGCCGGCTATGTACTGAAACTGCTGGAGCGGGCCTGTACGGCCTGTCTCGACGGAGAGTTCGATGCGATGGTTACGGCGCCAGTTCAAAAAGAGGTGATCAATCGCGCCGGCATCAATTTTTCGGGACATACCGAATACCTGGCCGAAATCTGCCAGGTATCTAAACCGGTGATGTTGCTGGTTGCGGCGCAACTAAGAGTTGCCCTGGTTACCACGCACCTGCCGTTACGCAGCGTGGCCGACGCCATTAGCGAACAGGCGATTACCGAAGTCATCGAAATTCTCGATCGCGACCTGCGCAGACGCTTTGCCATCCAGAATCCGCTGATCAAGGTATGCGGCCTCAATCCGCACGCCGGCGAAAACGGTTACCTGGGACGCGAAGAAATCGAGATAATTATTCCCACCCTGGACCGACTCAAACGCGCCGGGATAAATCTCAGCGGACCCTTCCCCGCCGACACCTTGTTCACGGCGCATATGCTACAAGACGCAGATGCCGTGGTCGCGATGTACCATGACCAGGGATTACCGGTGCTGAAACATGTCGGTTTCCATAATGCGGTTAACACGACACTTGGCCTGCCAATCATCAGAACCTCGGTCGACCATGGCACCGCGCTCGACCTTGCCGGCAGTAAGCAGGCCAGGCCGGATAGTTTGTTTGCGGCAATCGACTCGGCAATTCTGCAGGCGCGCAATCAACAAGCAAATGCATCGGCCGCGTAAACGTTTCGGTCAGCACTTTTTGCATGATCGCAATGTTATCGATCGCATCCTGCGCGCCATCGACCCACAGCCGGGACAGAATCTGCTCGAGATCGGCCCGGGTCAGGGCGCGCTCACCTACCCGCTATTGCAGCGCTGCGACAGGCTGATCGCGATAGAACTCGACCGCGACCTGGTGCCCATCCTGGAACAACACGCCGCTGGCCTGGGCCAGCTCGAAGTAATCAACGCGGATATTCTCAAATTCGAACTTAGGAGCATTGCGACCCGTGAAAAATTTCGGCTGGTGGGCAATTTACCGTACAACATCTCGACGCCGCTGATGTTCCACCTGCTCGAGTCATCACGGCTTATCGAGGACATGCATTTCATGGTGCAAAAAGAAGTGGCACAGCGAATCGTCGCGGGCGCCGGCGATGCAAGTTACGGCCGACTTTCGGTAATGCTGCAATTTCATTGCAATTGCCAGTATCTGTTTGACGTCGCACCAGGCTGTTTCAAGCCGCCGCCTAAAGTGGATTCGGCGGTGATACGACTGATCCCACTGGAAAACCCGGCACAGAATATCGATGACTATGCACGGTTTTCGAGCATCGTGCAGTCGGCATTCAGCCAGCGCCGTAAAACTATTTCCAATTCACTGAAATCGATACTGGATCGTGAAACAATAAAAGCTTGCGGAATCGATCCGGGATTGCGCGCAGAAAACCTCGACATTGCCGATTTCGCTAAACTGAGTAGAGCCCTGAATTAATGGCCAGACTTTCCCTGATCGTTGCCATGGACGAAAACAGATTAATCGGTAGCAATAACGGTCTGCCCTGGCACTTGCCGGCGGACCTCGCTTTTTTCAAACGCAGTACGATGGGTAAACCGATCATCATGGGCCGCAAGACCTTCGAGTCCATCGGCAAGCCCTTACCCGGCAGGCGCAACATCGTGGTTACTCGGGATCCAAATTTTAACGCCGAGGGCTGCGAAGTCGCCAACAGCATCGACGCCGCCATAGATTTGTGCCAGAACGATGCCGAGATAATGCTGATCGGGGGTGCCAGTCTGTACCAGCAATCATTCGACCGCGCGACCGATTTGTATATCACCCGCATCCATCATCGCTTTGCCGGCGATACCTGGTTTCCCGATTTCGATGAAAGCGAGTGGAAAATCGAAAACCGAGAATACTTTGATGCAGATCACAGCAATCGCCACGCCTATTCCTTTATAAAATTTGTACGGGAAATTTGACTTTATTTGGGGTAGACTGATCGCCCCGTTTAGGAGGTATGTTGTTGATGGACAATGATATGAGCGAGGACGTCAATCACATGGAAAGCAGGACTTATATTATTGGTCGAGAGGGTCACATTTACGTTAATGATCCGACCGTGAGCAAGCAGCATGCGGAAATTCAGGTAATCAATGGAGAAGTGTACCTGCGTGACCTCGGCTCAACCAATGGGACTTTCCTGATAAAAAACAACCGCCTGGTGCCTTTTCATGAAGGCTATGTGCAACTGCATCAACCCATAGTGCTGGGAAATCGACAGTACACAATTCAAAGCCTGCTGGAAATCGCCGGCGCTTTCGCCGCTCAACTCGACGCTAGCGACGAATCTTAACTCGCCCTGGATTTAGGTCGCTGGTTGATAAATTCCGCGGCGTCGGCAACCGCTTCCGCAACGCTGCCCTGCATCTCGAAAGGGGCTCCTCCACCTGGGTAAAAAGCGAAGTCGATGTCGTGCCGGATGTCGCCTGCCGGTTATCGGCAGCAAACCGCAAAACCCTGGTCCGAGCGGGAATGCACCCGGGAATCCGGCCCTCGGTCTACAGCCCTATGGCAAGTAATAACACACCGAGAATCCAGGGCCAGGCCCTGGAGGATTTTTCTTCCTTGGCTTCCGCTTTCTGGGGAACAGTGACACTAAATTGCTGCGTTTCTTCCTGATTCAGAAAACCGACTGGAACCGGCGTTTCTTCCTCGATAATCAGGGTTTCAGTGGTTGCGGTACCATACTCGCCCATCGCCATAAGGATTTGTACTTCATCTTCCGTTGTCAGCGTGATCGCACCCTCCAGCACCACCGCGTGCAATTTTGCGTCGGGATCATTGCGGCTCACCGTCTGCGTGCAGTCGTCCTGCTTGCATAATTTGATGACGTAGTCGGTACCGCGTATACCGATGGTCGCAAGCCCGGTCTGAAGCTGGTAGTTGGCCAATGCACTGGCGCCAATCGCGCCGGTGATCTTGCGCAAACCACCGCGCAGCAAGTCGAGAATACTGCTGCTCGCCTCGCCATAACCGGCGGTGATGACATACTCACTGATCTTCAGCACCGAATCTTCCTTGAGGAACACTTCGGCGCCATCGTCCATCAGAATTTTAAGGCGGGAAGCCAGCTCGGTCTCGATCCGGTCGCCCTCGAAGATCTGCGAATTAATCTGTAATTGCTGCACCCGGTTATTGACATCCCTGGCAATCGCATCGCCCTCAAGCTTTTCGACAAAGCCAACCTTGACCTTCGGTTCCAGTTGTTCCTGGTCATAAATACGCTTGATATCCACCAGCTTCAATCGCGTTCCGGGGATTAATCGATCCGAATACTGGACAAACGAATTAGGATTGGTTTCGATCAGCTTGGTCTTTATCTGGGGCCATAGATCTTTGTCCTTCGGGTAGATACGCTGGATGATCTGATCAACCGTCATACCCGAGGTAATCTTTAAAATAACCCTTGAGGAGGGCACTAGTTCCACACTGGCCGCCGCTGAAACCGGTTGATAAACAGCAAACGACAAGAGCGTCAAAATCACGCTAATAAGCAGGTTTTTATTCAAAATTTCTCACCTTCCAACAGGGTAATATCTTCGGCTTCCTGTAACGCCCGGCTTACACATCGCGCTAACGCGCAATATTGCCAGGTCATTTTCATCAAACTCGTTACTGGACATATTATTTACAACCTCGATAACCCCGTTTGTTTTTGCATTGTTGAACAACGGCGCGCGCATCAGTGCGCTGGTGTTGAACCCGATAACCTGGTCGACTCGCGCAGACCACCGGGAAGAATTATGCACATCGGTTTCCAGCATCGCTTCCTGGGTCTCGACCACATGTCCGACAATTCGGGGGTCGATATCGATGCGATGATTGAGCCGATGCTCCCTGGTTTCGCCGATCACCTCGACAAACACCAGTTCGTTGGTATCGTCATCGACCAGAATCATCGAGCCGTTTTCTGCATCGCAGGCATGCAGGGCAAGAGCCAGCAAGTCATTAATCAGCCTGTTTCAATCTAAGCTGGGTCGCATCGCCCGCATGGTTTCATCCATGCGATTTCAGGCGCGAAAGGCTTGCTGGTGTCGGATCAATCGTGCTTTGAGCTTCTGATTGCAAGGCTTGAGCAACTCATTCTCGCGTCTCAGCGTCTGTACGATGTCGCGACGATCTATTGCCATGATAACGCTGCGGACATTAAGTAAGTTATAGCTGTAAACTGGCCAAAGATAGCGAAAAACATCGCATTTAATCGTCGACCCACTAGCAAAAGTGAATTAGTTATCCTTATTATTTAGCAGTAATTATCGGTTTCTTGGTGTGAGAATCGACAAAAAACCAGTCCTCGGCTGCATCGTCGACCCGCAAGGCCACCAGGTGCCCACCCCAGACACAGCCACCATCAAGCGCAAAAAAACGCCCATAGCATCCGACCGGCAAGGTCGACCAGTGTCCGAACAACACGCGCACATCCTCTCGCAGGCTGGCTTCCACGTGAAACCAGGGGGTTAGGCCCCTGCGCAGATATCGTCGTTCGACGCGATTGACGGTATAGTTGAGTCTTCCCACACCGTCGATGTAGCGCATCCGGGTAAGGACATTGGTGATGAAACGCAAGCGCCTGGCGCCCGTTAGCTCATCCGACCATTGGCCCGGCTTGTTGCCATACATTTTGCTGAAAAACCACGTGGCATCCCCCCCGCGCAAGACCGATTCCACCTCCCCGGCCAGTTTCCTCGCCTTGCTCAGACCCCATGCGGGATGGATGCCGGCATGCACGACCACGGCTTTGTGTCTCTTGTCGTAATGTAGCAGGGGTTGTGTCTGTAACCAGGCCATCAGTTCAGCGCGATCGGGACTACTGAGTATCTTGTGCAGATCGCGGGTGATACGAACTTTCTTTACGCCGTGATGTAGCGCCAGCAAATGCAGATCGTGATTTCCGAGCACGGTTAATGCGCTATCGCCCAGCGACTTGACGAAACGCAGGGTCTGCAACGACTCCGGGCCACGGTTGACCAGGTCGCCACAAAACCACAGGGTATCGGCAGCAGGATCGAAATTTATCTTTTCCAGGAGTCGGCAGAGTTCGGTGTAGCAACCCTGAACATCACCTATTGCATAGATTGCCACCGGCTAATTCGTCTAATGAAGTACCCGCGGGGTAGAAAGCACGAATTCGTCGATCTCCGCATCGAACTGCGACCCATCGTCGGCCAGCATCTGGTAACTGCCTTTCATCGTGCCTACCGCGGTCTCGAGCATGGTGCCCGAGGTGTAAACAAACTGTTCCCCGGGTTTTAGCAGGGGCTGTTCGCCGACGACACCGTCGCCGCGGACTTCCTGCACCTTCTGGTTGGAGTCGGTAATTACCCAATGGCGAGTCAGTAATTGCGCCGCCTGCTGGCCCTTGTTCTGAATCGTTATGGTGTAGGCAAAAACATAATAATTCTGCTCGGGATTTGACTGTTCCTCGATATAGCGGGTTTCGACGTCGACTTCGATATTGTTTGGACCTGCTTGATTCATCTGATCTTGATATCCGGTGTGATATTGGGGAAATTATACCGCGACTGCCGCCTTGATGTGCTCGTGGTACTGGTAGTCTTTTAGCTCAAAATCCTCGAAACAAAATCCAACCAGATCGTTCACCGCCGGATTAAGTTTCATCGTCGGCAAGGCGAATGGCTCACGCTCAAGTTGCAACCGAGCCTGCGGCAAATGATTGGTATACAGGTGCGCATCGCCCAGCGTATGCACAAAATCGCCCGCCTCGAGGTCAGTAACCTGTGCCACCATCATCAACAGCAAGGCATAGGATGCAATATTGAACGGCACACCCAGAAATACATCGGCGCTGCGTTGATAAAGCTGGCAGGACAGACGCCCATCGGCAACATAGAACTGGAAAAACGCGTGGCATGGAGGCAATGCCATATTTTCGATTTCACCGACATTCCAGGCGCTGACGATCAGACGGCGCGAATCAGGACTGGTTTTAATATTGTCGACGAGTTGCTGGATCTGATCGACAACATGACCGTCGGCGGCCCGCCAGGAACGCCATTGTGCGCCGTAAACCGGCCCCAGGTCGCCGTTTTCATCGGCCCATTCATCCCATATCCGAACCTTGTTTTGCTTCAGGTAGGCGATATTGGTATCGCCCTGCAGGAACCAGAGCAACTCGTGGATAATCGAGTGCAAATGCAGTTTCTTGGTGGTTATCAGCGGAAATCCCTGCGCCAGATCGAAGCGCATCTGGTACCCGAATACCGACAGGGTACCGGTGCCGGTGCGATCCGTTTTCTCGCTGCCGTGATCGAGCACATGCCGCATCAGGTCAAGATATTGCCGCATTGTTGTTCCTTTTCGCCAGTATCAACAGGATAAGGCCAACTATAATCATCGGCGCCGATAATACAATGCCCCTGGTCAGCCAATCGGTATTCAGCAGATAACCGACATGGGCATCCGGTAATCGAATAAACTCAACGCCGCTGCGGGCAAGTCCGTACAGCAGCAGGAAACATCCGGTAATCGTCATAGTCGGCCGGGGTTTAGCCGATAGCAGCCATAATACGAAGAACAGGATTAAGCCTTCGAAAAGCATTTCGTAGAGCTGCGTCGGGTGGCGCGCGCTGAAGCATAACGGCCCCGCGAAGTCGACGAACCGATCAGGCGGAAATTGCTCGCAGGACAGCTTCATCGCCCAGGGTACATTAGTGGGCGCTCCCCAGAGCTCGGCGTTGATAAAGTTGCCGAATCGCCCGGCGGCGAGTCCCAGTGGCACCAGCGGCGCGATAAAATCGGTGAGCTCGAAATAGCGGCAGCCGAGCTTCCGCCGATATAACTCCATCGCCAGCGCAACGCCGATAAAGCCGCCGTGAAACGACATACCGCCTTCCCAGATTTTGAACAGATACAGGGGGTTTTGCAGAAAACTGTCGAAATTATAAAAAATGACCGAGCCGATACGCCCGCCAAGCACCGCGCCCAGCGCCCCGTAGAAAATAATATCGTCGATCTGTTCCGCTTTCACCGGGCTCCACTGCAGACGCGCGCGGCGTTTACCCAGCCACCACGCGCTGCCAAAGGCGAGCAGGTACATCAGTCCGTACCAGTGAACTTGCACTGGCCCCAGGGAGATGGCGACGGGATCGATCGATGGGAAAGCTATCATTGCGAAACTATCTGATTCAAACTCATGAGTATGCCTGACCAGGGTGTTATTATCGCACGGACTTAAACCAAATGCAGATTTATGCCTAACGCACTTGCCAATGAGTCCAGCCCCTATCTGCGTCAGCATGCCGACAATCCGGTGGACTGGCTGCCCTGGTCGCAACAGGCACTCGAGCTGGCGCGCACACAGAAAAAACCGATCCTGCTGTCGATCGGTTATTCAGCCTGTCACTGGTGCCACGTGATGGCGCACGAATCCTTCGAGGACGAGGCTACCGCGGCGTTGATGAATCAGCATTTCGTCAACATCAAGGTCGATCGTGAAGAACGTCCCGATATCGACCGTATCTACCAGACCGCGCATCAACTGATCGCGCGCCGGCCCGGCGGCTGGCCGCTGACGATGTTCCTTTCGCCGGAAGATCAACTGCCATTTTTTGGCGGCACCTATTTCCCCGATAAACCGAAGCACGGCATGATTGCCTTCGCCGAGCTGTTGCAGAGGCTGGTCGAGATTTTTCAGCAGGAGCCTGAAAAAATCAGGCAGCAGGGAGCAGCCATCCAGCAGGCCCTGATCGAAATCGATTTGCGCGAAAACCAGAATCGGCATGGCGCCGATATCGGCGCCGTGGCCACCTTCGAGGCGCAGCTGCAAAAGGCCTTTGATCCGGAATTCGGGGGATTCGGGCGCGCCCCCAAGTTCCCGCAGCCCGCGATCCTGCTGCAGGCGTTGCAGCGCGCCTTCGACAAACGGCCCGCGGACCCGCTTTACCAGGCAATCGACTTCAGCCTGCAACGCATAGCGCTTGGCGGTATCCAGGACCATCTCGGTGGCGGTTTCTATCGGTACTCGGTGGACGATAAATGGATGATTCCGCATTTTGAAAAAATGCTGTATGACAACGCTCAGCTGTTGCAGCTGTTTGCCCAGGCTTTTCGCTTGACCGGCAACCGGTTGTTTGCTGACGCTGTCGACGGTATCGTCGCCTGGCTCGAGCGGGATATGCGCAGTCCAACGGGCGCATTTCACGCCGCGCTCGATGCGGATTCGGAGGGTGTGGAAGGCAAGTACTACCTGTGGACCCCGGCAGAAGTCAAACCGGTAATCGGCGAGCAGGCCTACCCGGTTTTCGCTTACCGTTTTGGGCTCGATCAGGCGCCCAATTTCGAAGGGAAATGGCATCTGCACGGGTATCACGACGGGCAGCAGGTGATCGATAAATTTGCGCTGGATGCGGAAGCCTACCGACAGCAACACGAGCAACTGCGTCAACAACTGCTCGACGTTCGGGCCACGCGGATCCCCCCGGGCCTAGACGACAAGCTGCTGACGAGCTGGAATGCGCTGACGATACGAGGCCTCGCAAACGCCGCGCGCGTATTCATGCGCCAGGATTACTTTGATATCGCCAGACGCTGCCTGCGCGCCGTGCAGGATGAATGCTGGCAGGATGGGCGCCTGCTGGCGCTCGCCAGGGGCTCGGGCAAACAACTGCCAGGATATCTCGATGACTACGCCCATCTGTTGCAGGCGACGCTGGATTGCCTGCAGTTCGAATGGGATGACGAGGATCTGACATTTGCAATCGAACTTGCCGATCAATTACTCGAACTGTTTGCCGATGATGCCCACGGCGGATTCTATTTCACCGCCGTCGATCATGAGAAACTGATCCAGCGACCCAAGTCATGGCAGGACGAAGCGATGCCTTGCGGTAATGCGGCAGCGGCATTGGCGCTGCACCGCCTCGGATTATTAATCGGACGCCAGTCGTATACGCAAAGCGCCGAAAAAGCGCTGCAGTCGGTAGCCGACAATCTCCGGCAAACGCCGTTCCACGCAGCCGGTTTTGTCGCCCTGCTCGAAGCGCTGCACCGGCCCCCGCAACAGATCATCGTGCGCGGCGACCTGCCGAGCCTGCGCCAGTGGCGCCAACAGATACTGCCGCGGTTAAGGCCGGACCAGTCGGCTTATTTTATTGCCGCCGACGCAATAAATCTGCCAGACGAAATCGCACAAAAATCGACTGGCTCCGAGACCAGTGCCTCCCGATAAATCAGCTCAGTCCTCACCCAGACAGGGAGCTGGAAAAGGTGGCCACATTGAGAGATTCCCGCCGGGCCGCGAAGGCTTGCGCGGGAATGACCCCAGGTACCCGTCTACCCCTGCCCTATCTGCTCGGGAATGGCTCCAGCTACCTGTCTACCCCTGCCCAATCTGCGCGGGAATGGCTCCAGGTAACTGTTTACCCCTGTCCTATCTGCGCCAAACAGACAGAAACCAGGATTTTGATGTCATCCCGATGCGTCGGACCGCCGCGAAAGCAGGGATCTTTGAAAGACGGCTGTTTATTAAATTGACACTGGATACTCCGGGTACCGAAGCCATCACTAGAAGAACAGAACCAGGGTCCAGACCACGACCATCAAGGCTATGGCGATCGCAACCGCCGCGGAGCCCATGTCCTTGGCGCGGCCCGATAGCTCATGCTGCTCGGCACCGAAGCGGTCTACCACCGCCTCCAGCGCCGAGTTGAGGATTTCCACCAGCGGCAGCAGTATCACGCTCGACACCAGCAGCGCTTTTTCGACGCCGCCGTTACCCAGATAAAACCCCAGCGGAATCATCACCATACACAGCCAGACTTCCTGGCGGAAGGCTTCCTCGTGACGGTAAGCGGCGCGCAATCCCTGCCAGGAATAGCCCGTCGCCTTGATGATCCTTGCTAGTCCCCTGTTACCGCTGTCTGACATGGTTTAGAGGTCGCGCGCTTTGGCGAACTGCGAGATGGATAACAGCCTGCCGCCAGGCACAGCGAATAGCGGGCTTATTCTTCGTCGGCAATGGCTTCAGCGTAGGCTGCGGCGTCGAGCAAATCGCTGACTTCTTCCGCATCTTCCATCGCAATCTTGTACATCCAGCCATCGCCGTAGGGATCGTCATTAATACGTTCGGGTGCGCCTTCCAGTTCTTCGTTGATTTCGATCACTTCACCGCTAACCGGCGCATAGGTGTCGGATGCAGCCTTGACCGATTCGATGACGCCAACCGAGTCGCCCGCGGCTACCGCACTGCCCTGCTCGGGTAATTCGACATAAACCAGGTCACCCAGCAGTTCCTGGGCATGATCGGATACGCCAACCGTCGCAATATTGCCTTCGATCAGGACCCATTCGTGTGAAGATAAAAACTTCAGTTCTGATGGCACGTCGCTCATTTATTATTACCCCCGTCGTTTAACATGGATTTCCCCTCGCGCACAAAGGGAAGTTTAACAATTTCAGCTTTCAGCATCTTATTCCGGACTTCAACCTCGACCTGCCCTGCCGCGCCTGCCGGCACGCGTGCCATGGCGATTGACCGCTGCAGGGTCGGCGAGTAGCTGCCCGAGGTGATTTCACCGTCGCCCTGCGGGGTAACCACCCGCAAATGATTACGCAAAACACCTTTGTCTAATAATAACAGACCGACGAAACTTTGCTGAATTCCCGCGGCCTGCTGCTCCACCAGGGCTTGTTTGCCGATGAAATCACGCGCGTCGGCCATGGCCACGGTCCAGCCAAGGCCGGACACCAGCGGGCTCGTGGTTTCATCCATATCCGCACCTTATAAATTCATGCCCGCTTCCAGACGCAGCGTATCGCGCGCGCCGAGCCCACAGGGCGCGATACCCGCCGCCAGCAAGCGATCCCAGAGATCCGGCATCTGCTCTGACAGCAGCATGATTTCAAAGCCGTCTTCTCCGGTATAGCCGGTGCGCCCGACGAAGCAGTCGTCAAACTCGGCAGCCTGAAACCTGAGCAACTGCTGCAGGCTTTGCTGTTGATAATCGGCAAATAGCCTGATCGACTTGTCGCGGGCATTCGGCCCCTGTACCGCCAGCAGCGCAACGTCGTCTCGGAACTTGACGCCGAGATCGCCGAACCCCTGCGCCTGGCGGTCGAGCCAGGCCAGATCCTTTTCGCGGGTCGCCGAATTGATGACGACGCGAAAAAAATTATCCCGCAGGTAGTAAACGATCAGGTCGTCGATCACGCCGCCCTGCTGGTTGAGCATGCAGCTGTACAAAGCCTTGCCGGGGATTTTCAGCCTGTCGACATCGTTGGCGAGCAGGTACTGCAGATAAGATTTTGCCTCGGCGCCGCTGACGTCGACCACGGTCATATGCGAAACATCGAACATGCCCGCGTCGCTGCGCACCGCCTCGTGCTCGGCAATTTGCGAACCATAGTTGATCGGCATATCCCAGCCGGCGAAATCGACCATCTTGGCACCGGCGTCGAGATGACACTGGTAGAGCGGCGTTTTGTTTCCCATCGGTAATTGACCCCTCGGGCGAGGTGTCACCCGTCATTCGTGGATAGCGCAGAGAATAGAGCCAGTCAGGCGTGATTTAAAGCACTAATTGCAGACCAGGCTGCCCTCTTCCTGAATTTCCTTGCCGAGCAGTTCGTCCATCGCCGCTTCGGCTTTGGAGCGGTTGCTGGCAACTTTCTCGGCGAACTCTTCTCTGTTCTTGACAAATCTGATCAGGTCGTCGATGACGGCATCCGGAATCTTCGGCGAGGCACCCACAACCGTGAACACACCCGCGTTGAAATTGAACAGCAGAATATTACCGCCCGCGTCGATGATACGACTGAAGCCGCCGCTGACGCCGCCGGGAGCCCTTATCGGGCTGAAGTTCGCGGTGACCAGGCCAAGCGAGTTGGTGGTGAAACCGATCACCAGCGTGCCGCCGTTGAGCGTGCTAGGTCCGCCAATCGTGAGCCGGTCGGAAACCGTGGTCAAGCCGTTGTTGAAGGCCTCGATCACGATTGCCGAGTTGGTGCCCTGGTCGTAGCTGCCGGAAATCGCCAGGTCGCCGAGCACACCCGCGCTGCCGACCACGATGACGCCGTTGGCGTTGACCACGTTGCCGGCCACGGTGCCGGTGCCGCCGAGGCGTGCGCCGCCG
>CAMYML010000118.1 GCA_947259305.1 uncultured Gammaproteobacteria bacterium | reverse complement strand
GCGGCACGTGGTTGACGATGCCGATAGTAAACATTTGCTCGCGGTTGATTTCGAGAATCGACAGGATCTTATCCAGGCTCCAGGCAGCGTCGACGTATTCCGGGTCCATCAAACCGCCGATGCTGGTGCCAAAATAGACGTTGGCAAAATACAGCATCACCAGCGCCAGCAAAAAATTCGGGGTCGCGAGGCCGAGAAAGCCGAGGGTCGACAGGCCATAGTCGCCCCAGCTGTACTGATGCGTGGCGGAATAAATCCCGATCGGAAAGGCCACCGCCCAGGTAAACAAAATGGTCGCGATCGAAATGATGACGGTCAGGAAAAGTCGATCCCCGACCACTTCGGTTACCGGCAATTCATACTCGAAGGAATAGCCGAAATCGCCCTGCAGCATACCAATGAGCCAATACCAGTACTGTTGCGGCAGAGGTTTATCGAGTCCGTACTCCTCGCGTAGAAACTGGATTTTCTGTTCGTCGACCGATTCTCCCTGACTCTGCAGTTCGGCGATATGACTCTCGAGATAATCGCCGGGCGGCAGCTGGATGATGACGAACACCAGCATGCTGATAATCAGCAGGGTTGGAATCATGGTCAGGGTTCGCCGCAGAATATAGGCCAACATCAGCGTCTGGCCTCGTCAAACCAGAAAGTATCCGGCTTGTAGATGCCGAAATAGGCGCCCGGGGAGATATCGTAAAAGCCCTTGTCCGGCACGTTATGCAGGTGGTTATTGACCACGACCGGATGCGGCACGTGGTTGACGATGCCGATAGTAAACATTTGCTCGCGGTTGATTTCGAGAATCTGATTCCAGGCGTCGAGGCGTTGCTCGTAGCTGAGCGCGTGCGCCCACTGATCGTTCAATTCCACCAGTTTTTGCGCCGCCGGCAAATCGGGCGCCTCGCCGCTTTTGCCGCTGGATTCGTAGTATGAACCCCACTTGGGCCACTGGTACTGGTACTTCGAGGTCGGCGCCAGATCACCGGGGCTGGAATCGGCGGTCGGGATCGCATTCGCCAGACCCGACCAGATCGACATGATCGCGTCACCGGAGAAGATGCGGTTACGGAAGACCTCGCGCGTCGACGGCACGCTGTAAAGTTTGATTCCCGCCTTGAGCCAGCTGTCGTGAATCAGCTCTAGTACATCGGTTTGCTCGGTGCTTTCGCCGGCAGTCTGGACCATGATCTCCAGCGGCCTGCCATCGGGCATCAGCCGGATGCCGCGATCGTCACGCCGATCCAGGCCGAGTTCGTCGAGCAGGCGGTTGGCGGTTTTCAGATCGAACTCTATCCAGTCGCTCTGGTACTCCGGTTTGTACAGCGGTCCTTCTCTCAGCACCGTATTGTTGCTTTCCTCCACCAGGCGGAAATACACCACCTGGTTGATTTCATAGCGATGAATTGCGAGCGATAACGCGCGCCGAAATCGCAGCTCGCGCAGCAAATCACGATAAACCGGATCGTTGGTGTTCAGATTCGGGTATAGCGCCATATGGGCCCCTTTGGCGGTTTGCCACAGGCGCACGTCAAAATCGCTGCGCTTCGACGCGGTCTTCAGAAAGGTGTAATTATCCATGCGCAGGTAACGCGCCTGCAGGTCAGATTCGTCGGCGCCGGCTTTCGCCGGTACCAGCTTGCTCGAGACAATATTGACCGCGATCGAGTCGATGTAGGGCAACTGCCGACCGGTTTGGTCGACGCGGTGATAATACGGATTGCGTTTGAAGATAAACCTGTCCGATGGCGGATAGGTCGAATTGACCCAGGGCTGCAGGCTCGGTAAATCCGGGTTGGTTGCCTTGTAGGGCCGGTCGCGGCTGACGTGCACGCCCATCCAGTTGCGTTTACCCAGATCCTCCATCATCTGCTTGAGCTTTGCCTCGCTCTGATAGGCGGCATGGAACTGGCGCAGATAGTGCGCCGGCTTGTAGATGTACAGCGGGCGCGCGCCTGCCAGCGCAGGCAGAAAGTACGGATTCGGTTGCGACCAGCTATAGCGCAGGGTATACCTGTCCAGAAACTCGACCTGCGGCAATTCGCCATCGACGATCAATAATTTGTCCGGACCGCCCTTGGAGAGCTGCGGGTTAGTCGCGACATCTTCCCAGTAATAACGAAAATCCTCGGCCGTAAATGGATGGCCGTCCGACCACTTATGCCCCTTGCGTAAATGCAGCGTGAAAACGCGGTTTTCGAAAACCTCGTAGCGCTCGAGAATATCTGCCTCGAGCCTGAGATCCGGGGAATAACCGACCAGGCGGGCATAACCGTAAATGACTATCTGCCGGATATCTTTCTGCTTACCCATCAACAGGCGTAGCTGCCCGCCGTGACGGCCCAGGGTTTTATCGCCGCTCAGGTTAACCAGTCGCGGCACTTGCGGCATTCTCTCTTCTACCGGGGGCAACTCACCCGCCTGCACCTGCGCCGCCAGTGACGGGGTCTCGTGCCATTGATCCAGCGCGGCGGCAACCATGCCTGGCACCAGGCCGGCTAGCAACAGCAAGCTCGTCAGAAAACGTTTCATGCCGCCAGATCCGAAGGTTTCGAGCCGACCGCAACGCGGACGTAATGTCCCTCGCCGAGATCCATGAATTCGGTGCGGGACCTGTCATCGAGGGTGAAGGGAAATGACCATCGTGTCGGATCCGAGGCCGCGCCCTCGGTAATTGCCTCGAAATTCAGCGGTTGCGACAGCTCCGGATGCGGCACCGCCGACAGCAGCGCCCGCGTATAGGGGTGCACCGGGTTCTCGAACAACCTGTCCCGTGGCGCCAGTTCGACGATGCGCCCGGCGCACATCACCGCGATACGATTGGCGATGTAATGAATCACCGCGAGGTTGTGCGAGATGAATACGAAGGTCAGCCCAAGCTCCTGCTGCAGGTCTTTCAACAGGTTTAACACCTGCGCCTGGATCGAAACGTCGAGCGCCGAAACCGGTTCGTCGCAGATGATCAGGGCGGGCTGTAGCGCGAGCGCGCGCGCAATACCGATGCGTTGGCGTTGCCCGCCGGAAAAACTGTGTGGATAGCGGTTCAGAAAGCGCGGATCGAGACCCACCAGCCGCATCAACTCGGTTGTCATTTCACGCTGGTAGTCCATATCGCCCAGGGCATGCACCACCAGCGGCTCACGCAGGATATCGAACACCGTCATGCGCGGATTGAGTGCGCTATAGGGATCCTGGAAGATGAACTGCATCTTGCGTCGGAACTGCAGCAATTCGGAATTATCGAGTGCGAGCACGTCGATCGCGCGACTGCCGTCATGGTATACGATTTCACCCTGGTCCGGCGTTATCGCGCGCATGATGATCTTACTCAGCGTGGTTTTTCCGCAACCGCTTTCGCCGACCAGGCCGAAACACTCTCCGCGCTCGACTTCCATCGATACCCGGTCGACCGCCAGTAAATCCCTGGATTCCGTGCTGAGCCAGCTGCCGCGATGCAACCGATAGGTTTTGCTGACCTCGCTTACCCGCAGATGCGGTATGCTGGAATCGACCACCTGATCCACGGATCGCTGCTTGATCAGCGAGCCGGTCTCGGAATGAATCTCGCGCAACGGCACCAGCCTTTCGCCAGGCCCCAGATCGAAGCGCGGCACCGCGTGGATCAGCGCCTTGAGATAGTCATGCTGAGGATTGCTGAACAGTTCCTGCAGTGGGCCGGCCTCCATCACCCGGCCGTGGTACATCACCACCACCCGGTCCGCCATGTTCGAGACCACGCCCAGATCGTGGGTAATCAGCAGCAGCGCCATGCCGAGCTCGGCCTGCAACTCCCGAATCAGCTTCAGAATGCGCGCCTGAATGGTGACATCGAGCGCGGTGGTCGGCTCGTCGGCAATTAACAGCGACGGGTGCGTTATCATCGCCATGGCAATCATCGCGCGCTGGCGTAACCCGCCGGATAGTTCGAATGGATACATGCGCAGTGCCCTGGCGGGGTCCGGGAAGCCGACATGCTTGAGCATCGCCTCGGTCAACTTCAGGCCTTCCTCACGGCTGGCGTCGCGGTGCAGATACAGGGCTTCGCTAACCTGGTCGCCGATGGTGTGCACCGGCGACAGCGAAGTCATCGGCTCCTGGAATATGATCGAAATATTGCCGCCGCGGATCTGGCGCATTTGCAGGCTCTCGGTATCGAGCTTCGCGATATCGACGCGCTCGCCGGTTTCGGGGTTGTCGAACAGTATTTCGCCGGAGCGTATTTTAGCGTTGTTGGGCAGGATGCCCATGATTGCCTGCGAGGTAACCGACTTCCCGGAACCCGATTCCCCGACCAGGGCAACGGTTTCGCCGGGAGCGACGCGGAAGGACACATCCACCAGCGCGGGCACGGCGCTTCGATGCAGCACAAAATCGACCGCCAGCTCGTTAACCTCTAGTAAGGCTGGATGTTGAGCATTATCAAAGATTTGCAACTCCTCTAACGGCTTACCCTTTGCGGGCTATTTCGCGCAAGTATAAGTTATTTTTTGGCGTAATAGTCTAAATACCAGCGCGCAAATTGCTGCAAACCCTGTTCGATCGCAGTCCCTGGAGAATAACCGGTGTCTGCCGTTAGTGAGGCAATATCGGCATAGGTGTCTTCGACGTCGCCGGGCTGGGCCGGCAACAATTCCTTGCTGGTGGTTTTCCCCAGAGCCTGTTCCAGCAACTCGATGTAGCGCAGCAACTCGACCGGTTCGCCGCGGCCGATGTTGTAGATACGCCAGGGCGCGCTGCTGCTGGCCGGATCGGGCTCGAGCCCGGACCAGTCGGGGTTGCTGCTGGCAATCCGTTCGAGGCAACCCAGCACCCCGTCGACGATATCATCGATATAGGTAAAGTCGCGCCGATGCCGGCCCTGGTTGAACACCTTGATCGGTTTACCCTGCATGATCGCGTCGGCGAACAGGATCGGCGACATATCAGGCCGCCCCCAGGGTCCGTAGACGGTAAAAAACCGCAATCCGGTAGTGGGCAACTGGTACAGGTGGCTGTAGCTATGCGCCATCAGCTCGTTCGCCTTCTTGGTGGCGGCATATAGCGAAATCGGATGATCGACATTATCGGCGGTACTGAAAGGCATGCTGCGGTTGGCGCCGTAGACGGAACTAGAGGAAGCGTACACCAGGTGTTCGATAGCGTGATGACGGCAGCACTCCAGCAGATTGCCAAAGCCCACCAGGTTACTGTCGATATAGGCGGCCGGGTTTTCCAGCGAATAGCGCACCCCGGCCTGGGCCGCCATATTCAGTACGCGTTCGATCCGATGTCGCTCGAACAGCCCTCGCAAAGCTTCCGCGTTAGCCATATCCAGTTGCACGAAATGGAAGTTTTCAAATGCCTCGAGCTGCGCCAGGCGCGCCTGCTTCAGCGCGACGTCGTAGTAGTCATTCAGGTTGTCGATGCCAATGACATCGTCACCGCGTTCGCACAGGCTTCGGGCAAGCGCGTAACCGATAAAGCCGGCGGCGCCGGTGACCAGCAGTTTCATATTGCTCCAGTAGTTCGCAGCTGTTAACGCGCGACCGGAGCAGACTTGATGCTAAAACGTTTGAACGGGCCTACCCGGTGCACTAACAGTATCATCGCGATAATCGCATAAATACTCGGTTCGAGATAGTCGGCCTTGACCAGCCAGATAAAATGCAAAACGCCCAGCAGGATAATCAGGTAAACCAGCTGGTGTAGGCTTTTCCATTTCCTGCCGAGCAACCTGATCATCGCCTGGTTCGAGGTTATCGCCAGCGGAATCAGCAGGACGAAAGCGCTGAAGCCGAGCGTAATATAGGGTCGCTTGACGATATCTTCGAACATACTGGCGAGGTCGAGCGAATGATCGGCGATAAACCAGATCGAAAAATGGCAGCTGACGTAGAAGAAGGTATACAGGCCGAGCATACGCCGAAATCGAATCCAGGCGGGCCGACCGGTCCATTGCCGCAGTGGCGTCAGGCTCTTTCTACCGGATTGGCGCCCAGCCCGTCATTGAAGGCCGCCCATACCAGGCCGGCAAAGGGCAGCAGGCAGAGCAGGTGAACCACGGGCTTGGCATAGACGGACCTAAGCCACATATCTCACCGCGGGAAATGCCATATTAAAAATTTACAGCCAGATCCAGGTCGTCATACAACTCGGCGACTTCTTCCGCGTAACCGTTGAACATGAGCGTATCGCGCTTGAAGATTTCACCAATGCGGCGTTCCCGTTTCTGCGACCAGCGCGGATGGTCGACCTGCGGATTGACGTTCGAGTAAAAACCATACTCGCCAGACGCTGCCATATTCCAGGATGTCTGCGGTTGCGCTTCGCTGAACTCGATACCGACGATCGACTTGATGCTCTTGAAGCCATACTTCCAGGGCACCACCAGCCGAATCGGCGCGCCGTTTTGATTGGGCATGGTCTTGCCGTACATGCCGACCGACATGAGCGTCAGCGGGTGCATCGCCTCGGCGATGGTCAGGCCCTCGCGATAGGGCCAGTCGAGCACGTAACGCTGTTGCCCGGGCATGCGCACCGGATCGTGCAGGGTTTTAAAGCCGACGTATTTCGCTTTCGACGTCGGTTGAAAGCTTTGCAGGATCGATCCCAGCGGTACGCCGAGCCACGGGATCACCATCGACCAGGCTTCGACACAGCGCAAGCGGTAAATGCGTTCCTCGATGGGGAAAGGACGCAGCATGTCTTCCAGGCCATAGGTTCCCGGTTTTTCGCATTCCCCACTGACTTCGATTTTCCAGTCATCGGTTTTGAAGCGCTTTGAATTGCGTTTGGGATCTTCCTTGCCGGTGCCGAATTCGTAAAAGTTGTTATAGCTGGTGGCATCCGCTTCCTCGGTGATTTCCTCATCGATCGAAATCGCTTTTTTCCGGTAGTCACCAATGTCGAGCGAAGCCTGCGCAGCGGCCCAGGGGTTCAGCAGCAGGGCGCCGCCTATGGTGCCGGCGGCCTGCATGAATTCGCGGCGGCGCCGATACAATGGTTCGGGCGTGACTTCAGATTCCGGAATTTCCCAGCGTTTTTTTATTTTGATCATTGCAAACCCTCTTTTACAGATAGTTCCTAGACCGAATCCAGGCTAACTAGTTCCTCTGCCTGAACAGATAGCCGCCGGCCTCGATGCGGCTAGCGCCGAGTCTAAACTCGCGCTTATCCATTTGACTGCTGCCGCCAGGCGCCCAGCGTCTGCGCCGTGAGTTGCATTTGTGGCGGCGTGCCGATGGTAATGCGCAGGCAGGCGGGCAAACCGTAGCCGCCCATCGGGCGCACCACCAGTCGATGATTGCGCAAAAACTCGAAGGCCGCCGAGGCCTGTGCCGCGGTCTCGAAGTCGACCAGGATGAAATTGGTATGACTCGGCACCACGCGCAGGCCGAGAGCCGAAATCTCCTGTGTCAGGTAGTCGCGCTGAGTGGCGATCAGACGGCGCGCCTCGGCCACGCCCGCCTGATCCAGCATCGCCGCCCGCGCTGCCACCTGCGACAGTAGCGAGACGCTGCCCGGATTAATTACCTTACGCAGCTGATCGCGGATATCGGCCGGGAAATAGCCCCAGCCGACGCGCAGTCCGGCGAGGCCGTAAATCTTCGAAAAGGTGCGCGTTATCACGGTGTTGCCCTGCTCCACCAGGTCAAACAGGGGTTGGTGAAAGCCCGCGTCGACAAATTCGGCGTAGGCTTCGTCGACCATTAACAAAACGTCCTGCGGCAGGGCCGTACGCAGGCGCCTGATTTCATCGTTGTGCAGCAGGCTGCCGCAAGGATTGCCCGGATTGACGATGAACACGAGCTTGGTATCGGGCTTTACCGCGGCGATAACATTGTCGACGTCGACCTGGTAGCCCGTCTCTGGCGCAGTATCGAGATTCGCACCCACTAGGCGGGCCAGCGTGCGCATGAAAAGGTAGCCATAGTCAGTCATCAGGATACGATCGGCGGCAGACATATAGGCCAGCATCAGGCCCGACATCAGCTCCATCGAACCCGAGCCGCAAACGATGTTGTCGGGATTCAGCGCATGCACCCGGGCGATGGCCGCGCATAACTCGGTGCAGTCGCTATCGGGATACAGCTGGGCCTTATTCAACGCCGCCGCAACCGCTTCCTGCACAAATTTCGACGGCGGATAGGCGTGTTCGTTTTGCGCCAGCACAATCGGCTCGAGACCTTCGGCGGCGCTGATATCCGGCAGCGCATAGGGGTCCATCGTGGCGACTGTCGGATTCGGTCGAAGCATGCTGCTCAGTCGACCCAGCGGCGCGCGTTACGGAACATGCGCATCCACGGACTGTATTCACCCCAGTCGGCAGCGGACCAGGAATTCTGCACGCTGCGGAAGATTCGCTCCGGATGCGGCATCATGAGCGTGAAGCGGCCATCTTCACTGGTAAAACCATTGAGCCCCAGTGCCGAACCGTTAGGATTGACGGGATAGATTTCGCTGGCGACGCCCCTGGCGTCGACGTAGCGCAGGCAGGCCAGCTTTTGCTCGAGCAATTCGGCGGCGCTGTGATCGCGGGTTTCGATCTGGCCTTCACCGTGGGCGACCACGATCGGCATCATCGAGCCGGACATGGCCTCGAGAAACAACGAACGGGTTGCCAGCACCTCGACCATGGTAAAGCGGGCCTCGAACTGCTCGGACTTGTTGCGCACGAAGCGGGGCCAGTACGCCGCTCCCGGGATCATCCGGTACAGGTTGGACATCATTTGACAGCCGTTACAGATGCCCAGGCCGAAACTGTCGCTGCGCTCGAAAAATGCGGAAAACTCGTCAAACGCGCGTGGATTGTACAGAATCGACTTGGACCAGCCCTCGCCCGCCCCAAGCACGTCGCCGTAAGAAAAACCACCGCAGGCCGCGATGCCCTGGAACTCGGCCAGGCTCACCCTGCCCTCGATAATATCGCTCATGTGCACGTCAACCGCGCCGAAGCCGGCGCGATCGAAGGCGGCCGCCATCTCGACCTGGCCGTTAACCCCTTCTTCGCGCAGAATCGCGATGCGGGGATTTTTGCCGGCTACCCGGGCAGCGCCGATATCCTCGGCGGGATCGAAGCTCAGCGAGGAAAACAGGCTGGGTGGCTGATTGGGCTGGATCAGGTCGAATTCCTGCCATGCACATTCGGGATTGTCGCGTAACGACTGCATTTTCAACGTGGTTTCCGACCAGGCACGCTGCAGATCGACAATCGATTCGTCGATGACCACTTCCCCGCCATGCCGAATGCAGAGATTGGCCTGTGCCTGGGGTTGGCCGATGCGATGACAGAGATGCTCGAGCCCGGCCTCCTGCAACAGGGCTTCGACCCGCGCTAAATCCGCTGCCGCCACCTGCAGCACAAGCCCCAGTTCCTCGGCGAACAAAGCCGCGAGCAGGTCGTCACCCAGGCTACTGATATCGCACTGCAGACCGCTGCGGCCGGCGAAGGCCATTTCGCAAAGCGTTACGATCAGGCCGCCATCGGAACGGTCGTGATAGGCGAGCAATAACTCCTGTTCGAGCATGCTTTGCACTGTGGTGAAAGCGGTTTTGAAAACGGCGGCGTCGTCGAGATCCGGCCCCCGAGTACCAGTCTGTGCATAAACCTGGGTTAAAGCCGAGGCGCCAAGGCGATTCTGGCCGGCACCCAGGTCGAGCAGCAACAGCATCGACTTGCCGCCACTGGTTTTGATATCGGGTGTCACGCTTTTGCGTACGTCCGCGACCGGCGCAAACGCCGAAATAATCAACGACAGCGGCGCGGTGACACTTCGCTCTTCATCACCATCGGACCAGCGGCTTTGCATCGACAGCGAATCCTTGCCCACAGGGATGGTGATGCCGAGATCCGGGCAAAGCTCCATGCCCACGGCTTTGACCGTATCGAACAGGCGCGCATCCTCGCCGCGATAACCGGCGGCCGCCATCCAGTTTGCCGACAGCACCGTGCGCGACAGATCACCGACCCAGGCCGAGCCCATATTGGTCAGGGCTTCGCCGATCGCGATACGGCCGGCCGCGGGCGCATCGAGCAAGGCCAACGGCGTACGCTCGCCCATACTCATGACTTCGCCGCTGTACCCGGAATAATCAGTCAGCGTCACCGAGGCGTCGGCCACAGGCACCTGCCACGGGCCCACCATCTGGTCACGCGCGACCAGCCCGCTGACTGAGCGGTCGCCAATACTGATGAGGAAGGTCTTGTCGGCTACCGCCGGCAGATGCAGCACGCGGTACAGCGCCGCCAGCGGATCGACGTCAGTGCGATCAAACTCGGGTTGTGGGGTTTCCTGATGCAGCACGTCTCGGTGCATCTTCGGCGGTTTGCCAAGTAACACATCGAGTGGCAGATCGACTGGCCGATTGCCGAAATGCGGGTCGCTGACCTGCAGCTGGCGCTTTTCGGTGGCTTTGCCGAGCACCGCGTAAATGCAGCGCTCGCGTTCGCACAGCTTTATGAAGTCATCGAGACGCTGGTCCGAAACCGCAAGTACGTAGCGCTCCTGGCTTTCGTTACACCAGATCTCCATCGGCGACATGCCGGGCTCGTCGTTGGGCACCCGCCGTAAATCGAGCTCGGCGCCGCGCTCGGCGTCGTTAACCAGTTCGGGCAGGGCATTGGAGAGGCCGCCGGCGCCGACATCGTGCAGCGACAGAATCGGGTTGGCCTGACCCTGCGCGAAACAACGATCGATAACTTCCTGCGCGCGCCGCTGCATCTCCGGATTACCGCGCTGTACCGAGGCGAAATCGAGGTCTTCACTGCTGCTGCCGCTGGCCATCGAGGACGCGGCACCGCCGCCGAGACCGATCAGCATTGCCGGCCCGCCGAGCACAATGATGTTGGCGCCGGGCGGGATGTCTTTTTTGTCGATATGCTCACGCCGTATCAAGCCGACGCCGCCGGCGACCATGATCGGCTTGTGGTAACCGCGCAGTTCAGTGCCGTCCGCCGCGACTACCTGTTGTTCGTAGGTGCGAAAATAGCCGCAGGTATTGGGACGTCCGAATTCATTGTTGAAAGAGGCCGCACCGATCGGCCCCTCGAGCATGATCTCGAGCGCCGACGCAATCCGCCCGGGTTTGCCGTGATCCTGCTCCCAGGGCTGTTCGAAACCCGGGATCTTCAGGTTCGAGACCGAGAATCCGCACAAGCCGGCCTTCGGCCTGGAGCCGATCCCGGTGGCGCCCTCGTCCCGGATTTCGCCGCCCGAGCCGGTGGCCGCACCCGGGAAAGGCGAAATCGCGGTTGGGTGATTGTGGGTTTCAACCTTCATCAGGATATCGAGCTGGATATCCTGGTGGTGGTACTCGGCCGAATCGACCGCCGGGGTCAGGCGGCGCGCGCGGAAACCTTCGATTACCGCGGAATTGTCATGATAAGCCGACAAAATGCCGTCGCTATTCCGTGCATGCGTATGCTTGATCATTTTGAATAGCGTCGTTTCCTGATCGACGCCGTCGATGGTCCAGCTGGCGTTAAAAATCTTGTGCCGGCAATGTTCGGAATTGGCCTGGGCAAACATCATCAGTTCGACGTCGACCGGGTTGCGCCCGAGTTCGGCGTAGGCGGCGGTCAGGTAATCGATTTCATCGGGCGAGAGCGCGAGCCCCAGCTCGGTATTGGCCTGCACCAGCGCGGTGCGTCCCTGGTGGGTAGTATCGACCTCGGCGCAGGGTTTCGGTTGATGGGTTGCAAACAGCGCGGCGCAGTCTTCGAGACGGGCATAGGCAGCCTCGATCATGCGGTCGTGCAACAGGTCGGGCGGAACTTCGTCGCTGGCATCAATGCTGAATTGAATCCCGCGTTCGATACGGCGAATCTGCGTCAGGCCGCAGTTGTGCGCGATATCGGTCGCCTTGCTGGCCCAGGGCGAGATCGTTCCGGAGCGCGGTACGACATACCAGGTTTGACCCTCGACGCTGGCGGACTCCAGCAACGGGCCGTAGGTCAGTAGATTTTCAAGAATTTCCAGCTGTCTCGCATCGAGATCAGCGGCACTATCGACCAGGTGAATAAAACGACTGCTGAGCCCGTTGACCGGGGTCCCCGCGGCGGCTAGTTGTTGTTGTAATTTTCTCAGTCTGAATTCAGATAATGCCGGGCTACCGGGCAGGCATAGCATATAGTTTCAGGTCACGTAGCGGGGATGAAAAGGTGAGCGAATGATAACGGAAAAGCCACAACGCTCCAACTCAAACCAGAGCCTGTTGATCAATTTTCTGCAAAGGTCGAGGTATGGTAGCGATGAAAGCGCAAGCTGTCCGACCAGTGACCGGCGCCAAGCCCCGCCTTCATCAACAATTGTTCGAAATATTCAGTCGGCGAGGTAATTTTTTCCCAGACCTTGGGCAAAAACGTCGAACGGTGACCCCGATCCTCCAGCAGCAACCCATCGACGCCGGGTTGCAGCGAATCGAGTAGGGCCTGTCGGGTCGGCGCCTCGATCGGCTCCATTTCAGACAGTACCGAAATCTCGATACGGATAGCGTCGAGTTCGTCGGCGCCTACGGCTGCAAAGCGGCGGTCCCGAAAAGCGGCGTTAAAAGCCGAAGTTGCTACCGCCTGTGCCAGCGGCTCGACCGCCTGCAGCGAGCCGACGCAGCCGCGCAGTGCACCTGCTTGGGTCAAGGTGATAAACACGGCGGACTTGATTTGCAGGTTATCTTCGAGCGGCGCAAGGTCGAGCTTTAGCGCCCTGCCTGCTGTCAGCCCGGAACTGATCGACTGGCGCGCGATATCGAGCAATCGGATCTGCTCGCTGGCGCTCAACTCAATGCAAAGCGAAGGCGGCATAGCCGACCACCCGATTCGGCGTTCCCGCGGTATCGCCGGAATTGCAGGCATGCAGCAGCGAAATTTCGAGCGAACGCACCCTGGCCGAAGCCATCAACCCGTTGATAGCGCGCGCGCCGCAGGCTTCTTCACCGCTCAGGGTCGTCGATTTCTGGAGAATATGTTCACAGGTGGCGGCGTCGATTTGTTGTGCATCGCGGTAGCTCAGAAAATGCGAAAGATCGGAGCTGATCACCACCAGCGTATGCGGATCTTCAGCCAGGGCGTCGATTACCGCTGCCACCTGGGCGGCCGCGACAGCGCCGACGACCACCGGCACCAGGGTAAATTCGGTCAGCACCGACTGCAGAAACGGCAATTGCACCTCGAGGCTGTGCTCCTCACGATGCGCCTCGTCGGAGACTTGCACAGCGGATAGATTGGCGATGCGCTCGAGCGCCTCCCGATCGAGTAAAACTTCTCCCAGCGGCGTAGCAAAACGCTCTACCGAAGGAATCGCCATGCCCTTCAGGTAAACCCGATGCGCCGGCCCGAGCAGCAAAACGCGCGTTATCTGGTCGGGGTCCAGCATCAGGCAACGATAGGCATGGGCGGCGGTCGACCCGGAATAGATATAACCCGCGTGAGGTACTATCAGAACCCTGGGCAGGGATTCGGGAAGCGCCGTATCGGCGCTTAGTAACTGTTTTATATGCTGTTGTAAACGGCCTGCATCGGCATCGTAGAAAGTTCCGGCGACGGCGGCCTGGCGAGTACTCATAACTTATCCCCGACCTATTTAGTTTTTATATTACAACCCGGGTCCGCAGCATTCAACTTTGCCCTGGATCAAGCCAGGTCAAATATTCACCTTTTGTCACGAATCCAGCCTGCGCGAGCGCTTCAATGAACGCTTCAATTTATCGTTTCCGCCAGCAAATCGGGATCGCTCTGGCAACAATTGCCGCGGCGGCGTCGCACAGACACGGCAATACCTCGCAGGTTCATAGTCCTCTACCCCTGGTAAACCTATGCCCGGCGTTTATTGCAGGCTCACGAATCTTGATAAATATATGATTTATAAGATTATTTAATCGTTAAATAGAACTCCCCTTCTTGACTGAGATCAATTCGCGGCATTTTTGCCGATCTATTCTATAGGGGCGAAATAATCAAAGGCAGCAGATAATTCCTGGTCCACGGATTGTCAGTAGTTAGCAGGCCCGGCGTGTTAATATCGCTGTCTCAGACAGGCCGTTGAGGCCAGGTCAACCGATGCAGGATACGATAGTTAAAACCAGGTACTGGCACCGCCTGGAGGATGGTCGGCTACAGTGCGACCTGTGCCCCCGGCATTGTCATCTGCGCGAAGGCCAGCGTGGCCTGTGTTATGTGCGTCAGCGCCTCGACGATGAAATCATGCTGGTCAGCTACGGCCGCTCCAGCGGCTTTTGCGTCGATCCGATCGAAAAGAAACCCCTGAATCATTACTATCCGGGCAGCTCGGTATTATCGTTCGGCACCGCCGGCTGCAACCTGGCCTGCAAGTTTTGCCAGAACTGGGATATGAGCAAGTCGCGCGAGATGGATACGCTCGCCGACGCCGCATCGCCGCAAAAGCTCGCCCGCGTCGCCGCCGAGTTATCCTGCCAGAGCGTTGCCTTTACCTACAACGACCCGGTCATCTTCCACGAGTACGCGATCGACGTGGCCGCCGCCTGCCGCGAACGCGATGTCAAAACGGTCGCCGTTACCGCGGGTTACATCGATCCCGAGCCGCGCGTCGAGTTCTTTGCCGCGATGGACGCCGCCAACGTCGATCTGAAGGCCTTTACCGAGCGCTTCTATCACAAGATCTGCGGCGGGCATCTGTCGCCGGTGCTCGAAACCCTCGAGTATATTCACCATGAAACCGACTGCTGGCTCGAGCTGACGACCTTGTTAATCCCGGGTGAAAACGATGCCGATGAGGAACTGCAGGAAATGACCGCCTGGGTAGTGGAAAAACTCGGACCCGACGTGCCGATGCACTTCACCGCCTTCCACCCCGACTGGAAAATGCGCGATATCAAAAGCACGCCGGCGGCAACGCTGACGCGTGCGCGCGGCATCGCGATGAATAACGGGGTGCACTATGCCTATACCGGTAACGTCCACGATAACAAGGGTTCCAGTACCTGGTGCCAGGGCTGCGGCGAGTTGCTGATCGAGCGCGACTGGTATGTGCTCGGGCGCTGGGGCCTGGATGCAAACGGCTGTTGCGCCAGCTGCGGCGAACGCTTACCCGGGCATTTTCTCGACCAGCCGGGCCATTTTGGTGCGCGGCGTATCCCGGTTTCGCTGAGTCGCTACGCCGACGCATAGCGCCTCGCCGATTACTAACTCACGAATTGGTCTGGCTACCGAATTCGTCGGCCAGCGAATCCACGACGCCCCGAATGATTGCTATAAACCGGTCTATGCCTGCCTGGTCGTTTTCTCGACGACAGGCATTCAGGCCAGACAGCGCAATGTTGTACGCCGCATGGTAGTTACCCCGCTCGACGAATGCCTGAATTTTTTCAGTTTCCGCTTCGATATTCATTACCAGACCCGTAACCGGCTCGTTAGCGCCCTTGCCTGCCCGGACCAAGATACTACAGCGATGCTTCAATGCAATACCAGGGCAAGGTATTCCTGCTAAATAGCGATGATACTCGGCTGCGGACAGCCGTTAACGACACAACTGCCGGACTAATTAGCTTGAATTAAAAATGAGGGCGCTTTATATAGATTCGAGCATAACAACTATAGACCGCCTAATGCCATCCAGCATACTGATCCTGTTCGCCCACCCTTCCCAGCATCGCTCTGAAGTCAACCTGCCGCTAATGGAGGCTTCGAAAACGGTCGATGACGTCAGCGTGGTCGACCTCTACGCCGAGTATCCCGATTACTGCATCGATATCGAACGCGAACAGCAGCGCCTGCGCGCGCACGACATCGTCGTCTTCATGTTTCCGCTCTACTGGTACTCGACCCCTTCGATACTAAAAGAATGGCAGGACCTGGTGCTCGAATACGGTTTTGCTTATGGGCACGCTGGCCGCGAACTCCAGGGCAAGCGGCTGCTGTGCGCGATCACCGCCGGCGGCACCGAGAACGCTTACCGCACGAGCGGCTACAACCATTACTCGATACGTGAACTGCTGCGTCCGATCGAACAGACGGCGACGCTGTGCGGCATGGTTTACCTGCCGCCCTACGCATTGTTCGGATCGCGCACCGCACTCGAAGATGGCAAGGTCGACGCACACGTCGAACGCTGGCGGCAGATACTGGACTGCCTGCGCCAGGACCAGATCGATCTCGGCGTCGCGGCGGGGGCCGAAAAACTCAACGAATGCCTGCTGCAGGCTGTCGGTACTGAGCAATGACCGCTTACTTCATCCAGGCCTTCATTTACCTCTGCGCCGCGGTCATCGCGGTGCCGCTGGCCAAGCGCCTTGGCCTCGGTTCGGTACTGGGTTACCTGATCGCCGGCGTCGTCATCGGCCCGGTCGTTGGCCTGGTTGGCGAAGAAACCGCAACCCTGCAACACTTCGCCGAGTTCGGGGTGGTCATGATGCTGTTCCTGGTGGGGCTGGAGCTCGAACCACGCATGCTGTGGTCGATGCGCAATCGCCTGCTCGGTCTCGGCGGACTGCAGGTCGGCCTGACCAGCGCG
>CAMYML010000117.1 GCA_947259305.1 uncultured Gammaproteobacteria bacterium | reverse complement strand
GGTGGAACGGTTTTCCTGGATATCGGCCATGTAAGGTCGGTTGACCAGCGCGTAGACGATCAGGGTAGGGCTCTTGTTTTGCACCACGCCGGTCGAAGGCTGGTAACGGTACAGCTTGAGTTTGTCCTCGGCATAAATTTCTTCACGCGGGGTGACGCCGGCGGAAATCTCGTCGGCTTCGAGCAAATTCTTGACGCCCTTGCTCAGGTTCTGGTTGAACTGTACCAGTTCATCGACCACCTGGTCGGAACGAAACGGAGTATTATTCATCGGTTCAGGCTCCTGCTTTGGCTCTGGTTACTTTGGCTTTCGTGGCTACGGCTTTTTTAGCCGCTGCTTGCTTGCGAATCGGCGCTGCTTTGGCCGCTGGCGCTTTCTTCGCTGCAGACTTTTTCTTTGCTGCAGACTTTTTCTTTGCTGCGGGCGCCGCCTTTGCTGCAGGCGCTGCCTTTGCTGCAGACTTTTTCTTTGCTGCAGGCGCTGCCTTTGCTGCGGGCGCAGCTTTGGCTATCGGCGCGGCTTTACTGTTGATTTGCACCAGCATCGCCTTGATTTCCTTGATCTCCTTTTTCAGGGTAAAGTTTTCGCGGCGTACCCGCTGCAAACGCTCCTGCATGGTGTCGATTTCGCGAGTGTTCGGCAGGTTCATCGCGCGCAGGAAATCGTCGGCAATTTCGCCGTAGTGGCGGCGCATTACCATCAGGCGGTTGACCATGTCGCCGTAAAGCGCCTGGTACTCCTCGCTCATCGCGAATTCGCCGTAGTGTTCTTCGCTGACTTCAATCCACTGGTCGTATAGTTCGCGTAATGATTTCGGCGCGCTCTCGCCGTCAAGTTTCAGCAGCCGAGTCTGAAATCCCTGAATCGATTCGAGCGCAACGCGCAGGAAGGCCTGGTTGAACTTGAAATTGGCTTCTTGATACTCGAGCGCCAGCTGTAGACCTTTTTGCTGTTTTTCCTGCGGTTCGCGGAAATAACCGACACCCGGCGCTTCCAGTATCTTGCCCAGTGGGTCGATCGCTTCACCCAGGTTGAATACCGAGGTATTCATGCCGGGCATTTGCCAGAAAGCCTGATTCATCGGGGTAAGCCCGGCCACCATTTCCTGCCAGCTGGCATTCGGAGCGAACCATTGTTTCATGAAGTCGTTGACCCCGGCGCCGTTGAAATCGGGCATCCCGCCGAACTGTTGCAGCGATTGTTTCATCTGCTCCAGCCATTGATTGATCGCGTCGACAGGAGTGGCGCCGGCACTGAGACCCTTGCTAACCTGCTCGGCCATGGCGAAATATTCCTTACCCATATCCATGCATTTGCGCATGGCAAGTTCCATATCGGGTTGCGTCTTGCCTTCGCAGGCCTTGCGCCACAGATCGAAGCTCTGCGCCCACAGGTCGGACTGACTGGTGTTGCCGCTGCTGCCTGTTTTGGCCATATCGCTCCAGGCATCGACGAACTGCTGCTGTGCCTTGAACCATTGATCGGCCCACGGGTTGTTTTCGCTCATGTTGGTAACTCGTTAAATTATAAAAGAATTCCAGCCTAGCATAATTTATTGTGCAGTGCAACAAAATCAGGTTTGACAAAGCTTTGAAGAGCAAAAAAAGACGGGCTCCGAGGCCCGTCTTCAATTCCTGATTTCATCCTGTATCGTGCCGGCTGAAGCTTTTTCCGAAAGCTGCTAGGTCATGTACATGCCGCCGTTGACCGGCAGGTTGGCGCCGGTCATGTAGGTATTGCGATCGTCGGTCAGGAAGCTGACGACATAGGCGATTTCAGCAGGCGATGCCATGCGGCCCATCGGCACCTGCTGGATGATGGAATCGCGCACTTCTTCGGGGATCGCGTCGGTCATCTCGGTTTTGACGTAGCCGGGGGATACCGAGTTGACGGTGATGCCTTTGGCGGCCAGTTCCTGCGCGACAGCTTTGGTAAAACCGTGCAGACCGGCTTTGGCAGCGGAATAGTTGGCCTGACCGAACTGCCCCTTTTGCCCGTTGACCGAGGAAATATTGACGATACGGCCAAAGCCATTTTCGGACATGCTATCGACCACGTGACGGGTGACGTTGAAAGCCGAGTCGAGGTTGGTGCGCAGTACCGAATCCCATTGCTGGGGCGTCATCCGGCGTAAAGTCTTGTCTCGGGTAATGCCGGCGCAATTGACCAGGATGTCGACCGAGCCTATGGTTTCCACGACATCGTGCAGCATTTGCTGGCTGGATTCGAAGTCGCTGACGTCGCAGGCAACGATTTCAAATTCATAGCCGTTGTCCCGGTGTTTTCGCTGCCAGGCATCGGCGATTTCCTTTTCCGGGGGAAAGTATCCCGCGATGACTTTGCGGCCCTGGTCGGCCAATGCGATACAGATCGCGGTGCCGATGCCGCCGGTTCCTCCAGTGACGAGTGCGATTTTTTGTTGGTTCATGTTTCTGTCACCTCAATATTTGCGAAATCTCACGTGCTGCATTGCAGCAATATATTGCAGTGCACAAAATAGGAGTAAAAACCGGAGGTGTCAAGCCAATCGCGGAAATAATTCGGCAAATTATTTTAAATCAACAGCTTACTTACTTTTCGGAGTCGTCCTTTTCAGGTCCCAGGCCCATCATTTGGCGCCAGGAATCGATGTTTTTCTGTGTCATATCGGTCCAGAAGGCCATCGGATTGTGTCGCGTCATGCCTTCCACCGCCTTGCCGAATTCACGCTGCTGCTGCTGGAAGAAATTCATTCCCTGGCCGATAAAATCGGAAAATCCAAGATGAGTTCCGGCATTATAAAAACGGATGAATCGCTCCAGATTATCGTCCGAAAACAAAGGATTGGTTTCCGATTCCTGCTCGAAAATAATCTGCAGCAGGATACTGCGGGTAATATCTTTTTCGCTTTTCTTGTCGATGACGACAAAGGGAATTTCTTCGAGCACCAGGTCGCGGATTTCCTGCAGGGTCACGTACTTGCTTTTCTCGGTATCGTATAGCCGCCGATTCGGATATTTCTTGATAATTCTGGGTTCTGTCTCTTCACTCACTTCGCGTTTCCCGCCTGCAATATAATGTGGCAAGTGTAACCTATTTTTCCCGGGCCACCCGTCCCATCAGGTAAAACTCGTCGTTGGTGCGCATGCTCGACATGTTGACGAGTCGGTTCGACAAACCGAAGAAAGCGCTGATCGCACCGATATCCCAGATGTCGTCGTCGTCGAAACCAAGATCGCGCAGTCGTTGATGGTCCGCGTCGTTTATCGTCTCCGCCTCGCGCGAAACCTGGAGCGCGTAATCGAGCATGGCTTTCTGCCGTCCGCTGATATCTGCCTTGCGGTAGTTGGTTGCGAGCTGATCTGCAATATACGGGTTTTTGGCGCGAATGCGTAGAATTGCACCATGCGCGATCACGCAGTACTGGCACTGGTTGCGCGCCGAGGTCGCGACCACAATCATTTCGCGTTCGGCCTTGTTTAGTCCCGGGGTTTCCTTTTCCATCAGCGCGTCGTGATAGGTGAAAAAGGCACGGAATTCGTCGGGGCGCCAGGCCAGCGCAAGAAACACATTGGGTATAAAACCGGCTTTCTCGGCGACGGCTTCAATGCGCTCGCGCACATCCTCGGGCAGGCTGTCGAGTTCGGGAATCGGAAATCGGCTAACAGGATTCGGGTTCAAAGTGGGCCTCATATATTAAGATGGTCGGATTGATAGCACTTTAATTTAGACGATTATCGTGGGCAAACAAATTGAGTCTGTTTTAGTATTGTTAATAGTCACTATCGAGTTGTAGTATTCACCGCCAGGCATTGACAATTCTGATTTAAAATAATTGACAATTTACTGACAACTGCAATCTTTTAGATGCTTGCAAAACCTGACCAGCAGTTAACCAGATAATCAAACCATGAATGTTGACACCAGTGATCAGAATGTCTCGAAGGTATTTGACCAGCTTGCGCGCTGCAGACGCTCGATTCGAGGCTTTTGGCCAACACCCGTAGAACCGGAACTTCTCGCACAGGTTTTTGAGACCGCCGCGTTTGCTCCTTCGAATTGCAATACCCAGCCCTGGTACAGCTACGTGGTTTCCGGCGAAATGCGCGATAAACTGAGCCGCATTTTTTTGAAAACTATCGGCCAGGGTCACTACTCGCTCGATTTTCCCTACGATGCCAAATACGAGGGGATTTATCGACAACGCCAGCTCGACGTTGGGTTAATGTTATATAAGGCCCTGGGCGTAACTCGCGAGGACAGTGAGGGCAAGCGGCAGGCATTTTTGCGCAATCTTGAATTTTTCGACGCGCCGCACGTCGTGTTTATATTCATGCCCGAGTGGTGTGGCATTCGTGAAGCCTGCGACGTTGGAATGTATGCACAAAACCTGATGCTGACGATGCGCGCACACGGTATTGCCAGCTGCCCGCAGACCATCCTCGGCTACGACGCCGACTCGGTGCGTCGAGAACTCGGCATCGATGCCGAAATGAAGCTCCTGTTTGGAATTTCTTTTGGATACGAGGATCAGGACTTACCGGAAAACCAGATAGTTCCCGATCGGGCCAGCCTCGACGAACACGTAAAATTTTACAGCTAGGTTACTGACATGACTGACTACAACGCACCGATCCAGGATATGCAATTTGTTATCGATGAAATTGCGGGCATCGATTCGATCTCGAATCTGCCTGGCTTCGAGGATGCCACCCCGGACCTGGTCGAAGCCGTGCTGGAACAGGCCGGGGTCCTCGCCAATGAAGTATTCTCGCCGCTCAACCAGTCGGGTGACGAACACGGTACCCGCATTGAAAACGGGGCCGTGGTGAGCCCGCCGGGTTATGCCGAGGCTTACCGGCAGTTTGTCGACAATGGCTGGCAGGGAATCGGTAAGTCGACCGCAATCGATGGCCAGGGCCTGCCTTTCCTGGTGCATTCGGCGGTCGCCGAAATGTGGTACGGATCGAACATGGCGCTGGCGCTGTGCCCTCTGTTGACCTCGGGCGCGATCGAGGCGATCGAGCAACACGCCCCCGCAGACCTGCAGGGCCTCTATCTGCCGCATATGATCAGCGGCGAATGGAGCGGCACGATGAACCTGACCGAACCGCAGGCGGGCACCGACCTGGCCGCGATCAAGACCCGCGCCGAGCGCGATGGGGATCGCTATCGTATTCGTGGGCAAAAGATTTATATCACCTGGGGTGAGCACCAGATGAGCGATAACATCGTGCACCTGGTGCTGGCGCGCCTGCCCGATGCGCCCGAGGGCGTCAAAGGCATTTCGCTGTTCCTGGTACCCAAATACCTGGCCAACGTGGATGGTTCCAGGGGCGAACGCAACGATCTCAAGGTGGTTTCGGTCGAATCCAAGCTGGGTATCCACTCGTCCCCCACCTGCGTGATGTCCTATGGCGACAACGACGGCGCGGTCGGCTTCCTGGTCGGCGAGGAGCACAATGGCCTCGCCTGTATGTTCACGATGATGAACAATGCGCGTCTCGAGGTGGGTATGCAGGGCGTGGCGATTTCAGAGCGCGCATACCAGCGTGCGGTGGCGTTCGCCAAGGAGCGGGTGCAGGGTATCGCGCGGGGTCATACCGAGCGCAGCACGATCATCCATCATCCGGACGTGCGCCGCATGCTGATGCAGATGCGCGCGATAACCGAGGCGGGCAGGGCGCTGGCCTTTTACGCATCGGGGCAAACCGATCTTGCGCATCATGCGGAATCCGAAACTGACTGCGCAGCCCATCAACGCCGGGTCGACCTTATTATCCCGATCGTCAAGGGCTGGTGTACCGAGATGGCACAGGAGGCAACCTCTCTCGGCGTACAGGTGCATGGCGGCATGGGCTTTGTCGAGGAAACCGGCGCCGCGCAGCACATGCGCGATGCCAGGATTCTGACTATCTACGAAGGCACGACCGGGATACAGGCGCTCGACCTGATGGGGCGCAAGATGCTGCGTGACAAGGGCCAGGCGATGAGCGAGCTGATCGCGGAAATGAAAACCTTACCAGCCGACCTGGGCGCTGTCGGCGGTGACGTGGCGGCGCTTGCCGATAGCCTAGCGCCAGCGTTGGAGTCGCTCGCGGAGGCCACTGCCTGGTATCTGCAAAACGTCGCCGAGGATCCGGATCTCGGCAGCGCCGTCGGCGTCGACTACATGATGATGGCCGGCAACGTCGTTTGCGCCTGGCTGATGGGAAAAGCTGCACTGGCGGCGCAACGGCATATCGACGCGGGCAGCAGCGACCTGTTTTATGGGCACAAGATTAAAACCGCGCTGTTCTTTGCCGAGCATATTCTGCCGCGTAGCGCGGGCCAACTGCAGATGGTCAAGGCGGGATCGGCCAGCGTCATGGCGATCGACGCAGACGTCTTTTAGTTGTCGGAATTGATCGGATAAACGTCGTCATGCCAGTAGCCAGCGCCACACAGGTGGATCAGTACTTACGCCCCGGGTTCAGGTTTTTTACCGCGACACCGACGCGCTGGGGTGATTGCGACATGTTCGGTCACGTCAACAACGTGCAGTTCGTGCGCTACTACGAATCCGGCCGGCTGGATTATTTTCATCGCCTGCTCGACATGGTGGCCGGACCGAAGGTGCATAACAGCCTGATCATCGCCGACATCCACGTGACCTTTCTACGTCAGATCCACCATCCCTGCGCGCTCGAGGTCGGCTCGCGAATCAGCCGGCTGGGCAACAGCAGCTTCGATTTCGAAGCCGCGATCTTTGCCCCGGGCGAAGACGAACCCCACTCGACCGCCAGGGCGGCCTGCGTCTGGTTCAATTACCGGGATAACCGCAGTATTCCGATCCCGCCAGCCGAGCGGGAAATCATCCAACAATTCGAGGGGATCGAAGCATGAGTGAATTGCAATACCTGGAAGTCGAGCGACACGGCGCCGTGGCGCTGGTCAGGCTTAACCGGCCGGAAGTGCTGAATGCCCTGTGCATGGGTTTGATGCAGGAAATGGCGGAGGTATTCGCGCAGCTCGAGGCGGATGAATCGGTTGCGGTTATAGTCTTGACCGGTAACGACAAGGCTTTTGCGGCTGGCGCCGATATTGCCGAAATGAAAGAGGTCAGCTACCAGTATATGCTCGAAGACGGCGGGCTCACGCGGCATTGCGATACCATCTCGAATTTCAAAAAACCGGTAATCGCGGCGGTCGCAGGGTACGCGCTCGGCGGTGGTTGCGAGCTTGCGATGATGTGCGACTTCATCATCGCCGCCGAAAACGCGAGGTTCGGCCAGCCCGAGATAACCATCGGCACCATTCCCGGTTTTGGCGGATCCCAGCGGTTAACCGGGCTGGTGGGTAAATCCAAGGCGATGGACATGTGCCTGACCGGGCGTATGATGGATGCCGCCGAAGCCGAACGCTCTGGCCTGGTGTCGCGGGTGGAGCCAATCGACGCCTACCTCGATGTTGCGCTGCAAGCGGCGGCGACCATCGCCGGCTTTTCCCGTCCGGTTGTCGCCATGGCCAAGGAGGTGGTCGAGCTGGCGCTGGAGACCCCGCTAACTCAGGGCATCAAGAGCGAACGCCAGTTGTTCAAGGCGACCTTTGCACTCGACGATCAAAAAGAGGGGATGGCCGCCTTCGTCGAAAAACGCAAGCCCGATTTCAAGCATCGTTGAATTCGGCGTAAGCGGAACTATTTAGCATTTCCGGGTAATAAATCCGGCACAGCACTACCAGTTTTTCGACAGTGTGTTAGAATATGCGCCGGCAGATTCCAAGCCTCGCAGAATTTCTTTGTAAATCAATAGTTTACAGTAGCATTTGCGTCTTTTTTTAGCAAAGACGGCGGCTTTTATTTTGCGACTGCCGGGCCGAGAGGCCGGGCCCGAACAGATTTTTTTGTTTATTTGACTGGATACCACCATGGCTGACCTGAACAGTTACCGCAATATTGGCATTTTTGCCCATGTTGACGCCGGTAAAACAACGACCACCGAGCGTATTCTGAAGCTCACCGGCAAGATTCACAAGATCGGTGAAGTGCACGACGGTGCCGCAACCACCGACTTCATGGACCAGGAGCAGGAGCGCGGCATTACGATCCAGTCCGCGGCGACCAGTTGTGAGTGGGACAACCATCGTCTGAATATCATCGATACCCCGGGACACGTCGACTTTACCATTGAAGTCTACCGTTCGCTCAAGGTGCTCGACGGCGGCGTTGGTGTTTTCTGCGGTTCCGGCGGGGTTGAGCCACAGTCCGAAACCAACTGGCGTTATGCCAACGAGTCTGAAGTAGCGCGAATCATTTTCGTTAACAAGCTCGATCGTCTGGGCGCCGACTTCTATCGCGTCGTCAAGCAGGTCAAAGACGTGCTCGGCGCCAATCCGCTGGTAATGACCCTGCCGATCGGCACCGAAGATAATTTTTGTGGTGTGGTCGATCTGCTGACCCGCAAAGCCTGGGTCTGGGACGATTCCGGAGACCCCACCGGTTACAAAATCGAAGAGCCGCCGGCCGAGATGGCTGAGCTGATCGAGGAGTATCGTGAAAAACTGATCGAAACCGCGCTCGAACAGGATGACGACCTGTTGATGATGTACCTGGAAGGCGAAGAGCCGGAACTCGATGAAATCAAGCGCTGCGTCCGCAAGGGCACGATTGCGCTCGACTTTTTCCCGACCTACTGTGGCTCGGCCTTCAAGAACAAGGGGATCCAGCCGGTGCTCAACGCGGTTGTCGATTACCTGCCGAACCCGACCGAAGTCAAGCCGCAGCCTGAAATCGATCTCGAAGGCAATGAAACCGGCGAAGTGGCAATCGTCGATCCGTCCAGGCCGCTGCGCGCACTGGCGTTCAAGATCATGGACGACCGTTTTGGCGCGCTGACGTTTACCCGCATCTACTCGGGTAAATTGTCCAAGGGCGACACCGTGCTAAACACTTTTACCGGTAAAACCGAACGTATCGGCCGTATCGTTGAAATGCATGCCGACGACCGAATCGAGCTGGATTCGGCCGAAGCCGGCGATATCGTCGCGCTGGTTGGCCTCAAGAATGTGCAGACCGGGCATACCCTGGCCGATCCCAAGCAGCCGGCAACGCTGGAACCGATGGTATTCCCGGATCCGGTTATCTCGATTGCGATCAAGCCCAAGGACCAGGCGGCTTCCGAAAAAATGAGTATCGCCATCGGCAAGATGGTCAAGGAAGATCCCTCGTTCTACGTCGAAACCGACGAAGACAGCGGCGAAACCATCATCAAGGGTATGGGTGAGCTACACCTCGATATCAAGGTCGATATCCTGCGTCGCACGCACATGGTTGATGTCGAAGTCGGCAAGCCACAGGTGGCTTACCGCGAAACCATCACCCAGCTCATCGAAGACAGCTATACCCACAAGAAGCAAACCGGTGGGTCGGGTCAGTTCGGCAAGATCGACTATATCGTCGAGCCGGGCGAGACCGGCAGCGGTTACCAGTTCGAATCGAAGGTTACCGGTGGTAACGTGCCGCGTGAATTTTGGCCCGCTATCCAGAAAGGCTTCGGCAGCTGCATGCATGAGGGCGTGCTCGCCGGCTTCCCGCTGCTCGATGTCAAGATTACCCTGTACGATGGGGCCTTCCACGCGGTTGACTCCTCGGCAGTGGCATTCGAAACCGCCGCCAGGGGCGCCTACCGCCAAACCATTCCCAAGGCTTCGCCGCAGCTGATGGAGCCGATCATGAAGGTCGACGTTTACGTACCGGAAGATCATGTTGGTGACGTTATCGGCGATCTGAATCGTCGTCGCGGTATGATCAAGTCGCAGGAACCGACGCCGACTGGTGTGCGCGTCAAGGCCGACGTGCCGCTATCGGATATGTTCGGTTACATCGGTGATTTACGCACCATGACCTCGGGTCGCGGTCAGTTTTCGATGGAATTTGAGCACTATATGCCCTGCCCAAAGAACGTTGCCGAGGAGGTTATTAAGGAAGTCAACGAGCGGCGCGCGGCCAAATAGCGGCAGGATTACTTAAGTTATTGATTAACGCGGTGAATTGCGCCTCACCGCTATTGACATGGCATAGGGGCGTGTAGAGAATACGCACCTTGCTGGAGGGGTTCCCGAGTGGCCAAAGGGGACAGACTGTAAATCTGTTGGCACTGCCTTCGGTGGTTCGAATCCACCCCCCTCCACCATCTTTCAATGCGGGCCTAAGCCCGCATTGAAAGATGGTGGTCGGGTGGGACCGGATAAGATCCAGGCGCAATGCGCCGGTTCGACAAAATCGCCGGGAGCGATTTTGGACGCGCGTAGCGCGACCCCGGAGGTCGGCCATAGGCCGGCCGCAGGGGCGAAATACAGGGATGTATTTCGCAATCCACCCCAATTTTCGACTCCCGTTTATATATAAGGAGTCGGAAAAGGCGTAAAATATTGCGTTTTTCGCGGGTGTCGTATAGTGGCTATTACCTCAGCCTTCCAAGCTGATGACGCGGGTTCGATTCCCGCCACCCGCTCCAGACTTGATGGAGAGCCGAGGTTTTAAGCTCATATAGCTCAGGCGGTAGAGCACTTCCTTGGTAAGGAAGAGGTCACTGGTTCGATTCCAGTTATGAGCACCATTTTTTGGATAGTACTGGCCGTGACT
>CAMYML010000116.1 GCA_947259305.1 uncultured Gammaproteobacteria bacterium | reverse complement strand
AGCACAAAGTAATTAAAAACCTCTTAGAGTTGATTATCTGAATCCTGGAGGCCAGCCACGGTGAAACAATAATCAATATCGCGGTTTTCACACAGCCTGGGTCGGTTTCTGCCGCTCATCGAAAAGTTCTGGGCGTCCGCTTTGATGCGATTGCTGCAATTTCCCGTCTGTGCAGCCCTTAGCGGTCGTTTGATCGCTTACCAAAATAGCTGAAGCTGTAAACCAGGGTGTCTCTGAGCTGACACGCGCGTCGATATTGCAGGCCATCATGCTGAGATGCACCCGGGAATTCCTGTACGCTCCCCCCGGAATTCCGTACCCACAGATTATATTTCAAATTTCCGTATATCCGGTGTCTGTTATTAATAAGACAGAAATCTATTTGCGGGAACGTATATCCATGCACGTCTTTACAGCCGAATTGCAGCATAGATTATCTGGTCCCGATCTGGATGTCGGATCTCGTATTGCTACTGGAGAAATATCATGAGAAACATTATTGCATTAGTACTGGCGCTGGGAACCCTGGCAATTGCAGGCTGCGGAACCAGTGAAGATTCCGGCGACGTTAACCAGGACAGGATTTACACCGATTACGAAGTGTTTTACAACGCGAATGAAGACAAGACCCATGTCATTGCACGTTTTCGCTTTGGTCATGCTTTCGGCACAATTCTCGAGTTAAACGATTCCTCCGGGGCCAGTGTGACCTACAACGGCGCGGCGCTGGCGTACTCGAAAATATGGGGTGGGCATCACAGGGAATATGCCGGTAATACGGTTGCCGGGGGCAGCTTTGTTTACACTGATACCGATGGCACTCGGTACACCAACACCGTGCCTGGCGGAACATCGATCGAGTTCCCTTCGGGATTCGATACAATTGATAAAAATAATGCTCAAACGCTCGCCTGGGTTGGAACTTTTCTGGCGCCCAATGACCAGGTCGGCATATTTGTCGGCTCATGGGCCTGGGGTGACGATGCGTTATTCTGGACCGATGCCGACGGCGCGATCGACATTGTCTTCGGCGTCAACCAGATGCAAAATCTGGCACTGGGCACGGCCCAGGTTTTTATGGATCGGTGGAATGCGGTAGACGTGACGGAAGGCACTTCAGTCGGAGGTAGAATGCGTTACAAATACCGCGCCACCAATGTTGTGGTAACCGTAATCGACAGCTCGATTCCCTAGCCCTGATGACGACATTTGATTAACTGCTTTGCTGCTGAAGCTACCACTGATTACAATGATCGTTCTGCGGGGTTAGCTCAGTTGGTAGAGCGTCAGCTTCCCAAGCTGAATGTCGCGAGTTCGAACCTCGTACCCCGCTCCAACATCTCCAGTTTTTTCAGCAAGCCACCGCTCGGGCGCAAGGGGCTGCGGCGCTTTCCTTGCCAGATAGTTTCTTGAATGAATGACTCAGCTTTTGTGATCCCGTGGTTTGACCCGATGCGTCGGACCGGCGGTATCCAGAAACCCAATGAAATCAAGTTCTGGACCCCGCGGTCAAGCCGCGGGGTGACAATTAATACAATCAATGGATTCTTAACCGGACAGTAGTGGACCGAGTCGCGGGATGACAGTGGTAAATAGTCGAGTCGCGGGATGACAGTGAGACGGTGTTATTGATCGTAGACGGTGGCGATCGGCTCGCGCTTATGCGCGGTAGTCAGGAAAATATGAATCAGCCGCTGCTCCGCCTCCGGGTCGATTTCTTTACCTTCGAGGAAGTCGTCGATCTGGTCGTAGCTTAATCCGAGCGCATCTTCGTCGGGTTTGGCCGGGGCGAGGGTTTCGAGGTCGGCGGTCGGCGCCTTGCCGATAATCTTTTCGGGCGCGCCCAGCCGCGCCGCGACCTGTCTGACCTGGCGCTTGTTGAGTCCGAACAACGGTACCATGTCGCAGGCGCCGTCGCCGTACTTGGTGTAAAAACCGGTAACGTTTTCTGCCGAGTGATCGGTGCCGAGCACCAGGCCGCCGAGCAGGCCGGCAATTTCATACTGCGCCACCATACGCATGCGCGCCTTGACGTTGCCCTTGACGAAGTCCTGCAGGCTTTCGCTCTGCCCGCCCAGGCCCTGCTCTTCGAGCGCGTTCAGCGTCGACTGGTGAATTGCATCGGTGCCGGGTTGTACGTTAACGCTGACGCTGTGGCTGGGTTGAATGAAGTCCAGCGATAGCTGGGCATCGGCCTCGTCGGCCTGGGACGCATAGGGCAGGCGCACCGCGACAAAGCGATTGCCGCTGCCCGACTCGTTGAGTTCGTCGACGGCGAGTTGTGCCAGTCGGCCGCAGGTGCATGAATCGACACCACCGCTGATGCCGAGCACGAGGGTTTTCTGGGTGCTGAGTTCTAATTCGTACTTGATAAAATCTACCCGGCGCCTGATTTCATACGCGACGTCGATTTCGGGCAGTACCTTCATTTCGGTAATTATTTCTGATTGATTCATGGCGGGATTAATAGGGTATTGGATATTGACGGTAAACTTTCTGAATATCTTCGAGCACTTCGTCGCCAAGTTCAAGCTCGGCGGCGCCGAGATTCACGGCCAGTTGCTCGATACTGGTGGCGCCGATGATACTCGACGTCACAAACGGTCGTTGATTGCAGAAGGCAATCGCCATCTGCGCGGGGTCGATGCCGTGTTTCCTGGCGATTGCCACGTACTGGTCTATCACCGGCCACACTGCATCGTTGACCCGCCCCCACAGGTCTGGATTGGTAGTTAAGCGCGAACCCGCGGGCCTGGCGCCGCTTTCGTACTTGCCGGTGAGCATGCCGCAGGCCAGCGGCGAATACGGCAATAATCCCACCTGTTCGTGGTGCGACAGTTCCGCCAGGTCGAGATCATGGCTGCGATACATCAGGCTGTATTCGTTTTGCAGCGAGACCACGCGCGGGAAATTATTCGCCTCGGCAATTTGCAGAAACTGGCTGGTTCCCCAGCAGGTTTCGTTGGAAAGCCCGATTTGGCGAATTTTCCCATCGGCGACAAGCTCGCCGAGGTAGGCCAGGACGGCATAAATGTGCTCCTGGGTTTGCTGTGTATCCTGCTTCGAGGGGTCGTAACGCCAGTTATTCCGGAAATGGTAGGAACCTCGGTTCGGCCAGTGCAATTGATACAGGTCGACATAATCGGTCTGCAATTTCTGCAGGCTGCCCTCGAGGCTGATGCGAATCTTTTGCGGGCTGATATCGATGCCGTTCTGGATATAGTCGTGGCCTTCGCCGGCGACCTTGGTCGCCAGCACGACTTCATCACGCCGGCCGGATTTGGCCAGCCAGCTACCGATAATCTCTTCGGTTCGACCGGCGGTTGCCGCCGACATCGGATTAGACGGGTACAGTTCCGCGGTATCGATGAAGGTTACGCCGCGGTCCAGCGCATAATCGATCTGGGCATGCCCTTCGGCTTCGCTGTTCTGCGTGCCCCAGGTCATCGAGCCGAGGCAAATCTCGCTGACCTCGATGTCGCTGCGACCGAGTTTGCGGTAGTCCATCAGGAACCCTGGTTGTAGTTCAGATCGATAACTCGCTGGGTGTCCAGCGCCAGCTGTTCCATGCCCAGCTGCTGGTAGGCCTGGAGCTGCAGCTCGAGGGTCGATTTGATGACGCTGGAACCCTGGTAATTGGCCAGGATGAACCTGGTGCGATTGGCGACCGCGACCCAGGCCTCGCGCGATGCGTAGTAACTGGCGGTCTTAAAATCCGCCCGCGCCAGCTCATTGCGCAAATAGATCATGCGTTTTTTGGCATCGACGGCATATCGACTGCTCGGGAAACGTTGCAACAGCAGTTTGAAATCATTGTATGCGACGAGCATGAGATTTTTGTCGAAGGTGGATAGATCGCGTTCAACCAGCGCGTCGAGAATCGTGCCGCCACGCCCGAAGTTGGCCAATCCTTTCAGGTAGTAGGCGTAGTCGACCGACGGATGACGCGGATGCAGTTTAATGAAGCGGTCGAGCGCGGTTATCGCCGAATCCGGTTCATTGAACTTGTAATAGGCGTAGGCAACATCGATTTGCGCCTGGGTTGCATATTTGCCGAACGGGAAACGCGATTCCAGCGTTTCATAGTACTCGATCGCCGTGAGGTAATTCTCTTTGGCGAGCTCGCTGCGCGCCTCGCTATAGAATTGCTCCACGCTCCAGTCGGCGGTGACGTCGATTTCCTTGTCCGGGCCGCAGGCGGCCAGGCTAAGCGCCATGGCCAGGGTTATTATTAAACGCATTTTTTTAACTAACTTGATAAGGTCGGATTACTTGCTGAACTGCCAGACAAACAGTATAACCAGCGCATGAAATTAATTCAGCAAAGTTTCCAGATCGAAAAGCAAATGGCTGGAAACCGGCTGGACCAGGCCCTGCACCAGTTGTTGCCCGACTACTCGCGCAGCAGGATTCAACAATGGATTCAGCAGGGTTTCGTCTGTATCAACGATGCACCGTGTAAACCCAGGCAAAAGGTGTTTAGCGGTGACCAGGTGGATCTGGATGTCCCACAGCAGATCGTAATCTCAGACCCGCCGCAGGCGGTAGAGTTCGAAATTTTGTACCAGGATCAGGATATTATCGTCGTCAACAAGCCTGCCGACCTGGTGGTTCACCCGGCTGCCGGTCATCCTGACGGAACCCTGGTAAACGGTTTATTGCTGCGGGATCGGCGCCTCGAGCAGTTACCGCGGGCCGGCATAGTCCATCGTCTCGACAAGGACACTACCGGGGTTATGGTGGTGGCGCGTAATTTAAGCGCGCATAGCTGGTTGGTCGAGCAGCTGCAGGAACGCCTGGTAAAGCGGGAATACATTGCCATAACGCAGGGCGTGGTCACCGCCGGGCGTAGCATCGAGACCGGTATCGCGCGGCATCCGCAAAACCGCAAAAAGATGGCGGTGCAGACCAGCGGCAAACCGGCGCTTACTCATTTTCAGGTTGCGCGCAAGTTCGCGCATTACAGTCTGATCCGGCTGCAGCTGGAAACCGGGCGCACCCATCAGATTCGCGTGCACATGGCGCATATCAACTATCCCCTGCTCGGTGATCCGGTCTACGGCGGGCGCGTGCGCATCCCGGCGGGTGTCAGTGATGTCCTGCTTGACGTTATCCGCGGTTTCCGGCGCCAGGCGCTGCACGCCGAGCGGCTCAGCTTCATCCATCCACGCAGTCGTGAAACGGTCAGTTTCGAAGCGCCCTTGCCGCAGGATCTTCAGCAGTTGCTGGACGCCCTGATTGGATATGATTGAAATCATTCAACCGCAGTGGCCCGCGCCGGCCAGCGTATCTGCCTGCTGCACGACTCGCCAGGGTGGTGTCAGCGAATCCCCGTTCGACAGTTTTAATCTGGCGCTGCACGTGGGTGACGACGAAGCAAGGGTGCGACAGAATCGGCAAGCCTTGAGTGACCAGCTACAGCTTCCGGCGGAGCCGGGCTGGATCAATCAAACCCACGGCATCCGGGCGGTAGTCCTGGAGCAGGATTCAGGCCGAGACGCCGATGCCGCGGTTACCCGCGAGCCGGGTCAGGTCGCCGTGGTGATGACCGCCGACTGTCTGCCGATACTGATCTGCAACCGGGCCGGCACCGAGGTCGCCGCGGTGCATGCCGGCTGGCGCGGTCTGCAGGCGGGGGTGATTCCGGCGGCGCTCGCGGCGATGCAGACAGCCGGCGATCAATTGATGGCCTGGATCGGTCCTGGAATTTCGCAAGCCTGCTTCGAAGTCGGTGATGAAGTGCGCGCGGCCTTTGCCGATACGATCGCGGACGCGCCGAATTATTTTATTCCGCATGGTCCGGGGCACTGGTTGTGCGATCTCGCCGGGCTCGCCGAGCGGGTATTGAATCTGCATGGCGTCAGCCAGGTCTCGCTTGATCCGCACTGCAGCTACCGCGATGCTGAGCTGTTTTATTCCTATCGCCGCGCTACGACCACAGGGCGCATGGCGACCTTGATCTGGATCAATTAATCCACGCTCCGCCGGGGTTGAAAAATGGTGCAACAGTCCTACATAACCTCATAGTTTTTAATGTTTAGAGGATTGTATCCATGCGTATGGATCGTTTGACCAGTAAGTTTCAGGAAGCCCTGTCCGACGCCCAGTCGCTGGCGGTGGGGCGTGATCACCAGTTTATCGAACCGGTGCATTTAATGATTGCCCTGCTCGATCAGCAGGGTGGCTCGGTGCGCCCGCTGTTCTCCCATGCCGGGGTTAATTTCAACCTGCTGCGCTCGCAGCTGGGCGAGATGCTCGAAAAGTTGCCGCGGGTCGAAGGCGCCGCCGGCGATCTGCATATTTCGAATGCGCTCGGCAAGTTACTCAACATCACCGACAAGCTGGCGCAGGAACGTAAAGACCAGTTTATTTCCAGTGAGCTGTTTGTGCTGGCGGCGATGGATGAAAAAGGGCCGCTCAGCGATGCGCTGAAGACTTCGGGCGCCAACAAGCAGGCTATCGCCGCCGCGGTCGACGGCATCCGCGGTGGCCAGACGGTCGATAACGAGAACGCGGAAGACCAGCGTATGGCGCTCGAGAAATATACCATCGACCTGACCGAGCGCGCCGAGCAGGGCAAACTTGATCCGGTCATCGGTCGCGACGAGGAAATCCGCCGCGCGATTCAGGTGCTGCAGCGCCGCACCAAGAATAACCCGGTGCTGATCGGCGAACCCGGCGTCGGTAAAACCGCGATCGTCGAAGGACTGGCGCAGCGGATTATCAACGGCGAGGTGCCCGAGGGCCTGAAGAAGAAGCGCGTGCTGTCGCTGGACATGGGCTCCCTGATCGCGGGCGCCAAATTCCGCGGTGAATTCGAAGAACGCCTCAAGGGCGTATTGCACGACCTGGGCAAGCAGGAAGGTCAGGTCATCCTGTTTATCGATGAATTACACACCATGGTTGGCGCCGGCAAGGCCGAGGGCGCGATGGACGCCGGCAATATGCTCAAGCCCGCGTTGTCGCGCGGCGAGCTGCACTGTATCGGCGCAACCACGCTCGACGAATACCGGCAGTACATCGAAAAAGATGCCGCGCTGGAACGCCGCTTTCAAAAAGTGCTGGTACAGGAGCCCAGCGTCGAGGACACGATTGCGATTCTGCGCGGTTTGAAAGAGCGCTACGAGGTTCATCACGGGGTCGACATCACCGACCCGGCGATCGTTGCCGCGGCGACGCTGTCCTATCGTTATATCACTGACCGGCAGTTGCCGGACAAAGCGATCGATCTGATCGATGAATCCGCCAGTCGCATCAGAATGCAAATCGATTCCAAGCCGGAAGACATGGATCGGCTCGAACGGCGCCTGATCCAGCTCAAGATCGAGCAGGAAGCGCTGAAAAAGGAAAGCGACGCGGCCAGTAAAAAGCGCCGCCAGGCCCTGGAAGACGAAATTGGCAAGCTGGAACGCGAATACTCCGATCTCGATGAAGTCTGGAAATCGGAAAAGGCGGCGCTGCAGGGCAGCACGCACATCAAGGAAGAGCTGGAACGGGCGCGCCTCGACCTGGAAACCGCGCAACGCGCGGGCGACCTCGCGCGCATGTCGGAATTGCAATACGGGCGCATCCCCGAGCTCGAAAAGCAGCTCGATCTCGCCGCCAATGTCGAAATGCAGGATATGAAACTGTTGATCAACAAGGTCGGTGAAGAAGAAATCGCCTACATAGTCTCACGCTGGACCGGCATTCCGGTATCCAAAATGCTCGGTTCGGAGCGCGAAAAATTGCTCGATATGGAAAACCAGCTTAGCCAGCGCGTGGTTGGCCAGGGTGAGGCGGTGAAAGCGGTATCCGACGCGATTCGACGCTCGCGCGCGGGACTGTCCGATCCTTCACGCCCCAATGGTTCCTTCCTGTTCCTCGGCCCCACCGGGGTCGGCAAAACCGAGCTGACCAAAGCGTTGACGAATTTTCTGTTTGATACCGAAGACGCGATGATTCGCATCGACATGTCAGAGTTTATGGAAAAGCACAGTGTCGCCAGGCTGGTTGGCGCCCCGCCGGGGTATGTCGGATACGAGCAGGGCGGATACCTGACCGAAGCGGTTAGACGACGTCCCTACTCGGTTATTCTGCTCGATGAAATCGAAAAAGCGCATCCGGATGTTTTCAATATCCTGCTGCAGGTGCTGGATGACGGTCGCCTCACCGACGGCCAGGGGCGCACGGTCGATTTCCGCAACTGCGTGATCGTCATGACTTCGAATCTGGGATCCACCGAAATACAGGCCCATGCCGGGGAACAGCACTACGATGAAATCAAGCGCGCGGTGATGGAGCAGGTTGCGCGCCATTTCAGGCCCGAATTCATTAACCGTATCGACGAATCAGTGGTTTTCCATCCATTGACGCAGGAGCAGATTCGCGCCATCGCGCAAATCCAGCTGCAGTCGCTGACCGCGCGACTGAAAGAGAAAGATATCGGTTTTTCGATCAGCGATGCGGCAATGGATACCCTGGGTGAACTCGGATTCGATCCGGTATACGGTGCGCGGCCGCTGAAACGTGAAATTCAGCAGGCGATCGAGAATCCGTTGGCGACCTCGATTCTGGCGGGTGAATTCGAAGCCGGCGACCTGATTTCGGTCGATATCGGCGCCGATCGGCATTTCAGTTTTGCCAAACAACGCCTGCACTGAGAATTGTTAGGCATAAAATAAGGCCCGGCTGGTCTTTTTAGGCCGATTTATGACTATAATCCTGTCATATAAGTAGTTTTCGCGCAGGCTAATGTCGAAATGATAATAATATGGCAGTGTTAGGCTCTATTTTTTTTAAAAGAACACTGAAACAGTTTCTCGATTGTGACGATCTGGAGAGCCCCAAGGGCGTGGCACTGATCGAGAAACTGCGGCAGTCGTCCAAGGATTCGCTGGAGCATTTAATCCAGGTAATCCCGGCGACTTCCGGCATACACCAGGCGCTTTTAACCGAGATTTGCCTGGAAAATGTAGAAGGGGGTAGCGAGGAGTTGTTCCTCAAAAGCCTCGATAACGACGCCACCGATATTCGTGTCGCCGCGGCTTCGATTCTGGCGAAGACGGATCACGTCAATCCCAGCAAACTGTTCAAGAAATTACACGAATCCGACGTTTCCAAGACCGAAATCATCGATATCCTCGCGTTTCAGCGAGCCAAGCTGAAACCCGAACAGATCATAACCAACGCGCTCAAACTCGATAAAACTCACGCCGAGCAACTGCTCAAGCTGGCCGAGGATTCGCAGGTGCCGCTCGATCTCGAGGTGTTACGCATCGAACCGAGCGAGATCGGCAGCCCCTCGATCAAGATCATGCTGTTACGCTATTTTTCCAAAGTAGACCAGGCCGCGATAGCGCAGGTGATCGCGAAGTTTTTAAATGACGAAAACAAGACGGTTGTCATCGAGGCCCTGAAAACGCTGAAAAACCTGCAGGTCAAATTCGACGCCTCGGTGCTGTTGCCATTTGTCGAATCCATGTCCGAAATTGAGCGCGAAATGGCGCTCGAAATCTTGCGGGCGCAGGCGGATGCGGAGCTGGTACCGAGACTGGCGCCCTGGACCTGCGGCAAGTCGGATGAAATTCGCGAAATTTTCATCAAGCTGTTCGTTAAACATGTCACCCCGGAAGGTTTCGAAACCTTCCTGCGGCTGCTCGACCAGCAGGAATGGTGGGGCAAGGAACAGGCGTTGAAGTGCCTGAAAAAGTTCGGCAACGACAAGCTTTACGCGGCGGCCGATGGCCTGACCAGTCATGACAACGAATTCATTCGCGAACAGGCGCAGAGGTTTGCGGCGCAAAGCAGCGATCCGTCCGACCTCAAGCAGCTCTGGGATAACGCGCTGCACGAAAACTGGCAGGTGCGCGAAAGCGCGATCGAGGTAATCGGCAGGTCGAATAAGCGCGAATCGATCGGCATTCTCAAAAAGGTCGTGGAGAAATATGCGGAATCGGCGCCCGCGGTGTTGAAGGCCGTCGCTGAACTCGGTTTCAGCAAGGGACTCGAGATCGCTTTTGCCTGCCTGCGTATGCCCGAAGCGCTGGTGCAGCGCGAAGCGCTCGAAACCATCGGCAAACTCGCCACCAAAAGGCACGGCAAGACGATTCGCGACAAGCTGATGCAAAAGGTTCCGACATTGCAGGCCACGGTACGCGATACCGCTGGCGAAGTGGTCAACCGGCTGACCGAGGAATACGAGTTAGCGCCTCTCAATATCGACCAGGAGGCTTATTTCGATACCCGTCTGCTCAAGTTCGATACGCAATCGGTCGATCAGAATGTCGCGCAGACGGTGTCGGCGCCGGTCGTACCCGAGACGCACAATATCGAAGATTTCAAGCATGGTGATCTGTGGCTGGATCGTTATCTCATCGATAAGGAAGTTGGCCGTGGCGCTATGGGCCGCGTCATGCTGGCCAAGGATAAAATGGTGGGCGAGACCCTGATATTGAAGTTTATGCACCCCGAGCTGACCGCCGAAGAGTCGTCACGGGAACGCTTCCTGCGCGAGGTCAGGTATTCACGCAAGGTCAGTCATCACAACGTTATTCGCATCCACGATATGCTGATCAAGGGCAACCTGAGCGCGATTTCAATGGAGTATTTCGAGAGCCGGGGAATCGATGAGTACCTCAAGATCAAAAAGCGTTTCGAGGTCAAGGAAGCGCTCGATATCCTGTTGCAGGTCGCCAACGGCATGGCCGCGGCGCATAACCAGGATGTCGTCCACCGTGATTTGAAGCCGAGTAATATCCTGATGGACGAAGCGGGTCTGGTAAAGATCGTTGACTTTGGTATCGCTTCGGCCAACTCCAATACCGATGCGACCCTGACCGCGACCGGGTCGATCATAGGTACCCCGGCTTACTTGTCTCCGGAACGCGCCAAGGGGCTGGATGCTGATCATCGCAGCGATATCTATGCCCTGGGTATCATCGCCTATGCCATGTTTACCGGGCAGTTACCCTATACCGGAGAACCCATGTCGCTGCTGTTCCAGCACCTCGAAGGCAAGGCGGTCCCGGTGCACGAGATCAGAAAGGAATTAGGGCCGCGCGTCAGCCTGCTGGTGCAGCGCATGATGGCTGTCGAGCTCGAAGACCGGTTGCAGACCATGGAGGATGTGGCCGAGGCGATTAAAGAAGTTCAGCACAAAGAGCGATAAACCCCGGAAATTAATCCAGATGTCAATCCAGTCCACTATCGAACAAAAACTCGCCGGCGAGTTCGACGCAGACTACCTGCAGGTCGAAAACGAAAGTCACATGCACAATGTGGCGCCCGACGCGGAATCACACTTCAAGGTCACCATCGTCAGCGATTCATTCAAGGATCAAATGTTGATCAAGCGTCACCGCATGGTCAACAGGACGCTGCAACATGAGCTGCAGCAGATACACGCGCTGGCCTTGCATACCCTGACCCCGGAGGAATGGCAGGCGCGCCAGGGCGTGGTCGCCGATTCCCCGCACTGTCGCGGCGGTGGCAAAAACCAGTAAGCCGCGCCGTTTTTTGCGTTACAGCACTCCGCCGCCAACCGGGTTGGTATTGTAAATTACCGAGAGTATCTGCAGGAAATCAATCTCGAGCCGTTCGGACAGCGCCAGGGCGTGCTGCATGTGCCAGGCCATATCGCGCGCAGGCACCGGGGGGCGGATACCGTAGGCAATTGTGTTTTCGTAACCCTTGACCGGCAGGCACAGGGTTTGTTGGCTGAACGCCAGGCGCAAATCGCGATAAAAGAGCTTGAAGTCATGCTCGCTGTCGATCAGCAGGTTGTAAGCCGCCGCGCCACGCTCGCTGAGCAGCTGGTAGAGGCCGTTAATATACTTCTTCTCGAGCAGCCAGCCGGGTGATTGCGCACCGGTGAAAACATCGACCAGAATCAGGTCGTAGGCCTGCTCGCAGGACAGAATGAAATGGGCGGCATCGTCGTAAACGTATGTCAGCCCGGCGCCGGCGGATGGCAGCACCTTCATTTGCAGCATTTTTTCTACCAGTTCGACGTCGATGTCGACCGCGGTGATATCGGCCTGGGGGTAGTAATGACGCAGGAAA
>CAMYML010000115.1 GCA_947259305.1 uncultured Gammaproteobacteria bacterium | reverse complement strand
CGGAGCGGTTCGGCGCGTTAACCCGGTTTGCTCCACTCCGACATGCGCGACTTGATGCGCAGCAAGGCCTGGCCATGCAGCTGGCAAATGCGCGACTCGGTGACATCGAGAATTTCTCCGATCTCGCGAAAATTGAGTTCATCATCGTAGTAAAGCGACATCACCAGCTGTTCCTTCTCGGGCAGCTGCTGGATACTTTCAGCCAGTTGCCGCTGGTACTCGTCGCTGCCAAAGGCTTCTTCCGGGGTTTGCTCGGACGAACTCGGAATCGCGGCATCCTGCGTGTTTTCTTCCATGGTTTCGATGCTGTAAATTCGCGATGACGACGAATCGATCAGGATCTGGTGATACTCGCCGAGGCTGATACCGAGCGCTTGCGCGACGTCGGCATCGCGGGCGTCTTCGCCAGTTTCATTTTCGATCTTGCGAATCGCTTCGGATACCGAACGAAACTTGCGGTGCACCGAGCGCGGAGTCCAGTCGGAACGGCGAATTTCGTCGATCATCGAACCGCGGATACGAATACCAGCGAAGGTTTCGAAGCTGGCGCCCATTTCGGGGTTGAAGTTACTGGCTGCCTCGAGCAGTCCGACCATCCCGGCCTGAATCAGGTCGTCGATTTGCACCGTCGGCGGCAATCGATTGAGCAAGTGATAGGCGATTCGTTTTACCAGCGAGGCATGCCGAATAATCTGGTCGTCTGCGCCCAGATTTTCGACTTCGGCATACATCGCGTGCCCGTTCACAGGCGCTCTTCCCGCGCGCTGAAATTCACCAGGCGCTCGATGAAAAACTCGAGATGTCCTTCTATGGAACTGGGAGCCGGCCATTGCTGGGTCTTCTTCGCGATCTGCTTGAACGCGGTTGCAGACTGGCTGCGAGGAAAGGCCTCAACCACCGACTTCTGCTTTTGCACGGCCTTTTTCAGACAATCGTCGTAAGGGATGCAGCCGAGATAATTGAGGGTAACGTCGAGGAAACGCTCCGACACCCGCGCCAGCTTGTTATACAGTTCGCGTCCCTGGGTCGCACCCTGCGCCTGGTTGGCCAGCACGTGAAATCGCTCGACGCCATAATCGCGGTTCATGACTTTGACCATGGCGTAGGCATCGGTAATCGACGCCGGTTCGTCGCAGACCACGACGATGACCTCGCGCGCGGCGCGAGTGTAGCTGACGACACTGTCGGATAAGCCGGCCGCGGTATCGATCAGCAGCGTGTCCACCGGTTCGGTCAGCTCGGAGAACGAGCGGATGACGCCCGCGTTTTGCGCTGGCGTCAGATCCGACATCGCCGCGACGCCCGAGGACGCCGGCACGATCTTGATGCCGGCCGGACCTTCGATAATGGTTTCCTCGAGCGAACATTCGCCATTGATCACATGCGACAGGTTGAGCCCGGGGCTCAGGCCGAGTAATACGTCGATGTTGGCGAGACCCATGTCCGCGTCCATGACCATGACTTTTTCACCGGACTGCGCGAGGGTCACCGCGAGATTGATGGCGACGTTGCTTTTGCCGACGCCGCCCTTGCCGCTGGTCACCGCAATTACCCGCACCGGGTGTTGCGCTCTCATCTGTCTTATACCTTGGGCCTGATCCATTTGTTCTATACCTATGCGTGATTCTTGTTAATGATGTGGTTGTAACGCAGCGCCAGCGCCTCCTGATCAAAATGCTCGCCGTGTTGCTGCATCAGCGATACCGCCCGGCTGATCAGGCGATGACTTTTCGCCGGCTCCAGGTCTTCCGGCACCTGTTGCCCGGTACCGCAGTAAGCCAGCACCAGTTGATGGCGAATCGATGCGGTGATAATGCCACCGAGGCTGGCGGCTTCGTCCAGCTTGGTGACGATGGCGCCAGCCAGCTTTACCTTGTTGAAATTGAGAATGGTCTGGTTCAGCGCCGCCAGCTGCGTATTCGCCGACAACACCAGGTAAGGCTTGATCTGGGGTGCTCCGGCCTGCAGCCGATGAAACTGTTCGCTCAAACGCAAGTCACGCTGACTCATGCCGGCGGTATCGATCAATACCAGCTTCTTGTCGGCCAGCATGTCCAGCCGATCGCAGATTTCTTCGCTGTTGCTCGCGGTCAGCATCGGCACTTCCAGCAAACGCGCGAAATGCTGCAATTGTTCCTGCGCGCCGATCCTGAACTGGTCGGTGCTGATCATCGCCACCGAGCGCTTGCCATGGGCATGCGCAAAACGAGCCGCGAGCTTGGCAATGGTGGTGGTCTTGCCAACCCCGGTGGATCCCACCAGCGCGATGCGGCCACCCTCGGCCAGCAGGTCGCGACGGTTGATTGGCAGGCAGGACGCGATAATGCCGAGCGCCTGCTGCCAGACCTTGTGCGGATCCTCGTTGAGCTTATCCAGGTGCGACAATACGGTTTCACAAATATCTGCGCCCAGACCCATTTCCGACATCAGGTTTAGTAACACGGTGCGCACCGGATGTTTTTGACTGAATCGATCCCACTGCAAAACCGACAGCTGGCTTTCCATCAGATCGCGCAGGTTTTGCAACTCGTTTTTGACTTCATCGATAACCGGCTTTTCGGGTGCCGGCCTGACCGCCACTGGTTGCTGCCTTTTGACCGCCGGCTTTCTGGCAACCGGCTTCTGTGCGACCTGTTTTCTGGCGGCCGGCTTTGGCGCCGGACTGGCTACAGGCGGTTTGCTGCGGGCCTTCGCCGCCGCCGGTTTGGTAACTGGCCGACGCACGGGCTGCGCCTGAGCCTGGCTGATGGGGGCCGTTACCGGCGCCTGCCGATACTGCGATCTGGAACCACCGGTAGCCACCGGTCCGAGCGTGGGCTCCTTGCGGCCATCGTTGAGTGTCGAGCCAACCCAGGCATCGCTGGCCACATCGTTGGCCGCGCTACTGGTGACAACGGATCTTGCTTCCCTGCGCGGCGCCGGTGCCTGGCTCGCCAGGCTGGCGATTGCCGCTTCGTCAAAGTCGACCGCGGACAGGATTTCGACACCACCGGGCACTTTTTTGTTACCCAGGATCACCGCGTCCGGGCCCTGCTCCTGTTTGACCAGGATCAGTGCGTCGCGCATGCTTGCTGCAAACGTTCGTTTAATTCTCATTACCAGTCCTCACTTCACTCTGGGCCTCGGGTGCACCGATATTGGCGACCACCCGCAGTTGCTTGTCATCCGGTACTTCGTCGTAGCTCAGCACGTGCAGCCCTGGAATCGCATGACGCACCATTCGCGCCAACAGCGTTCTGAGGTTTTGCGAGACCAGCAGCACCGCGGCTTCACCGCGTGCCTGCTGCATCTCAGATGCCTGTTTTAGCGAGCTATGTATCATTTGCGCCATCCCCGGTTCGAATGCCATGACGTTAGTGTCCTGTCCTGGTATTGATTGAAGCAAGATCTGTTCCAAGGTTGGGTGCAGGGTCATGACAGTGAGCTCTGACGCCATTCCGAAGATGTTTTGCACGATCTGACGGCCCAGGCTGATGCGTACCTGGGCGCTGAGGACGCCGGCATCTTGACTCTTGCTGCCGTGTTCTGCCAATGTTTCGGCGATCGTACGTAAATCGCGTATCGCAATCTGCTCCTGCAGCAGATTTTGCAATACCTTGACGATAATGCTGAGTTCGAGCGGTTTCGGCGTCAGGCCATCGACCAGCTTGGGCGATGAACGCTTCAGCACTTCGAGTAATTCCTGAACTTCCTCGTGCCCGATCAATTCATGCGCATTGTCCTGCAGCAACTGGCTCAGGTGGGTCGCGATTACGGTCGAGGCGTCGACCACGGTGTAACCCAGGGTTTGAGCGTGATCGCGCTGCGACGGCTCGATCCAGAAGGCATCGAGACCGAAGGCGGGGTCCTTGGTCGGAGTACCGCTGAGCTCGCCGTAAACTGAGCCCGGATTGATCGCGAGGTCGCGGTTGGGCAGCACCTCGGCTTCGCCCATGGGCACCCCGAGCAGGCTCAGGCGATAACTGTTCGGCGACAGATCCAGGTTGTCGCGGATATGCACGGGCTGAATCAGGAAACCGAGTTCCTGCGACAATTTTTTGCGCACGCCCTTGATGCGCGTCATCAGTTCGCCACCCTGGCGCGCATCCACCAGCGGAATCAGGCCATAACCGACTTCGAGCCCGATGATGTCGACGGTCTGTACGTCGTCCCAGCTCAGTTCACGCTGCTCGGGACGCGGTTCCACTTCTTCCGGCTCGACTTCGACCAGCTCGCCGCGCTGTTGCTTGCGGTGCAGCATGTAAGCCAAGCTGCCGCCGATCGCTGCGATTGTCAAAAACGCGAAGTTGGGCATGCCTGGAATCAGGCCCAGCAGCATGATAATGACAGCAGCCACGACGAGTGCGCGCGGATTGTCGAACATCTGGCTGAATACCTGGCTCGACATGGATTCGGAATTGGAAACGCGGGTCACGATGATCGCGGTCGCGGTCGACAGCAGCAGCGACGGAATCTGCGCCACCAGGCCGTCACCGATAGTCAGCAAGGTGTAGTTACGTACCGCGACTCCGACTTCGAGGTCGTGCTGAAACACGCCGATCGCAAGCCCGCCAATGATGTTGATAAACAGAATCAGGATGCCGGCGATGGCGTCGCCGCGCACAAATTTGCTGGCGCCGTCCATGGAACCGTAAAAATCGGCCTCCTGAGCAATTTCGGTACGGCGCTGACGCGCCTCGTCCTGGCTGCAGAGACCCGAATTCAAATCGGCGTCGATCGCCATTTGCTTACCCGGCATGGCGTCGAGGGTAAAACGGGCGCTAACCTCTGACACCCGACCGGCACCCTTGGTAACCACGACAAAGTTGATAATGACGAGAATCGCGAACACCACCAGGCCGACCGCGTAGTTGCCGCCGATGACAAAATCACCGAAGGCTTCGATCACCTTGCCCGCGGCCGCGGTGCCGGTGTGGCCTTCGAGCAGAACCACCCGCGTCGAAGCGATGTTGAGCGCCAGCCGCAGCAGCGTTGCCACCAGTAATATGGTCGGAAACACGGTGAAATCGAGTGGTCGCATAGCGTAAACCGACACCAGCAGCACCACCAGGCCGAATGCGATATTGAAGGTAAACAGCATATCCAGCGCCATCGGCGGCAGCGGTATGACCACCATCGCCAGCATCATGATGACGATTATCGGGGCGCCCAGACCCTGGGGATTAAAACCCCTGAGTTGCGCGGTTATTGTCTCTCCGGCCATTTATTCTACTCCTCGGTCAGGCTTCTTCGTCGGTTGGCATATAGGGCTCGGGGCGATCCGGCATGTCGCTGCCGTGTTGCCGCGCGAGGCGCAGCTGAAATACGAAGGCAAGTACCTGGGCCACCGCAAAATAGAGATGCGACGGGATTTCCTGGTCGATCTTGCAGTTGGCGTAAAGCGCGCGCGCCAGCGGCGGTGCCTCGAAAATTTCGATTTCGTGGAATGCGGCAATTTCCCTGATCTTGAGTGCTATCAGATCCTTGCCCATTGCCAGCACCAGCGGCGCCGCCATGTTGTCGTGGTCATATTTCAACGCCACCGCGTAATGCGTCGGATTGGTGATGATGACATCGGCTTCGGGCACCGCTTCCATCATGCGGCGCTGCGCCATTTCCTGCTGCACCTGGCGCACCCTGGATTTGACTTCCGGCTTGCCCTCCGTGTCTTTCATTTCATCGCGTACTTCCTGCAGCGTCATCTTCAGCTTTTGCGAGTGATCCCACAGCTGGAACGGCACGTCGATCGCGGCGATCAGAATCAGCGTAGAGGAAACCACCAGGAAGCTCTGGCCAATCAACCAGGCGCCGTTCTGCAACGCCAGCGCCAGCGACTGCGCACCCAGGCCGAGAAAGTCGTCGGCCTTGCTCCATAAAAAAGTCACGGCAACCACCGACACCACCAGGAATTTGGCCACGGCCTTGATCAATTCCATCAATCCCTTGGAGGAAAACATGCGCTTGAATCCGTTGATCGGATTGATGCGGTCGGTTTTGAACGCCAGGGCGTCGACGCTGAAGGCCCAACCGCCGATGGCCAGTGGCGTGAAAATCGCGACCACCGTCATCAGAACCATGAATGGGCCGATCGCAGCGAGCGCGTCATATATCGTGATTGTGAAGCGCTCCAACAGGGCTTGCTGCGAAAAAACCTCGGCGCGCGAGAGTCTGAATCCCTGCCTCATGAAACCCGAAATATCGGCGATCATGTGCGAGCCCAAGAATAGCAAGCCGAGCGCGCCAAATACCATGACGGTCATGCTGTTGAGTTCCTTGGAGCGCGGCACCTGCCCCTTTTGCTTCGCGTCGCGAAGTTTTTTCGGGGTTGGTTGTTCGGTTTTTTCCTGACCCGAGTCGCTTTCGTTCGCCATCGCCGGTCGTCCTTAGGGAGTCACTATGGATTGCGACAGTTGCATCGCCTGCAGCATCATCTGGTTGATGCGCGGCAAAAATCCCGGTAGCACCAGTAACAGGATAATGAAACCCATGAACATGGTGACCGGGAAACCAACCGAAAAGATGTTCAGCTGAGGCGAGGCGCGGGTCATGACACCCATCGCCAGGGTGATTACGAGCATCGAGATCAGCGCCGGGATAGCCACCCATAAAGCCCCGACAAACATTTGACTGCCCCAGGAAATCAACGCCCAGAAACTGTCGCGACCGACACCGGTGGGCGAGATCGGCAGGGTTTCGAAGCTGCTCACGACCAGCTGGATCAGCATCAGATGCCCGCCCAGCGCGAGAAACAGCAGGGTGCCGATAATGATCAGAAATTGCGATACCACCGGCACGTTAACCCCGTTGGTGGGATCGACCATCGAGGCGAAGCCGAGGCCCATGCTCATGGCGATCGCTTCACCGGCAATCATCAACGCGCCAAACACCAGCTGCAGGGTGAAGCCAATCGACAGACCGATCAGAATTTGTTGCGCGGAGACGAAAATCCCCGCCAGCGAAAGCGCTTCCACCTGGGGCAAGTCGGGCAACAGCGGCACCACCAGCACCGACAGCACGAAGGTAATAATGATCTTGACCCGGGTCGGCACCAGGCGTGTGCCGATAACCGGCATCGCCAGCAGCATCGCGCCGATACGCATCATCGGCCAGATCAGCGATCCTACAAATGCGGTGGCCTGGGTGAAATCGAAATCCATCTGCGTCACCCGATAAGCCCCGGAATGCTGAGGTACAGGCGCTGGGTGAAACTCAGCAACAGATTCAGCATCCAGGGACCGGCGATCAGAATCGACAGCAGCAGCACCATGAGCTTGGGAATGAAGCTCAGCGTCTGTTCGTTGATCGAGGTCGCGGCCTGGAACATACCGATCAATAAACCGATGCCCAGCGCCGACAGCAGCATTGGCGCCGCGATCATCGCGATCAGGTAGAGCGCCTGCTGCGACAGGTCGATTACCATGTCGGTCGTCATGTCAGGCGCCTATCAGGAAACTCGATGCCAGCGTCCCCATGATCAGCGCCCAGCCATCGACCAGTACGAACAGCATCAATTTGAATGGCAGGGAAATAATCATCGGCGACAGCATCATCATACCCATCGACATCAGCACGCTGGCGACTACCAGGTCGATAACGACGAAGGGGATGAAAATCAGAAAACCGATCTGGAAAGCCGTTTTCAACTCGCTGGTCACGAACGCGGGCATCAGCAAGGTCAGCGGCGTCTTTTCCGGGGATTCGATTTCCGTGACTCCGGCGATATCGGCAAACATGCGGATATCGGTTTCGCGCGTCTGCGCCAGCATGAAAGTCTTGAAGGGTTCGGTCGCCGCGCGCAATGCGTCCAGCGCCGTCAGGGAGCCATCCATGTATGGCTGCACCGCCAGCAGGTATACCTGGTCGAACACCGGAGACATGACGAAAAGCGTCAGAAACAGGGCCAGCCCCAGAATGATCTGGTTGGACGGTGTTTGCGCGGTACCGAGCGCCTGGCGCAATATCGACAGCACGATGATGATGCGGGTGAACGACGTCATCATCAGCAAAATTGCTGGCAACAGGGTCAACATCGTCATCAGCGCCAGAATTTCGAGGGTCACGCTATAGGTTTGACCCGCGCCACCGCCCGCGTCGACCGAAATTGCCGGGATGCCGAGCGATTGCGCCTGCGCTGCAGGCACCAGCAGCATCAGGCTGAGGGCAATCAGATATTTCATGAAGTCTCCCGATCACCCATCAGGCGATTGATTTTGCTGGCGAAAGAGCCGGATACCACCTGCTCGCCAGACGCCTCCAGCGGTTTTGCCAACGTATGCAGCTTTTCGATCCGTCCCGGGGTTAATCCGACCAGGATTTGCTCCTCACCGATTTGCAGCAAGACGATGCGATCGCGCGTGCCGATCGAAAGTCCGGCGATAATTTTAATCAGGCCGCTATGCGACTGCTGGTTAAGATTGAATTTCTTCACCAGCCACGCCAGCAGCAGGATCAGCGCCACGATCAGGATCAGGCCACCGGTCAGCTTCAACAGATAGGGAGAGGAAATCGGCTCCAGCGGTGCCGCCGCCAGATTCTCTGTCTGCGCGCGCAGTACCCCGGAGAACAAACCAATTGTCAGTAACAACCAGCGCATTAGCGTAGATTCTTGATCCGATCGGCCGGGCTGATGACATCGGTCAGCCGAATACCAAACTTTTCATTGACCACGACCACCTCGCCGTGCGCCACCAGGGTGCCGTTGACCAGCACGTCCATCGGCTCGCCGGCGAGCCGGTCGAGCTCGACGATCGAACCCTGGTTGAGCTGCAGCAAATTGCGAATGCTGAGCTGGGTGCGCCCGATTTCCATCGCAATGGTGACTGGAATATCGAGAATAACGTCGAGCTTGACGTCACCCGACCCGGGTTTCGAACTGTCGTCTAAATGCTTGGCGCTAACCTGCTGGAAACCGTCATCGGCGCTAGCGTCGGACGCGCCATCGCCCTGCTCGTCAACGGCTGCCGCCCATTCTTCGGCCAGTGCATCCTGATCCACGGCTTCTTCTGTTTCAGTACTCATATCAGTCTCCTGCAGACTATTCGGGTTGCGCGATTGCGCTTTTGATGTCTTCGTTTTCGGGATCGTAGATCTCGACGATTTCTTCGACCTTGACCGCGGTATTACCCTGGTGCTCGCCATACTGGCCGCGAATGATCGGCATTTCTTCGGCGAGCAGCATCACCTGCTCGGGCATATCGATGGGGATGATGTCACCGGCCTTGAAATTGATCAGATCGGATACCGGCAGTTGCTTTTCGATAAACAGCGCCTGCAAATTTATCTTGGCGTGCATCAGCTCTTCCTTGAGCAAAATCGCCCAGCGTTCGTCGACATCGCCATGGTCGCTCTGTAATCCCGCATCGAGTACGGTGCGGATCGGCTCGATCATCGAGTAGGGGTAAACCACGTGCAGATCGCCACCGCCGCCTTCGAGCTCGACGTGAAACGTTGCAACCACGACCACTTCGCTGGGGCTGACGATGTTCGCCATATGCGGATTGACTTCGTGATTGTGGTAACTGTACTTCACCGCCATCACCGGCTCCCAGGCTTTCATCAGATCGATGAAGCACATTTGCACGACCTTTTCGATGACCCTGAGTTCGGTGGAGGTAAATTCCCGGCCCTCGATCTTGTCCTGAATCGTGCCATCGCCACCGAAAAAGTTATCCACCAGGATGAAAACCAGTTTGGGATCGAGCATGATCAAACCGGTACCGCGCAGCGGCGCCATTTTAATCATGCTCAGGCTGGTTGGAACAAACAGGGTATTAATGTACTTGGAAAACTTGATCATCTCGATGCCGTTGACCGAGATTTCCGGAGACTTACGCAGCAAGTTGAAAAAGCTGACGCGAAAATAACGCGCAAAGCGATCGTTAATCATTTCCAGGGTCGGCAAACGCCCCCGGACGATGCGTTCCTGGTTATTGAAGTCGAAAGACCTGGCTTCGCCATCGAGTGCGGGGTCTTCCGCGGAGGTATCGATAGCGCCGTCATCGACGCCACCAAGCAGGGCATCGACTTCGTCCTGACTGAGAATATCAGTACTCAAGCCGACCCCCTATTGCATCACGAAACTGGTGAAGAAGACGTTGTCGACTGCGCCACCCGAACCATGTTCATTGATTACCGTCTGCACGGTTTTCAGGGCCGATTTCTGCAACTGTTCCTTGCCCTCGGGCGCGCGCAGTTCAGCGGATTTCTGCTGGCCGAACAAAACCAGCAGATTGTTGCGGATCAGGGGCTTGTGTTTCTCCAGATCCTCGGCGACATCATCGTTAAAGGTCAGAACCTGCATCGATATCTGCAGGAACCCGACTGGATCTTCGGGTGCCAGGTTAACGGTGAAGGCGGGCTTCAAATCGATATAACTGGGGTCATCGCGAGCGACTACGACTTCCTCTTCGACTGCAGCTTCGGCGCCGTCGTCTCCGCCCCCGACAATTAACAGGGTGCCAGCGATCGAACCACCAACGAGTATCACTGCGCCAAGAATTATGAAGATCATTTTCTTTTTGCTGCCGCCCGCTGCCGCCGTCTCGTCTCCTGCTTCTGCCTGTTGCGCTTCTTCTGCCATGTTGCTTCCTCAAGCTGTATCTATACCTAAGGCAGAGCAATTCCTGTGCCAATAAACTAACTCTTTATTTATCAGTTACTTATATAATCAGGTTGGCGGGTAGGCAGTTTTTTGACGGGTGAGTTCTGGCGAAGAGACAATAGTTTGTCGGCCATCGGAAACTACCGAAACTACCCCACGAATCGACACCCAGCCTATTCATCGAAAAAAATTGCGGCGCGAACGCCGCAACAAGGGGTAATCAGGCGAAGGTATCT
>CAMYML010000114.1 GCA_947259305.1 uncultured Gammaproteobacteria bacterium | reverse complement strand
CCCCTTCGACGAGCCGGGTATCGAAACCGCGCCGCTATACGACGAACCCTTTATCGTCGCCCTGCCGCGCAACCACGAGTGGAAACAACGCGAGGAGATTCGACCGGAGGATCTGGCTTCCCAGGATTTGATGTTGCTGGGTGCGGGCCACTGCTTTCGCGACCAGGTGATTCAGGCCTGCCCCGATTGCATGTCGGGCGATAGCGAACTGACGCGTACCCTCGAAGGCGGTTCGCTGGAAACCATACGCCATATGGTGGCAGCCGGCACTGGCATTACGGTGTTGCCGCGCACCAGTGTCACGCAAAGCCACAAGAATGAGGCGCTGATCGACATCAAGCCGTTTTCCGAACCTTCACCGAGCCGTACCGTGGCGATTGCCTGGCGTAAACACTACCCGCGCAAGGAAGCCATTTTCACCGTCCGGGATACCATTCAATCTACCCCGCTGGACGGCGTCGATATCATTCAGTCCGTCGCGTGATCGAGGAACTGCTGCGCCAGGATCGCGAACTCAAGCGAGCCAAAATTAATAGCGAAACCGCTAAAATTCCGTGGATGGAGTTGCAACGCTATTTTGCCGCCGGCAAGGTCATGCGGATGTCGGCCGAGCTTGACCTGGTGGACGTGGCTTACGCACTGCAGCAGGACGACGTCGAACAGGTCCACGAATGGACTGTTGCGAACCAGTTGGGGCCGGTCTCCGACGACCAGGCGCGCGACTGGGTCAGCAATGAAGCTTTACTGTGGGCCGTGGTGATAAAGCCCTGGGTGCTGGTGCAGGAACCCGGCTGAGGGCGGCAGAGTCCCTGCAGGCGTCTATACTTCAAACACCCGATAATGTTTTGCAGTTTGACGTGGCAGCCAGTTTTCCCCCAAAAATAGATCGTTTCAACATCCAGCAGGTGCTCGGCAAGGGCAGCCAGGGAATCGTATATCTGGCGCACGATCCGGATTTGAAGCGCAAGGTCGCAATCAAATCGGTAAATTTGAAATCCGGATTGCGACTCGATGGCAACATCGAGCAATTTCTCGCCGAAGCCCGCACCGTCAGTAAACTGCAACATACCAATATTGTCAGCATTTTCGATATCGGCATGCAGGATAACAATCCCTTCCTGGTGTTCGAATTTATCGACGGTGAATCCCTGCAGAGTCAAATTCGACACGGCGCCAACATGGATCAGAAAATTCGTATAATGCGCGATATTCTAAACGGCGCGGCCGCGGCGCATAGCCAGGGCATTGTGCATTGCGACATTAAACCGGCCAACATCATGCTCAGCGAACAGGGGCAGGCCAAGATCGCCGATTTCGGACTCGCCTTTCTGACCGATGCCGCAGCCGGCAGCAACGGCGCACTCTATGGCACGCCGCAATACATGGCCCCGGAATACATCGAGACCCGCAAGCATCAAAAGGTATCCGACGTGTTTTCGATCGGCCTGGTGTGTTACGAGTTACTTACCGGCAAACCGGCGTTTAGCGGCGAAGACGTCTACCAGGTGCTAAACGCCATCGCAAATAGCCAGATCGAACCGCCGTCAAAAATAAATAGTGAAGTCGATGAACGTCTCGATGCACTAATCCTGAGATCGCTGGAAAAAAATCCGCAGCGACGTTTCGCGGACGCCAATGCGATGCTACAGGCGCTGAACGACTATCTCGCGCTGGATGACCCGGCGGCGGCGCGGGACAATAGTGGCGCCACTGTCAGCTTCCTGCTGCGACGCATACGCCACAAAAAAGACTTTCCGGCTTTTTCCCATACCATCAGCGTTTTAAACCAGGCCTCGGCCAGCGACACCGAAAGCCTGACCACGGTTTCCAACACTATTCTCAAAGACTACTCGCTTACCAACAAGGTGCTGCGCCTGGTTAATTCGGCCTACTACAACCGTGGCGGCGGCAAGATCAGCACTATTTCGCGCGCCGTTGTCATGCTCGGCATCAATCCGGTGCGCAGTATCGCCACCGGGCTGATGCTGTTCGAGCACATGCAGAACAAACTGCAGGCTTCGCAGCTGAAGGAGAATGCGGTACAGGCATTGTTTAGCGGCCTGCTCGCAAACTCGCTGGCGCGCACGCTCAACCTCCCCAATCACGAGGAAGCATTTCTATGCGCCCTGTTGCAACAACTCGGCAAAATGCTGGTGCGCTTCTACCTGCATGCAGAGGCGCGGGCGATCGACAAACTGATGCTGCGACAGGACTGTAGCGAGACAGCGGCGGTTATACAGGTGCTGGGAATCAGCTACCCGCGCCTGGGCATGTCGGTGGCGCGCGAATGGGGTTTCCCGAAGCTGATAACCGACAGCATGCTGCCGCTCGACTTCGACGATTTACCCGCAGCCAGCAGCGCCGAGGAAAACCTGCATTTGATCGCCCAGTTCAGCAGTGCGCTTGGCGCCTGCCTGACCTTACCGCTGGAACAGCAGGCGCCGGCAATCAAGCGCCTGGCGGAACAATTCTCCGCGGTGCTCGCGCTCGACGAGAGCAAGGTGTCGGCGCTGCTGGAAAACTGTCACAAGGAGTTGACCCAGTTCTCCCGGCTGATCCAGTTCGACCTCGATAAAAGCCTTTACTATCAGCAGATCTCTTCCAGCGGCAACCAGGAGCCCGAGGCTCCGCAGGACGCCGCCCGGAAGGAATTCGGCGTTACCGACAGTGTGGAAATCCTGGTCGAACAGGCCCAGCCGCAAACTCAATCGGTGGACAAGGTGCTTACCGACGGCATTCAGGACATCACCAATACGCTCACCGGCGAGTACAGCATCAATCAGGTCATGCAGATGATACTGGAAACCATTTATCGCGCCTTCGGTGGCGCGCGCGTGGTGTTATGCCTGAAAGACAAAAAGACCGACAGTATCAGGGCCCGTTTCGGTTACGGCGACGACGTAGAAAATATAATCGATCACTTCGCAATTCCGCTGCAAGCACAATCGGACGTGTTTCACGTGGCCTTTAAAAATAACGTCGATATTCGGATCGACAACACCCGGGATGAAAAAATCCGCGACAGGATTCCCGCCTGGTACCATGACAACATTGCCGCGCGCAGTTTTACGATCTTCCCAATTATCGTCAAACAGGCGCCGATCGCGATGATTTACATCGATAGCGCCGACGCGGAATCGATCAACATAACCGATAGTCAGCTCGGCTTGCTTAAAACCCTGCGCAACCAGGCGATTCTCGCGATCAAGAGTTCCGGCTAGCCGGCCAGGCTCTCACGCGCCGACTATGGCAGTAATAAAAATCTGTAGTAGAATTGCGCTCCCGAAATCATTAGGCCAGGATTGATGTCCCGAGTTACCGTTTATAGCACCGCCCACTGCGCCTTCTGCACGCGCGCAAAAACCATGCTGGAGAAATGGGATATCGATTACGACGAGGTTCGCATCGATGGTGACGATGCTGCGATGCAACAATTTCTCGCGCTTACCAACGGCGCGCGCACGGTCCCGCAAATCGTCATCGACGGCCGACCCGTAGGCGGTTTTACCGAACTGACCGAACTACACATGGACGGCGAGCTTGACGAGTTAATGCAGTCGGATTAGTTTCTCATCATGCCCAAATCACCGAAGCCAACCTTCCGCATCCAGTTTCATAACAACAACAGGATTTATGAACTCTATGCGCATCAGGTCAGCCAGTCGCAGATGGCGGGTTTTATCGAGATTGGCGAAATCATCTTTGGCGAGCAGTCCCGGCTGTTGATCGATCCGGCCGAAGAAAAGCTCAAGCTCGAATTTGCCAACGTCAAGCATACCTATATCCCGCATTTCGCAGTAATTCGTATCGACGAGGTCGAGCGTAGCGGCAAGAACCGCATCCTCGACAGCGACGGCACTAGCGTCACCAATTTCCCGGGGCAGACCAACATCCCGCAGAATTCCTGAGCGGATCCCTGCCGCCGGCAGCCATGCAAATCTCCGTCGTCATACCTAGCTACAATCGCAGGCATACGCTTGCACGCGCGCTGCAGTCGGTGTGCCAGCAAAGCTCAAAGGCCGATGAAGTCATTCTGGTCGACGATGGTTCGACCGATGGCAGCGCTGCCATGGTCGCGCGCGCGTTTCCCGAGGTGAAGATCATGCGCCAGCCGAATCTTGGGGTCAGCGCGGCGCGTAATCGGGGCATCGAGGCGGCTGGCTGCGAATGGATAGCCTTGCTGGACTCCGACGACAGCTGGCTGCCGAGCAAGCTTGCAAAAATTCGAGATGCGCAGCGGCAACAGCCCGATTTCGTGTTGTTCCACTCCGATGAAATCTGGATGCGCAGCGGTGTCCGCGTCAATCCGATGAACAAGCATCGTAAAAGCGGCGGCTGGATTTTCGAACAATGCCTGCCGCTGTGCGCCATCTCCCCATCCGCCTCGGTGATCAAAAAATCAGTGCTGCTGGAGCTCGGCCTGTTCGACGAAACCCTTCCTGCCTGCGAAGACTATGACTTGTGGCTGCGGCTATGCCATCGCTACCCGGTGTGCTATCTCGACCAGGCCCTGATCGTCAAGCATGGCGGCCACGCCGACCAGTTGTCGCGCCAGCATCCGGTGATGGATCAGTTTCGCGCCCGCGCACTGCATCGACTGCTCGCCGAAGAAAATTTATCCGCTGAACAGCATGCAGCAGCGGCGGCCATATTATCGGCAAAGCTCGATATCCTGATCAGGGGCGCCATCAAGCACGGCAACCAGCAACTGCTCGAAGAGTTTGTGCCCCTGCGCGAACAGTGGTGTAAACCCGCGCCGGCGGCGGCGTCATGCTGATATGGGTATGCGCACTGCACTGCGAGGCCAAACCCGTAATCGATTATTACCGATTGAAAAAATCGCATGATGCGCGGGCATTCGATGTTTACCATGGCGACGATATGGTTTGTATCATCAGCGGAATCGGCAAGGTCGCAAGCGCCGCGGCCAGCGCCTGGATCGCGGCAAGTAATCCCGGCGCAACTTCGATTGCCTGGATTAACCTGGGCGTCGCCGGCGCCGCCGAGCACGAAATTGGAGATATGTTTTTGCTGAACAAGGTGGTCGATGCCGATAGCGGCCAGCGTTACTACCCGGCACCCGTGGCGGCTTCGTCGCTGGCGGGCAGCGCCTGCCTGACCCTGGGCCAGCCCAGTGACAACTACCGGGAAGATACCCTGTTCGACATGGAGGCCAGCGGTTTCATGCACGCTGCCCTGCGTTTCAGTAGCGCCGAGTTAACCCAGAGCCTGAAAATTGTCAGCGACAATCGCAGGCAGCAAACCGGTAAAAATCGTCAACGGGTGAGCGAACTGGTGCAACAGCATATCGATTCGATCGATCGACAGGTACGCGCATTATTCGAACTCAAGCGGGAAATCGCGGCGCTGGAGCTTGCGCCCGAAGCCTGGCAACAGCTTTTATCGATGGCGCATTTCACGCAAACCCAGAAAAACCGATTACGGGTATTGTGGCGCTACCTGGGCAATCGTAACTTCAGTTCCGAATCTCTGCTGGGGCAGCTGGCGGCACAAAAATCCGCCCGTTCGATCATCCAGACGCTGGAACAAATCAGCTTTCGCGATAGTGAGGATTTGTAATCGTGGTTAGCTGTGTTTACGTTGAATCAGCCGTGCGCAATCATCCACGCACGGAGCAGTTGCTGGAGCGCCTGCATAAACTGCCGCGGATAGAAATCGAACACTATGGCGAGGTCTTCAATCCGCGCTCACAGAACTTCCGCTTACAGAAAAAGAATCCGGCGATCATCATCGCCCACAAGAACAAGGGACAGGTGCTGGCGGCGCCCGAGGGTTACGGCCTCGGGGGTGATTACAATTATTATTTTTCGCATATGCTCAACTGCATCTACGACTGTCGCTACTGTTTTCTACAGGGCATGTACCAGTCCGCTCACCAGGTACTGTTCGTCAATTATGAAGACTTTGGTGACCAGATCAGGCAGATCGCCGCGCTGCACCCGGGCAAGCCGGTATGGTTTTACTCGGGTTATGACTGCGACAGCCTGGCGAACGAACCGATGACGCGCTTCACCGATTATTTTATCCCGCTCGTTGCCGCCATCGACAATGCCTGGATGGAACTGCGCACCAAAAGCACCCAGGTACGCTCGATGCTGAAGATGGAACCGGTCGCGCGTATCGTAACCGCGTTCAGCTTCAGCGACCAGTTCAGCCATAGTAAACTCGAAAACGGCGTGCCTTCGATCGCAAAACGAATCGAGGCGATGCGTCGACTGATCGAAGCCGGCTGGCCGGTGGGATTGCGTTTCGACCCGGTCGTTTATCACCGCCAATACCAGACCGCCTTCGTCGATTTACTCGACCAGGTTTTTGCTAAAATTGACGCGCAAAAATTACACTCGGTCAGCCTCGGCAGTTTCCGCCTGACGCGCGACCATTTCCGCAAAATATCCCGGCTATACCCGGAGGAGCCGTTGTTTGCGCAAAATATGCATTTGAACAATGGTATTATCAGCTACCCGCTCGATCGCGAGCAGGAAATGATCGAGTTCTGCGAAGCACAACTGATGAAACGTATCCCGGCACAAAGCTACCACCCTTGCGAATGGCATGGCTGAAACCGGGACCGTACTGATTAGCGGTGCCAGTTCCGGCATCGGCCTGGCGACAGCGAGCCTGTTGCTGACGCAGGGCTATCGGGTCATCGGGCTCAGCCGGCGCGGTCGGGTGGAGCAGCTCGAGCACGAAAATTTCACCGCGCTGGCGCTCGACCTCGACGACCTCGTCCAGCTCGAAACAGAGCTAAAAAAATTGCTCGAAACCCGCGAAATCGACGCTTTTGTTCACGCCGCGGGTCAGGGTCACTTTGGCTCGGTCGAGCAGTTTTCGATCGCGCAGATGGAGTCCGCCCTGCGTATCAATCTGACCAGCGCAATGGTTATCTGCCGCGGGCTACTGCCCCGACTCAGGCGTCGACGCCAGGGTCGTCTGATTTTCATCGGTTCCGAATCCGCGCTCGTACCAGGCAGGAAAGGCGCGCTTTATTGCGCCTCCAAGTTCGGCCTGCGCGGATTCTGCCTGTCGCTGCGCGAGGATTGCGCCAGCGACGGTATCCAGGTGAGCCTGATAAATCCAGGCATGGTGCGCAGCCCATTTTTTGACGGACAGCCGTTCGCGCCGGGAGCCCAGCCCGAGAATGCGATTGCGGTGACGGATGTGGCGCAACTGGTCTGGCAGATCATGCAATCCAGCCCGGAAATCGTGATCGATGAAATCAATCTCTCGCCGCGTGTGAAATCCATCGATTTCGGCAACAGGACCTGATTCGGCTGGCGCCAGAAACTGGTTGTCACGCGACGGTTTCCTTGTAAACTCGAATCTGCCTGTAACGGGAAGATCGCCTGAACCCTTGAAACTCCAACAGCTCCGCTTTCTCGATGCGGTCGTGCGCAACAACCTGAACGTGTCCGCGGCCGCCGAAGAACTGTACACGTCGCAACCGGGTGTGAGCCATCAGATCAAGCTGCTGGAAGACGAACTCGATATCCAGATCTTCGAGCGTTCGGGTAAAAAACTCGCCGCGATCTCCCCGGCCGGGCGCGCCATTCTCGAACACGTGACCGACCTGCTGAACAATGCCCGTAATATCAAACGCGCCGCGCGCGAGTTCAGTAAAAGCAATCGCGGCAACCTGACCATCGCGACCACGCATACCCAGGCCCAGTTTATCCTGCCGCCCATTCTGCAGCGTTTTTCGAAGCAATATCCACATATCGAACTCAGGGTGCACCAGGGTAACCCCAAGTCGATGTGCAAGCTCGCCGCCAATAACCAGGTCGATTTTGTGATCGCATCAGAAGTGATCGATGAGCGCGGCGAGCTCATCACAATACCGGCCTATCGCTGGAACCGCTATATCGTGGTACCGCCGCAGCATGCCTTGACGGGCATCGAGAATGTTACCCTGGCCGACCTGGCGAGCTTTCCGATCCTGACCTATATGCTGGGATTAACCGGGCGCTCGCAGCTCGATAAAACTTTCCAGCAGGCCAATCTCGAACCCCGCGTGGCTTTCACCGCGACCGACTCCGACGTCATCAAGACTTATGTACGCCTCGGCATGGGCGCCGGCATTATCGCCGAAATGGCCTGTCGCGACGAGGATTCCGACCTGGTTTATATCGACGCCAGTCACCTGTTTCCGGACAGCGTCATCAAGATAGGCTTTCGCCACTCGCGCCATATATCGGCCTACCAGTTCGACTTCCTGCATATGGTTGCGCCCCACATCGAGCTGGAGACGATTAAAAAGCTGGCGCGGTCACGCACGCCTGAAGAACGCGAGGTATTGCTGGAGTCGGCCGTGGTGCCTGACTTTCGCGAAATGCGCAACACCCTGAAGGCGTTAAGAGTCGTCGGCCAGACCCAGGCCTAACCGTGGCTAACCTGCTCCAGGTCGGGCTGCTCCGGTTCAACCAGGGTCTGGATCGAAACCGGTTTGCCCACCTGATACCCCTGGATATAGTCGACATTGGCCTCGCGCAGCTTGTTGAACATGGTATCCGACTCGACGAACTCGGCAATCACTTCCATGTCGAGACAATGCCCAACTTCGGTCATCGAACGCACGAAGACATAACTCTTGTCGTCTTCGATGATGTCGCGAATAAACTCGCCATCGATTTTCAGGTAATCCACCGGAAACTGCTTGAGGTAGCTGAACGAGGATAATCCGGTGCCGAAATCATCGAGCGAAAACTTGGCGCCCAGCTGCTTGATCGAATTGATGAACTCCACCGATTTTTCGACATTGCCCACCACCGCGGTCTCGGTAATTTCGAAACATAACTGGCTGATATCGATACTGCTATCCTCCAGGCTGGCGCGCAGGAACTTGTGAAATGTTTGCGAACCGATGCTGCGCCCCGACAAATTAACCGAAAACATGACGTCGCTAAGCTTGTGCTGGTGCTGCTGCAACCAGGCGATGACACTGCTTACCACCCAGCTGTCGATCCGTTCGATCAGGTTATAACGCTCGGCCGGCGGCAGAAAATCACAGGGCGAGACAACCGTTCCCTCGGGGCTGATGTAGCGTATCAAAACCTCGTAGTGGGTATGTCTCTCCTCCCTGTCGATGGAGACGATAGGCTGCACGTACAGGCAGAATCGATCCTCGCTGAAACCTTCCATGATGCCCGAGACCCATTCCATCGAAACCTGTTGCGCCATGACTTTTTCGTCGTTTTCATCGATGAAGTGATATTGATTGCCGCCGTTTTGCTTGGCGAGAAAACAGGCCGTCGTGACCTTGGAATAATACTCGGCGTATTCATCGCTCATGCGGCCGAAAGGCATCACGCCGATACTCGCGGTTACCAGGTATTCCTGCTCGTTCCAGACAAAGCCCGAATGTTGAATCTCGATGATAATTTTCTGGATTGCCTGCAACGCGCGCTCCATTTCAAAGAAAGGCATGATGAAGCCAAACTCGTCACTGCTTAAACGCGCCAGAATATCCGACTTGCGAACATGTTTTTTAATCATCGTGCTGATCTGTTTCAACAACAGGTCACCGGCGGCGCTACCGCAGGTTTCGTTGACGACCCTGAACTGGTCGATATCGAGAAAGGCCAGCACGTGTTGCGGCACCGAATTATTGTCCTCGGTTACCAGGGTTTCGAATTTTTGTTCGAACGCACTGCGATTTAGAAACCCGGTCAACTGGTCATGGCTGCCCTCGTAGTTCAGCTTGCGACGCAGTTTTCTATCCTCGGAAACGTCTTTCAGAATAATGACAAAGCCGACGTCCTCGGCCTCCATATCGATCATCGGCGATGCGGAAAATTCGAGCTCGACGATATTGCGGTTGGGATCGTAGAAAAACATCGAGCTTATCGATAACTTGCGGCTTAACAACTGACTGAGGTCGACTATTCGAGTGGTCTGGCGATTTGCATACAGGATTAGCACTTCGTGAATTGAGCTATCGATCAATTCGGCTTCCCTGTCGCCAAACAGTTTCTCGGCGCCGGGATTGACCAGTTTGATGCGGTCTTTCGAATCGATAACGATGACCGGGTTGGAAATCGAATCGAGCGTGGTCGAAATAAAATCTTTTTCCGAGCGCAGTTTCTCTTCGATCTGGCGACGCGATATGGTTTCGATCTCCAGCCCTTCCACCATTTCGTTATAGGCGACCACCAGGTCTTTCAGTTCACTCGGCAGTTTGTCCTCGCTGATCGAGGCGTAGCGTCCGGTCAACAGCGCACCGACCGAATTTCGCAGTTTATTCATCGGCATGAAGGCACGGTTAAGCATGAACAGCACCAGCACCAGCGCGCCCACGGTGGCGATGGTGGTAATGATAAAAAAGCTGGTTTCGGTTTTTTCGAGCCGCTCGATAACCGGCTGCGGATCGAAGGAGGCGCTGATAGTCGCGCCGAGGAAAGCATCGTCGCCATAGAGTTTATAGCTAGGATACAGGCGACCGCCCGCCTCCGCTCCGACCCAGTCCGTCGAGCGAAAAAGGTTCGTACCCGAACCATGGTCGATTTTTAACGGAATCCTGATTTGTTGCTCAATGCGTCGCAATCCTTCGACCGCGTAGGCAACGACGTGCAGGTAAGCCTTTGGTTCCAGCGCGCCGACCGGAACCAGCACCTCGGTAAACAGCTGCCCATCGAAACTGCAGAGCGTGTATTTTGGTTTTAGCAGCCGAATCAGGGAGCCGCCGATTGATTCCAGCGCGGCCGGGCAACCACCGTAACTGTTCAAACCGTTGTCAGAACTGTGGGCAAAAATCTCGCCGGACAGGTCGCGCACGACGATAGTCTTGAGCCTGAATTCACCTGCCGCG
>CAMYML010000113.1 GCA_947259305.1 uncultured Gammaproteobacteria bacterium | reverse complement strand
GCAGTGGCTGCACGCGGCCGGTTGTCGCCGCTATTTCAATGCCGAGCGCGATACCGTGAGCTATAAAATCTCCGCCACCTATAAAATTGGCGAGCCGCCGCCGAGCGAGGGCAAAAAATGAGTCAGCGCTGCAGAACCAGGCAGGGCGGCCGCGTCGATCGCGAACGTGAAATAAAGTTCTCGTTCAACGGCAAACCCTATACCGGCCTCGCCGGTGACACCCTGTGCTCGGCCTTGCTCGCCAACGGCGTGCACCTGGTCGGCCGCAGCTGGAAATATCATCGCCCGCGCGGCGTCATGAGCGCCGGCTCGGAAGAGCCCAACGCGTTATTCCAGGTGGAAAAAGGCAACCGCACCATCCCCAATGCGCGCGGTACCCAGGTCGAGTTGTACGATAACCTCGATGCCAGCAGCGTCAATTGCTGGCCGAGCGTCGATTTCGATTTCCTGTCGATCAACAGCCAGTTCAGCCGCCTGATGCCGGCCGGTTTTTACTACAAGACGTTCATGTGGCCGCAGTCGATGTGGATGAAGTACGAGCATTTCATCCGTAAAGCTTCCGGGCTCGGCGAATCCCCACGTGAAAACGATCCGGATCGCTACGAACATGGGCACGCGCATTGCGACCTGTTGATCGTCGGCGCTGGCGTCGCCGGTTTGAGCGCGGCGCTTGCCGCCGGACGCGCCGGCGCGCGCGTGATTATCGCCGACGAACAATCTGAATTCGGTGGCCTGACGCTCGCGAGCAAGGCGCAGATCGATGAGCTCGATGCGAGCCAGTGGATCGAAAACGCGGTGATCGAGCTGCAAGGCATGGCGCAAGTGACGCTGCTGCCACGCAGCACCGTGTTCGGTTACCACGATTATAATTTCCTGACGATAAACCAGCGGCTGAGCGATCACTTGCCGCTGGCCGAGCGACCAGCCAGCCGCGAAAAGCTGTGGCAGGTCAGGGCGCGGCGGGTCGTGCTCGCCACCGGCGCCGCGGAACGCCCGCTAATCTTCGCCAATAACGATCGCCCCGGGATAATGCTGGCCTCGGCGGTTTCGACCTACGCCAATCGATACGCGGTTAAACCCGGCGGTCGCGCGGTTATCTTCACCAATAACGACAGCGCCTACCAGACCGCGCTCGATTTGAAGGCGGCCGAGGTCGAAGTGGTGGCCGTGGTCGATGCGCGCGCCGGTTCGGCCAGTGAAATTGCCAATACCGTGCGCAGCGCCGGCATCGAGGTGATCAACGCTAGCGTGGTGGTCGATACCGCGGGGCGTAAACGCCTGCGCTCGGTGCAGGTCATGCGCCTGTCCGCCGATGGCGGTTCGGTCAGCGGTAACGCCAGGTCGATCGGCTGTGACCTGCTGGCGCTTGCCGGCGGCTGGAGCCCGGTGGTGCACCTGAATGCTCAGTCCGGGGCAAGACCGGTATGGGATGAATCCGCGGCGATGTTCCGCCCCGGGGAACCGACCCAGGCTCAGGCTTCGGCCGGCGCGGCCAACGGTACCCTCGATCTGGCGGGATGCCTGCAGGAGGGCACGACTGCCGGTAATGCCGCGGCCAGTGCCTGCGGCTTCGACTCGTCGATGGTCGCGGCGGCTGCCGACCCGGTCGAGAGCGAAGCGATATTGCCGTTGTGGCGCCTGCCATCGCCTTATGCCAGGGGGCGTGGGCCCAAGGCCTTCATCGATATGCAAAACGACGTCGGCGCCGCCGATATTGCGCTCGCGGTACGCGAAGGTTTCCAGTCGGTCGAGCATGTAAAACGCTATACCGCGATGGGATTCGGCACCGATCAGGGCAAGCTCGGCAATATCAACGGCATGGCTATCCTCGCTGAAACCATGGGCCAGAGCATTGCCGCTACCGGCACCACGACCTATCGTCCCAACTACACGCCAATCAGTTTCGGCGCGTTTGCCGGGCAAAACCTGGGTGAGCGCCTGTTCGATCCGGTGCGCAAGACCGCGATGCACGGCTGGCACGAAGAAAACGGCGCCCTGTTCGAAGATGTCGGTCAGTGGAAACGCCCCTGGTATTACCCGAAGGATGGCGAAGACCTGCACGCGGCGGTCAATCGCGAATGTCTCGCGGTGCGCGACACTGTCGGTATTCTCGATGCGTCGACGCTGGGCAAGATCGAAATCAGGGGCAAGGATTCGGCCAGGTTTCTCGAAATGATTTACACCAATAACTGGATGAAGCTCGAAATCGGCAAGGGTCGTTACGGCTTCATGCTGGGTGAAGACGGCATGGTGATGGACGACGGCGTGACCATTCGCCTGGCCGATGACCATTTCTTCATGCATACCACCACCGGCGGCGCCGCCGGCGTGCTCGCATGGATGGAGCGCTGGCTGCAAACCGAGTGGCCCGAGCTGGAAGTCGTCCTGACCTCGGTCACCGATCACTGGGCAACCGCAGCCGTAGTGGGCCCGAAAAGCCGTGATGTGGTCGCCGCGGTGTGCGTGGGGATCGATTTTTCCGCGAGCGCTTTCCCGTTCATGGCGTCCAGGACCGGCAGCATCGGCGATGTCGAATGTCGCGTGAATCGCATCAGCTTTTCCGGTGAACTGGCCTACGAGGTCAATATCCCCGCGAACCATGGTCGCTTTATGTGGGAAAAACTGATGCAGGCCGGCGCGCCCTTCAAGATCACCCCTTATGGCACCGAAACCATGCACGTGCTGCGCGCCGAAAAGGGTTACGTCATCGTCGGCCAGGATACCGATGGTTCGGTTACGGTTGACGATCTCGGCCTGGGATGGGCGCTGTCCAAAACCAAGGACGACTTCATCGGTAAACGTTCGCTGAGCCGGCCGGACACCATCCGTAAAGACCGCAAGCAGCTGGTTGGATTGCTGACCGATGACCCAAAAACGGTGATTCCCGAGGGCGCGCAACTGGTGAACGATCCCGCGGCGCCGCTGCCGGTGCCGATGGTTGGCCACGTCAGTTCGAGCTACTACAGTGCCTGTTGCGGGCATTCGATCGCAATGGCTCTGGTCAAGGGCGGACGCGATCGCATGGGTGAAACGGTGTACGCCCCGCTGGCCAATGGCCGCGTCATCGAGGCGACAATCACCGAGCCGGTGTTTTACGACAAAGAGGGAGCCAAGGCGAATGCATAACTCGAAAAACTTTCTTTTTGCACGTTTTGCTTCCTCCGCAGTGTACAAGTATCCCGCTTTTCTGAGGTACGCATAATGTCCGATCTGTTTCAACAGGAAAGCCCCCTGGTTCAAATCGAACTGGGCGAGCCGAGAGGCAATGCTCCGCACATCGAGGAAAAACCATTTCGAGGATATATCAACCTGCGCGGGCGAGCCGAGCACACCGGGTTCATCGCCGGGGTATTAAAAGTGTTGGGCGTTGAAGCGCCGACGCAGGCAAACACCGTTATCGAAGCAGGAGAAAATCGCATCTACTGGCTCGGGCCGGACGAATGGCTGATCGTCACTCCGGCGGGGCAGCAGGATCGGGTAAAGCAGGATTTACTGGCCGCACTCGACGCTGTGTTCAGCTCGGTGGTCGATAATTCGAGCGGCCTGACCATGATTCATATTACCGGCGCCAACGCGGGCGCCCTGATCGCGACCGATTGCCCGCTCGACCTGCATCCACGCGAATTCAAGCCGGGCCAAAGCGCGCAAACGCGGCTGGCAAAGGCCGGCATGACGATTGCACCGCTGGCAGACGGGGCCGGGTTCGAGCTGATTATCCGCCGCAGTTTTGCCGACTACCTGCTGCTGTGGCTGCAGGACGCCGCGCTCGCTTTCGAATGAACGTTTACTCCGAGTAAGCGTTACTTGCAGGCTTCAAATAGTTTTTCCTTGAAACTAATCGAGTTTTCGCCAAATATGTGTGCCCATCATGTATTACGGTGAAAGACTAAACAGTATCAGCCATCTCGTCGGTGCCGCACTCGCCCTCGTTGGTCTCGGGGCATTGCTGACCAGCGGTATCCAGACCCGCGATCCGTGGATAATCAGTAGCTTTAGCGTGTTCGGGTTTACCCTGGTGCTGCTCTACACCATGTCGACGCTGTACCACAGTTTGCATCCCCCACATCTGAAAAAGATTTTCAAGGTGCTCGATCATGTGGCAATTTACCTGCTGATCGCCGGGAGCTATTCGCCCTATATGCTGGTCAGTTTGCGTGACGGCAACGGCTTTTTGATACTGGGCATCATTTGGGCCCTGACCCTGGCGGGCATCCTCAGCGAGGTCTTCTTATCCGGGCGCGCGGTCAAGGTTGGCCAATTGTTGATTTACCTGGGTATGGGCTGGGCCTGCTCCTTCGATTTTGCCAGCCTAAGGGCGGCGCTACCCGAGATGGGCCTGTGGTGGCTGACCGCTGGCGGGATTGCCTACACCTCCGGCGTGGTGTTCTATGTCCTCGATAAAATGAAGCGCTTGACCCATGCCCACGGAATCTGGCATTTTTTCGTGCTTGCCGGTTCCAGCTGTCACTTCGTCTCGGTGATTGGCTACGTCAGATAATTCCGCATTGCCGGCCGGATTCACTCCATCCTGGTCGGACCCCGTTTACTCGCAGCTGACAGGCGGGCAGCTGTTGCGGGCTTAAAACAGTATTGTCATGCCGGCGACGAACCAGCGGGTGTCGAGTTTTGGATTGGCCTGACCGCTGAACGGACCTTCGGCCTTGAAGCGATCGCGGTAAGCGATCGAAAACTCCATGGGTGCGGCGCTTTTCTTGTCGCGGTAGGCGGCCAGCGTCGAGTAGCTGAGCTCGAGAATGAAAATATGTTCGCGCGCATCGGTGTCGGTTTCCAGGCTCGCGTAATTGAAACCCATGTCGCCATCGATATCGTCTTTCTGTTTGAAGCCGTAGGTGTACACCGCCAGCGCCGCGAATGCGCTGCTGAAGTAGTATTTCGTCGATACTTCGAGGTTGACTATATCTCCTAGTTTACGCTCGACCCGTTCCCGTTTATTGGTCAGTATCTGCTCGGTTGTATCGCCGATACGCATGACTTTGTCATCCGGCAGCATATAGTCATAACGTAATGTCAGGTTCAAAACGGTGTCTCCCGCAGCCGGCACCAACTGGTGCAGACTGGAGCGCGGTTGGAGCTTGCGATGGCTGATCAGGTAATCGTAATGCAGGCGCAACAGCAGCGCGTAATTGCCGAAGCTCCAGGCGACATCGTCTAGCTTGTCGGCATCGTCCTCGTAACCGCTGGGGATGCGCAGGCCGCCGGTGATCGCGAAAGCCGAACGCTGTTCGAGGAAAAACTGGTACTTGCCGCCCAGCTCGATATCGCCAATACCTTCGCCTTGCCAGGTATCGATGCGGCTGAAGCCGAACTGATCCCTGACCAGGTTTTGAACATCGTCGGTGGTCATGGGTATGCCGCCAGAGGCGATGGGTATAAGCGGAGGGCCGGCACCCGGATTCAATCCCACGCTGGCGTTTGTCGTATCCAGCGCCGTCTCGACGTTGTTCGTAATCCAGTAGTAGGGGATGTGCAACCCGATCGATAGCCGGTCGCTCAACCCGTAACTGTAGCCGAGGTCAAGCACGTCGATGTCATACTCGTATTTGATGGCGACGTCGCCAAGGGTCGCGCCTGGGCCAAAAAATGCCAGGCTGGGAAAAACACTCGCGTCCAGGGGCGCATTGGCGAACGGGTGGGCCAGCTCTTCCTGCTCGCCATCGGCGTTGTAACGCTGCGTGGTTGGCAGGTAGCGGTAGAAATCCCAGTAACCGCGCGATACGCCTGACGGCAGTACGGCGGCGTTATCGGCCAGGGCCGGTAGCGGCAGATTGATCGCCAGAACGAAGGCAAGGATAGCCGTTCGACTTCCCTGGCAAAAACTCCCGATTCGCATGTAACCCAGGCCCCCGTCATGCATTCCTTTAGTGTCGAGTGTACTCCGATTCATTGCTTTATAAACTTTCGGCTCAATGCCAGCCAATCGATAATGAGGCGCAAGGCTGCGTGGTGGAATTGTATTTCGCAACCAGCTAATGCATAGTAGCGAGTTTCGAAACTCAAAGTATTGCCTATTGATACTATGTCTCAGACAAAACTCATCGTTGAGACCCTGAAACAGGAATTGCGCAAACAGGGAATCAACTATCGTCAGGTAGCACAAACTCTCGGGCTTTCCGAAGCCAGTGTTAAAAGGTTGTTCGCCGAGAATTCATTTACCCTTGAGCGTATCGGCCAGGTTTGTGAACTGCTCCATCTCGAAATCTCCGATTTGATTCACCAGATGGAAAAAAATATCGACCTCATCAATCAACTGACATTGGAGCAGGAAACCGAACTGGTTTCGGATATCAAGTTACTGCTGATGGCGCATTTCCTGATGAACAAGCTCGAGTTTTCCGAAATTATCGATATCTACGATATTTCTGAAACTGAAGGCATCCGTTTACTGGCCCGGCTGGACCGCATGAAAATTATCGAGCTGCAGCCTGGCAATCGTGTCAGGTTGATGATTTCAAAGCATTTCCAGTTAATCACCGGCGGTCCAATCCAGCGCCTGTATGCACAGAAGCTGCAATCCGAGTTCTTTAACTCGTCCTTCAATCACGGCGGTGAATTTCGCATCTATGTTTCGGGCATGTTTTCGCGTGACGCGAATGCCGAGGTCATTCGCAAGATAAAACGCCTCGCCGAGGACGCGCACGAACTGAGGGATGATTCGGATAACCTGCCGCTGGAGGAGCGCTTCGGCTGCAGCCTGATCCTGGCCATTCGGCCCTGGGAACCGAAAATTTTCGACGCGTTGCGCAGACAGCCCAACCCGAAGGCGTTTTAAATTTTTACGCGCCGGATTTGCGCGCCAGCAGGATGCCGCTGGCCCATTCCCAATGCTCCACCGTCAATTCCGGGCGAGACATCATGTTTTCGATGAAAACCGGCACCTTCGACGCATGACCCTGGGGCCAGTTATCCTGTGGCAGCAGGTCGTCGACGACATAAATGCCATCGCCGGCCAGCAGCGACAGGGCATCGTCCAGTTCGCTGAATTTTCCGGGCAGGGCGTCGGCGAAGATCAGATCAAACGCCGACTTCGGGGCATGCTGCATGAATGCAACCGCATCCTCCTCGACGAAGTTAATGCGTGCATCGTAACCCAGGTCGATTTTAGCTAATTGCTGCACCACGGGATCAATCTCGACCGTCACCAGTCGACCGCGATCGTCGAGACCATCCAGTAACCAGCAGGTCGCGATGCCGGTGCCGGTGCCGAGCTCGAGGACCCTGGCGGCTGGTTTCGATGCCGCCAGCGCGCGCAGCAGTGCGCCGGTCTGTGGAATCGACGGCATATCGAAGCCAAGCGTCTCGGTGGCCGCCTGGATCGCCGCCAGTTGCGCCGGCGGATTCATGTCGAGCTGATCTCGATCGGGAAACGTGGACTTAGACATAAGGCGACCTCTGCGGCAGGATGGTAGTTTCGCTCGGACCGGCAGTTGCGGCTATCGACAGAATAAATAATACCCTAACCGGTGCCTGTCGTAACCGCTTGGTCGACTGTCCAGGCCGCTACAGAAAAAAATGAATCACTTAGTGCCGGAGCCGATAAAGGCGGGCATCGGCACCCGGTAGCTGCCGTCAGTTGATTTGTATTGCGCCATGGCGGCGGTAATTGCCGCAAACACCTGCTGTCGAACGGGGTCGGTCTGTGCCAGCAGCAGGCCGCGAGTCCTTACCGCGCCCTCCATGAAACAATTGACCAGGGTGGCAGGCGCATCGAGTTCCCAGGTCTGGCTCACAGGGCTGACTTCGATATCCGACAGCCCGCTAATTTCGAGTGCAGCTGCAAGATTGCCGTTACCGCTGAATTGAAAGAAATCGGGGCCGTGCGGCAAGGCTATGCTCAGGTCGGCGTGGGCATTGATCGCATCGAACATCAGCCCGAAACCGTTGTCTTCCCCCGGGGCTTGCCAGACGCTTGCCGCCATGCGGCCGCCAGGCTTCAGCACCCGTATCATTTCCGCTAGTACTTTTGCCGGATCGGGGACGTGAATAATGCCATAGCCACAGATAACCGCATCGAAACAATTGTCGTCAAACGCAAGCGCCTGCGCATCACCTTCCTGGAATTCGATATCGGGATAGTTGCGATGTGCAATGCGCACGGCCTCGGCGGAGAAATCAAGCCCGGTTGCGTTTGCGCCGCGCCTGGCGGCGGCCGCGGCAATCAATCCAGGGCCGCTGCAAACGTCAAGCAAAGTCATGCCTGACGCAATCCGGGTAGCATCGAGTAGCGGCACCACCGATTGCTGCGTCAACGGAACGAAATATTGCTCATACCCGCCGCTCACCGCCTCCCAGCCCAGATGTTCGAAACTGGCGAAGTTCTCCGGTTCATTCGATATTTCGATGGTCATATGCTCCCCGCTCGCAGGGTGCTACCGAGTAGCGCCAGCTTATCCATCGAGATGGTTTTTGAATCCGTCGAGTCCCGCGAGCGCGAACAGCGACCTGATTTCATCGAGTGCTTCATCGGTATAGGGTAGTGGCGGCTGCTTACCCCAGATCGGACTCGGCCAGGCGGGATCGGTTTCATAACGCACTATGTGGTGCAGGTGTAACTGTGGCACCTGGTTGCCGAGCGCGGCGACATTGAGCTTGTCGCCATCGAATTCCTGCATCAGGAATTCCGATAGCAAGCAGGATTCGTCCATCAGAAGTCGCCGATCGTCGGACGAAAGCTGGTGAATTTCACGGATGTCGCTACGGTCCGGCACCAGGATGTACCAGGGATAAATTCGATCGTTCATCAATAACAGGTGGCATAACCGGAAACGGCCCAGGTGTATGCAATCTTCAGCAAGTTGAGGATGAATTTCCGCCATGTTTCCCCTTGACTGGTGAATTCATTGTAGATTCAGGCAGCCAAGTATACGGTTTGTTTGCGCTTTCGGGAAACCGGCCTTTTACTGGTGCTTGAAAATCAACCCCGCAACCGAAACTCTAGTAAACTTACTCGAAGATAGCCGATTCACTGCCCTTATATCGAGTCAGTTCCTATGAAAAATACAGTCATTACAGCGAGTATCCTGCTTGGTTTCAGTTTTATCGCGTTGCCGCTGCATGCACAGACGGTAAAAACATGGGTTGACGAGCAAGGCGTTACCCATTACTCGGATCAGGAACCTGTCGGCGGGAAATCCCAGGTCGAGGAGATCGAGGTTCCCGCAGCGGGGGTGAACGAATATGGAACGGAAGAGACCAACATACGCATTCAGAAGCAGCTGCAACAGCTGGAGCAGGATCGCAGGGCCCGGGAACAGGCGGCGGAGCAAAAGGAAAAAGCCAGGGCCTTAGAAGAGGCGATCGAACGTGAACCTCTGGTTGTCGAGGAAAAGAAAAAGAAAAAGAAGAAAGGGCGCAGCAACCAGGGCGGACCCTATCCGCGGCCGTTGCCCACCTATCCTCAACTGCCGCCCGGGCTCCCCGATCAAAATTAGCAGCTTTGCCTGCAGTACGAAAATTTAACTGCAGCGGATTAACCGGTCTGTATACCCTTTGCGGCCAGCCAATCGCGGTTGTACAGGCTCGAGCGATACTTGCCGCCGCCGTCGCACAGCATGGTGACGATGGTATGCCCCGGGCCGAGCTGATGGGCGACTTCAATTGCGCCGCAGACATTGATCCCGGAGCTCGAGCCGAGGAACCAGCCTTCCTCGCGCAGTAGCCGGTATACCATGTCGACCATGGCCTGGTCGGATATCTGTAGCGCCCAGTCGATATCGGTGCCGGCGAGGTTGTCGGTGATGCGCGCATTGCCGATGCCTTCGGTGATCGAGCTGCCTTCGCTCAGGATGGTTTCACCGCTGCTGACGAAGTTGTAGAGCGCGCTACCGATGCAGTCGATCAGCACGATTTTGACTTTTTCCTTTTGCTGCCGGAGATACTGCGCAACGCCGGAGATGGTGCCGCCGGTGCCGACCGAGCAGACAAAGGCATCCACCGCGCCCTCGGTCTGTCGCCAGATTTCGGGACCGGTCGATTCAAAATGGGCGAGCCGGTTGGCGATATTGTCGAACTGGTTGACCCAGACCGCATCGTCGCGAGTCTGCGCGTAACGCTCGGCCTGCTTCTGATAATTCATTTCGTTGGCGTAGGGCACGGTGGGCACGACGCGCACTTCGGCGCCGAGCGTTTGCAGGATTTCGACCTTTTCGCGTGACTGGTTATCGGGCATATAGATGACGCAATCGTAACCGCGCGCATTGCAGATATGCGCAATGCCGATTCCGGTGTTGCCGGCGGTGCCCTCGACGATGGTGCCGCCAGGCTTCAGGGATCCGTCCTTTTCGGCTTCGCGGATCATCCACCAGGCGGCGCGGTCCTTGATCGAACCGCCAGGATTCATGAACTCGGCCTTGCCGAGAATTTCACAGCCGGTTGCCGCCGACGCGGCCTGCAGTCGGATCAAGGGCGTATTGCCGATGGTTTCGATAAAGCCGTCGAGCACATCCATCCGTCGGTTAGTCCTGCGTGAGTTGGCGTCGCAATTATATCGATTCTATATCGTCGGCGAGTATAACTTGCGGATATTTCACTGGTATACGCGACAGTTAAGGGCGAATCGGGGGTTAGGCGAAGCCGGCATCGACTGATTTGTTGGTCAATTAACCCTTCACGACAGGCATATGCGGGATCTTGAAAAAAACCGTTAAATTAACCCATTCGGGCGATGCCGTGGGCTAAACAGGTTGATATTCTGTGTGGTCGGCTCACCGGGATGAGTCATGCAGGATTTCAATCAGCGGTATTGGAAGCCAATTTACGCGAACTTGCTTAAATGAGCGATGAAACCACATCACCAGACGCGGAGAATAACGACATAGCCGACGTCACCGACAATAGCCTGATCACCGATTTCACCCAGGTGGTTAGCTGCGCGGTCGGCCTGGACC
>CAMYML010000112.1 GCA_947259305.1 uncultured Gammaproteobacteria bacterium | reverse complement strand
CGCCAATGCCTCGCCTCAGTTTTCGTAGAGTTCCCAACCAGAGGAGGGAGCGTTGCGGCAGCGAATCGAGACGTCTTCAGTCCCGGATTGCGCGGCCGTTGAAGCTTCAGGGGCCTGGACCGATTGCGTTTCCAGCAGCACCCGGCCCTGGTCGATGAAATACGAAATCACCTGGCGCGAGCGGCTGTCGCCGACTTCGGTGATCAGCGGCTCGCTCTGGGTATCGACGAAAACGGCCAGGTGCTGCCGCCATTCGTCATTGCCGTTTTCGCAACTGTAGACGGTAGCGCCTTCGGGGCGCTCGTCGCCGCAAAGATTGCCATAGCGAACCTCGCCGGGGTAGAAGTGGCAGGTCTTGCCGATATTTTTCAAAATCCTGATATGTCGATGATAGCGCTCAATCTGCGCGGCCAGCACTGAACGTACGCTTTCGGAGGACTCGCATTGCCAGCCCCAGGACTTCAGCCTGCCGACCAGGGATAGAACCTTTGGCGCGCAGTAGGCGGGGTCGCCGCGTGCGTTCCACGGGTAGCTCGTACCGGAAGACTTGCGGTACTCGACCCGGCAGGCGAACCCCGGCGGCCTGACGACCCCGATCGAGCGGGTCTGGCCGTCGTTTTCGCAGACGTAAGCCAGATCCTGCGCCGACGCACCGGGGCTTGCCGCGATTGCGCAGACGAGAGTCAGGCGCGCGCGTAAGGATGCCCTGGATAAACCTGCTTTTTGCGTCGTTGAAATCTGCAATGTGTCGCGTGGCCGTTGCTGGGTTTATGCCAAGTATCCACGAGATGTGGCCTGAAACAAAATGTTCTGGATCACAAAACTCGTGACGGGCATACCCACGGGCACTATCCCCGGCCGAAACAGGTTGAGCCGGGGCTACCAAGTCTTTATACTGTCGCATCAAGTATGTGTATCCAATGGCGACACAAATGGGGAAGACAGCAGCGCTTCGCATTCGAATCGAGCCAGATTTGCATAAAAAGTTTCTCGATACCTGTAAGGCGCAGGACGTTCCCGCGTCACAGGTTCTGCGTGAGTTTATGAAGCAATACGTGTCCGCCCACGAACAAACTCCGCAACTGGATTTCTTTCAGCAGACGAGGCATCCCCATGTCGATTGAGCAAAGGCCAGATCCCCGCGTGATGCGGGAGATATGTCGAACAATCGGCAAGTACGAGATTAAATCGATGCTGGGCGCAGGCGCGACCGGCGTCGTCTTCGAGGGATACGATGCCGACATCGAACGCCGCGTCGCGATAAAAACGCTGCACCCGCATCTGCTGGTCGGCAAGGTGGGTGCGGGCCTGCTGGCACGCTTCAAGCGCGAGGCAATCTCGGCGGCAAGGTGTAATCATCCCAATATTGTCTCCATCCTCGAGTATGGGCAGCATAAGAACAGGCCTTTCATCGTCATGGAGTACGTCGACGGTATCTCGGTGCACAGGTTTATCAAGCAAAGGCGCAGGCAGGGGCGCGGCATCAGCCTGAGGCGCAGCCTCGCTGTCCTGTCGGGACTGCTCAATGCCCTGCACACCGCGCATTGCTACGGTATTGTTCATCGCGACGTCAAGGCGTCCAATGTCCTGATTGCGCGACGCAGTAATCAGATCAAGCTGGCCGATTTTGGCATGGCCAGGATCGCGGAGCATTCCGACCTGACATTGATCGGATCCCTGATCGGCACGCCGAGATACATGGCGCCCGAGGTGAGGTTCGGGTTGGAGGCCGATGCACGCGCTGACGTGTTCTCGGCGGCAAGGTTGTTTCTCGAGTTGCTGAAGATGTTGCCCGACAGCACGAAATGTCCGCGCGCGCAGTTACCGGAGATTCCCGGTATGCCACCTGGCAACCGGATGGACTACTCGGTGCTCTACCCGACCGCTTTCATCCCCGTTCTCGTCAAGGCGCTGGATCCTGATCGAAGCAGGCGTTATCAATCGGTTGCGGAACTCATGCGCGCGATCAAGCAGGCACTGCCCGATCTGCATCAGCCACAGGTACCGGCCTTTACGGCGGCGGCCCCGATATCCCGGGAATCGGATGACGGCTTTCCGGCCAGCGGGGACGAGATGGACTGGTTGACGAGCCTGCTGGCCGACTACCTGGGCCCGGAGGCGACGATGATCATGCACGAGTATGAAAGCAGGAGCACGTCGGCAGACAACCTCGCGCTCGAAATCGCCAGTGAAATTCCGGGGCAGGAAGCACAGCAGGAATTTCTCAGGCGTTGGCAAACGATGAGCCTGTCCAGGCAGGCGTCGATCGAAGCAAAGCAATCGCAAAGTCTCCCGGTCAATGGCCGGTCGAATCGGTTACCGGGGAAAGTGCTGACCAGAATCGGCCACAAATTTGCCCATTATTTCACGCCGATCTCGAAGACGTTTTTGCGGCACACTTCGAAACAAACGACAAAATAGATAAATCGCTGAAATTTTACGGCGTCACCAGAATTACCCCCAGCGGAATAAAAAAGGGCCAGCGGCATCTTGTTAGTCTGCAGTTTTGACGGCGAGAAAAATTTTCGCCTCGAAGCGAAAGAGTATTTTGGGAGCAGTGTGGTTGCTATGTAAAAAGGAATCCATTATTTTCGATAATCAAAATAAAAAAGGGGAGCGAGTCATGGCAGTAAAATCTATCGGCATAATAGGCGGCGGGGTATCAGGCCTTGCAGTAGCTTACGAAATCCGGCGCAATGCAATCGCGAACAAGGACAGTTGCAAAATCGACATTTTTGAAAAACATCCGGTCATCGGCGGTAACGCCGATACCGTCGTCGTTAATCTCGGCAATCGCCGCGAAAATAGCGAATTCTCGACGACCTATCAGCGATGGGCGGATATGGGTGTTAACGACATCAATCTCACCGCTTACAAGCGCATTGAAAAAATCATGAAGGAGATTGGATATTTCGACAGGGATGATCCCGAATTGAACAAGACCATGTTGCCGCTGGAGAATACCGAAACCTATTTCACCTGGGATAACGATGTTCTGCTTACCGACGACCAGGAACTGAAGCAGGGCGTCAGCAATCCGCTGTTTACCCTGGAATCGAAAGACAATGGCGAATTTGTCTACTGGATCGGAATCGTGCACCAGGCCGCCGACGGCGCGGTCGGATGTGGCGAGTCAATGAATATCGACATTAGCGTCAAGCAGTTTTTCGACGGCATCATCGCTGAACCGAAAAAACATCTGGAACAATATACCGGTTCCAAAAAAATCGACTGGGACAGCCCCGAATTGAAACGCATATTGAGAGAAATTCGCGATCACATTTTTTATCCGCGCATTTCTGCGATGTATTTTGCCAACGACGATGGCCCCGAAGACATGTGCCTGGCAGCGCCCATGGGTTATTACCGCATTCAGGAAAGCAAGGACGAAGGCGACGCCGACCGGCGTTATTTCGTCGGCGGGGCCTCGCGTTGGCTCAAGGCTTTGCTCGACAACCTGCTCGATAAAAAACATGGTCAGGGCCTGGTTGAGATCGAACTTCATAGAGATTTCCCGGCCTGCGCCTGCGTTGCGCCAGACCATGTTCTGATCACGCATGCAGGCAATCCCGAGCAACGGATTAAGGTCAATACCTGCGTCGTCACCGTGCACGCGGACGACGCTGTCGAATTGCTGAAGTTCGAGGATGCGACTAGCCGGTCCGAGGATGAAGAAAAAGTGATGCAGATTCTCAAGTCCATCAGTTATACCCATAGCATTGCGGTTTGTCACAGCTACTCGGGCATGATGCCGGCCAATCGAAACCAGTGGCGCGCCTATAACGTGCTGATCAGGAAAGACGTCAAGCTCAAACCCTACAACATGACCTACCTGTGCAATCGGCATCAAAACGACTCGGGGACACATCAATCCGAACGCTATAACTACAATCAAATGGGATTGCCGCAGTACTTCGTAACCCTGAATCCGCAGCGCGAGATACCCGAGCGGTACATCTTGCCCAGCGTTGACCCGGCGGAAGTGTCCGCGGAGCTACGTGGCGATCTTGCGCAACTTGAACCCGACGTCGATGGGCAACCTCGCCATGGCCGCATCCCCGCCGGTAAACCGGCGACCACGCAGTTCAAACATAATTTAATCGACAAGAAGTGCTTTCTCGCGCAAAAGGATTTAACCCAGTATCACCAATCCGCGAAAAACCTGTTCTTTGCCGGTGGCTGGAGCCATGGCTCGGGATTGCACGAGGAATGCTGGCACCAGGCAGAAGACGTTGCGAACTGGATTGTTCGACCAAAGAACTAGATAGAACGGACTGTCGCCTGCCTGGATTGCAGGCCTGCTATCGCCTGGGATATCAACTCGATGGATTGCGTCAAACCGGCCTGTTGCGCCTGCCGGATCAAGGCCTGCAGGGCGGTGTTCAAGCCGGCCGTCGAATCGTCTTGCCAGGCCTGCGCAATCAAACGTCCACGGCTGATATAAAACTCGGACCAGGGCGTCGATTCCTGCGCCGTGTACGCCTCGAATGCGTCGATATACTGCGACAGCTGGTCCCAGTCCTGACGTAACAGGCAAGACTCTATGGCATTGTGATAGAAGCGGAAATAGTTGTGCCCGATGCAACCCTGCCGCAGCAGTTCGCTACCCTGCTGCAATAATAATCGCGCCTGCTCGTCGTCGTTACTGACCATAGCGTAACTACTGATCACCCAGGGGCCGATGAATTCCTCAATACCCTGGGTTTCAACTTCGACCCATGCATCGGCGATCGTCGACAAGGCCTTCTGCGAATCGCCGGAATAATAATAAATGCGCGCCTGGGATTCCGCGAGAAACGGTTCGAATCGATGCGCGCCAATGTTTCTGGCGATACTCAATCCCTGCTCGCATTGCACAGTTGCCGCATCCAGCGCCTGCATACTGATCAGGATCCAGGCCGCGGTCAGGCGCGACACGATTTCCGCGCGCTTGTGCCCGACCAGGGATGCCAGTTCGGCCGAATCCAGCGCGTCCTGCAGGGCCGCCTCGGTTTCATTCAGGTAAATTCGAGTGGTGGCGCGCATAAACAAATTGGCCGCCTCGACTTTACCGAAACCGTGTTCGGCGCATAACTGCAGACACTGTTTGAAATAACCAAAAGCGGTCACCATTTTGCCCTGGGCATAGGCGGCGTCCCCGAGGCCACCGAGAGCCCTGGCCTCGGCGTCAGCGTCTTCGGCAAGCCGCGCATAATCGAGCGCCTTGCTATGCTCGTGCCGGCAGTCTTCCACCTGGCCTTTCGGGAAATAAAAATTTCCCCGTAGGTAATGAATTTGCGACAACTCGCGGTTTCGATGTTCCCGGGACAGGCAATTTTCGGCTTCGGATAGTGCCGCCAGCGCTTCATCGTACGACTCAAGCGTATCGAGGCTGCTGGCAATCCCCAGCAGCGGCAGGAATTTCTGTTGTTTTGATTGTGCCGCTGCCAGCGCCTGGTTAAAACAGTCAACCGCCTGCCGGGTCAAGCCGCGGGCGCTCATGATGTCGGCCTTACGGCACCACAGGCTGTAGCGGTCGACGGGGATGTAATCGATCTCGAAAGCTTCGTCGACCAGCGTATTGGCATCATCGAAGTTTTGTTGATCGATTTTGCCGTCGATGGCTTTTAAATAGGCATCGAAGGTATTCTCCGCCCTGGCGCGATTCAGATGCCGCGCCTGCAATGATGCATCAGACGACTCGAACCATTGGGCGCAACGCAGATGTATGGCGGTTAGCGCATCGTCGGTAATGGTCTGGTATATACCCTGTTGGACCAGGGCATGCACAAATTGAAATCGATCGCCGACGGGCTTGACGAAATAGTGCTCGACCAGCGGCTGTATGTCGGCGCTTTCGCTGTTCAGAACAAAATTCAGCGCCGCGGTGGTAAACCATTGCCCCAGCACCGATGCCGCCCGTGCCACGGTCTGGCAATCGGCGGACATTCCCTCGAGGCGAGCCGACACCAGGGTTTGTACGCTATGCGGCAGTGTTTCCTGGTCGGTATGGCGATCCCGCAACAATTGCTCCAGGAACAGCGGGTTACCCTCGGCGCGCTCTATGCAGCGCTGTTTGTATTCTTCACTGACGTCGGCAAAACTATCCGCGAACCGTTGGGCCTCGGCCTGGCGTAACGGCGACAGGTTCATCACCAGCATGGGGAAATCGACCCAGGCGCTGGACCACTTGTTTTGCATCGGATCGTTTTCCTTGCGCGAGGTAAACAGCAGAATTACCTTCGATTCCTTCAAGGCCTCGGCAAACAGTAAAATGCTGTCGAGCAAATCATCGTTGGCCCAGTGCATGTCTTCGATACACAACAGTAGCGGCGCATTGTGGGTTAGTTTGCGGATCAGATCCTCAACTACTTTGTGTAACCCGGCCGAGCGCACTTCGTGACTCATCGTGCCGTAGATGGATAACGCCTTCCCGGTCAGCGGCCAGTTCAGCCAACTGTAGAGAAACAACACATCCTGCTGCGCACAGACTTCGCTGCCAAAACGCCGGTTTAAATCGGCATAGCTCAGGTCAACCTCATCGGGACCGAGCTTGAGCAGGGATCGAATCAGCTTCGGAATGGCCATTTGCGCCTGTTCTATCCCAAAATCGAGTACATGGGTTTGATGGCACTCGATGCCGAGATTAGCGGCATAATCGTACAGCTCTTCCTGCAGGCGGGTTTTACCGATGCCGGCCATGCCGCTAATGTAAATCACCTGCATTTCGCCGTAGGCAAATACCGATTCAACCGCGGCCTCAAATTGCTGGCGTTGCAGATCGCGGCCGATGAAACTGACAACATCCCCCGGTGATGCCTCGTCTTCGCCGACTTGCCAGATCTGTTGGCCGGCATGTTCGGCGGTTAGCGCGGTCGTCTCGTACTTGTGGCCAAGCGCCTGTTTAATGCCATCGGTTACCAGTATCAAACCGGGTTGGCATGCAACAAACCGGTCAAGTTTGAAATCGGCGGCTTTGGTGGCAACCAGATCGGCGTCCGCCTGACGGAAATCGGGCTGCGGCGACGAAAAATCTTGATAACTGATCAGGCAATTCACATCGGCCTGGCCCGCGACATGATCCGAAAACATGCGCTGCAGGCGACGTGCGAATTGCAGCGCCTGGAAATGCTCGTAACCCATCAACCCCTGTGCGCCGAACACGATCGCTACGCGGGTGTCCGAAAGATGTAACAACTGGCTATCGGACTCGCCGGCCAGCAGTTGACAGCTCGCACTCCAGTCTCCGGCAAAACTGGATATCAGCCTGGAGTCCGACAGGACCAGGTCGGCAACGAAGACCACCAGCTCCCGCTTCGAACTGATAGATATCTGGTTGCTGACAGTCGAGACCGATGGTTTTGCGGAGGCGGGTTCCTCGTCTTTTTCGATGATCGAGGTAAGCTCGACCTCGAAAAATCCGGCGATATTGCGCGCGGTGCGAAACAGGATGTTTTTCCCCAGTTCGGCGCGTTTTATCGAGGCAATAGACACGCACCGGCGCTGTTCGGCGCACATCAGCGCAACCATCTCCTGACTCAGGCCCTTTTCCTTGCGCAGATTGACCAGGGCATTGCGATTAAGCGAAACCCTGCCCCCTGCAGTTTGATGATTTTCGCTAACTTTCACGGCTCTCCACTGCCAATCTGATACCGAACTGATACCGCAGTGATTCTAATCTGATTTTGAGGCCGTGACTAGAATGGCAAATACTTTGGGTCATGGATCAGCCAGTCACTGCGACCGGCTGATAACTGAAAATTACCAACCTCGAAAAAGGAGCATGGCATGAACATTCGAAACGGGTTTATAGTAATTCTGACAAGTATGCTGCTCGCCTGTGGTGGCGGTGGTGGTGGCGGCGAAGGCGGCGGCGATGACGGCAATAATGCGCCAGAAATAAAAGGCAAGCCCGCCGCTGTGGCGCGCGCTGGTGATGAGTACACCTTCTGGCCCGAGGTTAGCGACGCGGACGGCAACCAGCTGACCTTTTCCATCGACAATGCCCCGGACTGGCTATTCTTCGATGCGGGCAGCGGCGCGCTGACCGGTTATCCGGAGAAAAGGCACTATGGCAAACACGAAGACGTTGTCATCAGCGTTTTCGACGGCAGCGCCCGGGCATCGCTGACATTCTCAATCGACGTGCTGCCGCCGTTACTCGGCAGGAACAACTTTGACCCCGAAGGCACGGTTACCATCACGCCCGATGGCTATCGATCGGAAGGCACCCTGGTATTGAATATCGACGGTGAGGAAAAACACTTCGAAGATTCCGACCTGTTGCTGTCCTTCGATGAAGAGGGCAACCTGATAGAAATGGCCGGTGAAACCATCGTGCCGCAGGCAGTATCCGATAATCTGTCGCTCGATGTGCCGGTGACCGCAACCGTTGGCATGCTGAGCGGCGCCGAAATCAACGCCAATCCGGATTTCGGTATTACCCTCAAAGACGAAATCAATTACTTCGTCTACCACTTCGGCGCGGGTCTGGACGTCGGTATCACCACCGGTGAACAACGCGACGGCTCAGGTTCGCCCGGCCAGCTGACCCTGTCCACGCCTCTGGGCGGTGAAATATTGCTGATCACCGACCCGAGCGATGTTTTTTACTACTATTTTGCCGACCTGCCGGTAATCGGAAATGCCGGCCGGGGTGATTCCGTGCACGGTTTCATTCCGTTTGTCCCCGCCCTGGACTATGCCGAGCTGGATAGCTTCGACGGCCACATACTGGATAAGACTTCGTTCGGCGTCGGCGTGAAAATTTTCGATTTCCTCAATATTTCAGGTACCCGCGTTATTCGGCTGCCGATATCCGGGAAAATCGACTTCGACGATCTGTTTGCCTCCCCGGTCGAGTTCAACATGGGGATGAATGGCCAGGCCGACTTTGCGCTCAGCATCCTCGGCGTCGGCCTGTTCGAATTTCCGGTGGCCAGTTCCAGCGCCACGGTGTCCGTCGGCCTCCATCGCCAGCACATGGCCATGCAAACCATCGTAGCGCCGGATGTATCCTGGCAGCCGGACTGGTTTACCATTTTGCCGACCACCGAAATCGTCGGCAACTGGAGTGTCGATGGTAACGGCGAGTTTAGCGCCGAGCTCAGCGGCGACTATGAATCCACCCTGCCGGCGGCGGCGATGAGCGGCACCATGCGTCTGGATAATAACGGCACAACTTTCACCGCTACCATTCCCGATGCAATAGTGCCGATTTCGGTATCGGCCGCTTTTTTAAACGAAAAAACGACCTTTCTGGTAGATGCCGAGGTGGACATCAGCGATTCCATCAGCGCCGAGGTTAACCAGGCATTTGATCAGATCGTGGATGACAAGCTGCAGGCGTTCGATGATTTGCAGATGGCCACTGAAAACTACGAGATCGAAGTGAGCCTGCGCGGCCTCAGGGCATTGCTTCCGGACATTGCCGACAACGTTATCAGCACCTTGAATGGGTTACCCAGTGCGATTGCCAGCAGCGTTTACGACCAGGTGCATGCCGGTATCAAAGCCAAGCAGGTAACCATCGGCATCTGTTCGATCTCCTGCGCCAGGGTGCCCTCGAATTCCGCGATCAACGGTTATGCGACCACCGCTAGCAATAGCGCCAGATCGCACACCCAATCCAGGATTGTGCCTTACAAGTCGGCGATGCAGGAACTCAAGCTGCGCGCCTCGCAAGCCGACGATGAACAGCTGCGCGAGGCCCTCGAGCAAGCCCTGAGAACGGCATACAACCACCGCAGGCTTCAGGGTACGGTTTCCGGCACCATCGACCTGCCTTCCCCGGTGCCTAATTACTCGTACAGCAAGTCGTACAACTACGACATTCTCGGCGCCAACGCAGCCAAAATTCTGCAAGCGGCGAATAATGTGCACCGGATACAAGCCACCAGCGATATCAAAATCGCGGCTTCGGAATTCTACGATCGGATCCCGGTGGATCAGGCTGTCAACCAGGCCAGGCAGGAACTTGCCGACGGGCTGTCGCAAATACCGGCCTTCGACGGCGCCGGCATGACCGTATCGAATGGTAGTTACAGCGCTTACATCTTGCTCGACAACATTGCATACGGCGTCGACGACGTGAACAGTCTCAATCCGCTGGAATTGCTCGGGGGCGTTACCCGTAAAGTGGCGGAGGTGCTAAGCGGCGGCGGTTAGGCCGTTCCGCCAGGGCTGGTCGCTGAACCCGAAGCTAAGTCAGCTATCTGTTAAAGTAGCTCCGGTATTACCCATCGATTTGCGCGCTCTCCGTGAATCGATGGGTTTTTTTATTATTAAGGGGGTTAGTCCCGAGTCAACCCTGGTCTGTTTTATTTCGAGCGGTGCGTAATGAACTTGTCGTAGTATTCCTGGGCCAGCCATCTGCCGCGCCGCAACTGCTGGAACGACATTTTGGATTCAATAATGTCGAGCTTGCGTTTCGCGCGCCGTGAATTCAGGAACACCGCGACCTTGCACCAGGCATAGGCTCTGGGAAAGTCCTGCGTGACCCCGTGGCCGCGCGCGTACATCGCCGCGAGACGGTGTTGCGCGCGGCGCGAGCCATTGATCGCGGCATTTTTGTACCAGTGGTGTGCCTGCCTATAGTCGCAGGTTTTGTCGCCGCCCTGGTAATAGAGTTCACCCAGTTCGAATTGCGTCGTACAACTGCGTTCCTCGGCATAGACAACCATGATGGTAACCTCCGGGCTTCACACTGATCGCCACAGTTTAACGGCGAGAATTAGGCCAGATTGTGATCGGTTTAACCTAAATCCGTATTTACCCTGTTTGGGTGAGGCAACGGGGCTCGCGGCTGACCGATAGCCCGGGATGTCTGCGCCGAGCGGAAATAAAGCGACACTGATCCCCTGATTCTGAGATTGCCCACCTTGAGCAAATGACAATTTTGAACAAGCAGCTGCTGCTTCAATGACAATCCTTACTTCATGGCATATGTTAGTAGGTAGAGCAAAAATCACTCCAGGACAAACCGTTCT
>CAMYML010000111.1 GCA_947259305.1 uncultured Gammaproteobacteria bacterium | reverse complement strand
GGCGAACGACCGCGAAGTCATGATGAACGAACCCGAGCTGTTGCGCACGCCGACTATCTTCAAGGCATTCCAGGACGCGGGCGCGAAAATTGCGATCATCACCGCCAAGGACAAGCTGCGCCGCCTGCTCGGCAACGAGCTGAGCTTCGGCGAGGGCGGCGCGATCTGTTTTTCATCGGAAAAATCGGACCAGGTCAGCCTCGAGGAAAACGGCATCGAAAACGTGCTCGACATGGTCGGCATGGAAGTGCCGTCGGTGTACAGCGCCGAGCTGTCCGAGTTCATCTTCGCCGCCGGCGTCAGGCTGATGGAATCGGTGCGCCCCGAGCTGATGTACCTGTCCACCACCGACTACATCCAGCACAAGTTTGCCCCCGGCAGCGACGGCGCCAATTCGTTTTACGCGATGATGGACGGCTACTGGGCACAGCTCGACGCGCTTGGCGCGGTGATCGCGCTGACCGCCGATCACGGCATGAACGCCAAGCACAACGCCGCGGGCGAGCCCAATATCATTTACCTGCAGGATGAAATGGACCGCCTGCTGTCGCCCGCTGCGGCACGCGTGATCCTGCCGATTACCGATCCTTACGTGGTGCATCACGGCGCGCTGGGTTCCTATGCCACCGTCTACCTGCCCGACGATGCCGACGTCGAGCAACTGAAAATGCAGCTGGCGGACATCAACGGCATCGATGCCGTCTATGGCAACCGCGAGGGTTGCGAGCGCTTCGAGCTGGCGCCGGACCGCATGGGCGACCTGATCCTGGTGTCGAGCAAACACGTCGTCATCGGCACCACCGCCGCGCGCCACGACCTGTCGGGCCTCGAAGTGCCGCTGCGTTCGCATGGCGGCGTTACCGAACAGGTGGTTCCCCTGATCGTCAGCCAGCCGGTGAGCGGGCTTGACCAGGGGCACCAGTTGCACAACTATGACGCCTTCAACGTCGCGCTCAATTACGCTCGTCACTGAGCCAGCCAACTAACTCGGGCATCTGCTATGACTATCAGACACGAAAAAATGCGCATCGCCGGTGAACTGGTCGATGGCGATACCGGTAACAATATCGAGGTTCTCAATCCCTACAATGGCGCAGTAGTCGGCACCGTGCCGCGCGCCAGCCGGGCGCAGATTGCCGGTGCATTCGAAATCGCGGCCAGCTACAAGGCGAACCTGACGCGCTATGAGCGACAAAAAATCCTGCTGCGCATCGCCGAAATCATCGTCGCGCGCAAGGACGAGATTTCCGACCTGATTACCGCCGAGTGCGGGCTCAGCAAAAAGGACAGCCTCTATGAAGTCGGGCGCGCCTTCGATGTTTACAGCCTGGCGGGCCAACTGTGCATCAACGACGACAGCCAGGTGTTTTCCTGTGACCTGACCCCGCATGGCAAGCAGCGCAAGATTTTCACCCAGCGCGATCCGCTGCTGGGTGCGATTTCGGCAATCACGCCGTTCAATCATCCGCTCAACATGATTTCGCACAAGATCGCGCCGGCGATCGCGACCAATAACTGCATGGTTGCGAAACCGACCGAACAGACCCCGCTGACCGCGCTGATCCTGGCCGACATTATTTACGAGGCCGGCCTGCCGCCGCAAATGCTGTCGGTCGTTACCGGCCTGCCCGAAGACATGGGCGATGAAATGCTGACCAACCAGCATATCGACCTGATATCGTTCACCGGCAGCGTGCCGGTGGGCAAGTATATCGCCGAGACTGCCGGCTATCGCCGCACCGTGCTCGAACTCGGCGGCAACTCACCGCTGATCGTGATGGATGACGCCGATCTCGACAAGGCGGCCGAGCTCGCCGTCGCCGGCGGCACCAAGAACTCGGGCCAGCGCTGCACCGCGGTCAAGCGCGTACTCTGCATCGAATCGGTCGCGGACGAGTTTGCCGCGCTGGTCGCCGAGAAAGCGGCGAAACTGAAGTACGGCGATCCGATGGACCCGGATACCGATGTCGGCACCGTCATCAACGAAGCCTCGGCCATCCTGTTCCAGAACCGGGTCAACGATGCAATCGAAAAAGGTGCGACCCTGCTCTACGGCAACGACCGCCAGGGCGCGGTGTATTCACCGACGGTGCTCGACCACGTGCCTTACGATTGCGAACTGGTGCGTGAAGAAACCTTCGGTCCGCCGATTCCGATCATCCGCGTACGCGATATCGATCACGCCATCGAAGTCGCCAATTCGACTGCGTTTGGCCTGTCGTCGGGAGTTTGCACCAACCGCATGGACGACATCATCCGCTTCATCAAGGAACTCGAAACCGGCACCGTGAATATCTGGGAAGTACCCGGCTATCGCATCGAAATGTCGCCCTTCGGCGGCATCAAGGATTCCGGTCTCGGCTACAAGGAAGGCGTCATCGAAGCGATGAACTCCTACACCAACGTCAAGACCTTCTCGTTGCCCTGGTAACAAACTTCCAAGTCATCCCCGACCAGCCGTCATCCCCGACCAGCCGTCATCCCCGACCAGCCGTCATCCCCGCGCAAGCGGGGATCTCGTAACTGCTTCCCGACGTCCACGTCTTCAGAGTGTGCTGCAATTTCGGTATCGAGGCTTCGAAGTTTTAAATTGCGAATACTCCAGGGTCAATCGCTTGCCTCGGATCGAAGGTATATCCTGACTACCCTGTGGCGAAAGGCATAACGATGTTGGGAAATCCCCGCTTACGCGGGGATGACTTCGGTTGGGCTTGATGCACGTCTCCAGTCAATCCGCGAAGCGTTTTTACTCGGAGTCAATTTTATTCGTTGAGGCGGGCGGTCATCGGGTTGGATTCGTACTGGGTCCACTGGTGTAGCGAGCCGTCGTAAATCCTGACGTTCGCCTTGCCGAGGATTTCGTGCAACACGAACCAACTGGACGAAGCTTCATAGGCGCTGTTGCAATAGACAATGACGTCGCCATCGGCGGCTATGCGCAACGAATCGAGCAGCTTTAGATAAGTGGCGCGATCGAAAAATCGCATGCTTGCCTTTGCCGGATGCAGGAACTTGTAAGGCATGGTTCCCGAACCGGGAATATGCCCATCGTCAAACACGTAGCCTTTCCTTGCCATACCAACGTGATAGCGCAGTTCGCGCGTATCGATCAGCGTCACCGCGTTGTTGCCGAGCGACTGCCGCACCTGTTGCATGGTCGCCAGTATTTCCGGGTGTTCGGCGCCGGCGCGGTAATTGCCCGCTTCCACCATGGTCGCATCGCTAACCAGGTCCTCCAACGCCTCGACCCAGGCCGGGTTGCCGCCGTCGAGCAGGGCGACCTGATCGAAGCCGTAATATTTCAGATGCCAGTAGAGCCGGGCGGCGCCGGCCACCTGCCCCGGGGTTTCGCCGCGGTGCGTCAAAATCACGCGGCTGTCGTTATTGACCCCGTGGACGCGCATGAATGCCTCAAAACTGGTTGCGTCGGGGCGCATGCGGGTCATCAGTTTTCCATCGATCTCGCGCTCGATACGAATCCGGTTGACGTCGACCAGCACAGCACCGGGAATATGTCCCTGCGCGAAAGTATCGGTTTCCTTGCGCACGTCGAGCACCAGCACTCCGTCACGATTGTTGACCAGCCAGTCGCCATCGACCAGAGGGCCGGGCAGCATGGCCTGCGCGTGCAACGGAACGACCAGTGCGACGAACAGCACCAGGGGCAACATTTTTTTCATAACGACACCATTTAAACGGAAAATTGTCCGCGCATGATGGGTATATTGACGTTCGTCAACATGATCTCGATCAACCAAACCCATCAGGTATATACGGGGTATATCGCAAAGGGAATAGATAGAGTCGATGAGTTCGGCAGAGCAGAACGCAATTCAGGGACGATTCGAAAACCAAGCCGTGAATCACGGCAGTCCCGCACGGATTTATGCGCCTACGGCGCAAAGCCGATACATGGGATCGCGGCATCATTGTAAGATCCCGCATAGCTGCGGCGCAGCTTCCGGGATGACAGGTCGATGGCAGGTTCGGGTTTACGCGACCTTCACCGGGAAGGCGGTGTTGGCCGCGGCGGTGTAGTTTTCCATTTCGTTGAAGTTGAGGTAGCGGTAAACGTCGTCCGCCATGGTGTTGATGTCGTCGGCATACTGCAGGTATTCGTCCATGCTCGGGATCTTGCCGAGGATGGACGCCACCGCCGCCAGCTCCGCCGACGCCAGGTAAACATTGGCGCCCTTGCCGAGACGGTTCGGAAAGTTGCGCGTCGAGGTCGAGACCACGGTCGAATTTTCCGCCACCCGCGCCTGGTTGCCCATGCACAGCGAGCAGCCCGGCATCTCGGTGCGCGCGCCGGAGCTCCATCTTGGTCGGCGGCGCAATCCACAGGCGGGTGACGACCGGGTCGGTGAGCTTGTCGAGCAACTTGCCGGCGGCACGAAAATGGCCGATGTTGGTCATGCAGGAACCGATGAATACTTCGTCGATTTTGGTGCCGGCCACGGCAGAAAGAGGCTTGATATCATCCGGGTCATTCGGGCAGGCCAGCAGTGGCTCGGTAATTTCAGCGAGATCGATTTCAATAATCTCGGCATACTTGGCGTCGGCGTCGGCTGCCAGCAGTTCAGGCTTGGCGAGCCATTTTTCCATTTCATCGATACGGCGCGTAATCGTGCGCACGTCGCCGTAACCTTCGTTGACCATCCATTTGAACATGGTGATGTTCGAATTCATGTACTCGATGATCGGCTCCTTGTCGAGCTTGACGGTACAACCCGAGGCCGAGCGTTCGGCCGAGGCATCGGACAACTCGAAAGCCTGCTCGACCTTGAGCTGCGGCAAGCCTTCGATTTCGAGCACGCGACCGGAAAAGACATTCTTCTTGCCCTGTTTCTCGACGGTCAACAAACCGCGCTGGATCGCCGCGTAGGGAATCGCGTTGACCAGGTCGCGCAGGGTAATACCCGGCTGCATTTCGCCCTTGAAACGCACCAGCACCGATTCCGGCATATCGAGCGGCATGACGCCAGTGGCGGCGGCGAAGGCCACCAGCCCGGAGCCCGCCGGGAACGAGATGCCGATCGGAAAACGCGTGTGCGAATCACCGCCGGTACCGACCGTGTCGGGCAGCAGCATGCGGTTCATCCAGGAATGGATGACGCCATCACCGGGACGCAGCGATATGCCGCCGCGGTTTTGCATGAAGTCGGGCAGCGTGTGATGGGTGACGACGTCCACCGGCTTCGGGTAGGGCGCGGTATGGCAAAAAGACTGCATCACCAGGTCGGCCGAAAAACCGAGGCAGGCGAGGTCTTTCAATTCGTCGCGCGTCATCGGCCCGGTCGTGTCCTGCGAGCCGACCGTGGTCATCTTCGGTTCGCAATACATGCCGGCGCGCACGCCCGCCACGCCACAGGCCTTGCCGACCATTTTCTGCGCCAGCGTAAAACCCTTGTCTGAATCCGCGGGCGCCTGTGGTTTTTCAAACAGGTCGGTTTCGCCGAGACCAAGCGCCTTGCGCGCGCGCTCGGTCAGGCCGCGTCCGATGATCAGCGGGATACGGCCGCCGGCCTGCACCTCGTCCTGCAGCACGTTGGTGCTGAGCTCGAAGGTCGCAATGCCTTCGTCGCTGTCGTGACGGGTCACCTTGCCGGCGTGCGGATAGACATCGATGACGTCGCCCATTTCCATTTTACTGACGTCCATTTCGATCGGCAGCGCGCCGGCGTCTTCCATGGTGTTGAAGAAAATCGGCGCGATCTTGCCGCCGAAGCAGTAGCCGCCGTTGCGCTTGTTGGGAATGTAGGGGATGTCGTCGCCCATATGCCACAACACCGAATTAGTCGCGGATTTGCGCGACGAACCGGTGCCGACCACGTCGCCGACGTAAGCCAGCGGGTGACCCAGGGCTTTCAGTTCGGCAATTTTTTCCAGGGGTTTGTCGGTCAGTCCTTCGCGTGGGTTTTTCAGCATCGCGTTGGCGTGCAGCGGAATATCGGGACGCGACCAGGCGTCCTGCGCCGGCGACAGGTCGTCGGTATTGGTTTCGCCCGGCACCTTGAAAACCGTGACCGTGATCTTTTCAGCAAGCTCGGGGCGGCTCGTGAACCACTCGGCGTTGGCCCAGGATTCGAGCACCTGCTTTGCATAGGCATTGCCGGCCTCGGCCTTTTCGACCACGTCATGGAACGCATCGAATACCAGCAGCGTATGCGACAGGGCCCTGGCCGCGGCAGCCGCTGTTGCCTCATCGTCGAGGCAGGCAATCAACGGCTCGATGTTATAGCCGCCGAGCATGGAGCCGAGAATCTCGACCGCCCTGACCTCGTCGATCAATGACGTCGCAGTTTCGCCACGGGTTATCGCGGCAAGAAAGCCAGCCTTGACGTAGGCCGCTTCATCGACCCCGGCCGGCACATGCTGGGTGAGCAGTTCCATCAGGTAGTTTTCTTCACCGGCGGGCGGATTCTTGATCAACTCCACCAGGTCGGCGGTTTGCCGGGCATCCAGTGGCTTCGGCGGTATGCCTTCTTTGGCGCGCTCGTCGATGTGTTCGCGGTATGCTTTTAGCATTTCAATATTCTCGTAATTAGGTGGCTATCGATATGGGTATCTGATCAGCGTTTATCAATCGGGATGTAGTCGAGGTCGATGGCGCCATTGTAAAGCTGGCGCGGTCGTCCGATTTTTGCCTCGGAGTCCGTCATCATTTCGCTCCATTGCGCAATCCAGCCGATGGTGCGCGCCATCGCGAAGATGACGGTAAACATGTTCATCGGGATGCCCATGGCAAGAAAGATAATACCGGAGTAAAAATCGACGTTAGGGTACAGGTTGCGCTGCACGAAGTATTCGTCATGCAGCGCGACTTTTTCCAGCGCCATCGCGGTATCGAGCAATTTCTGTTGCTCCGCGGTGGCCTCCATGTCATTCAGTAATTCATGGCAGATTTCGCGAACCAGCTTGGCGCGCGGATCGTAACTCTTGTATACCCGGTGGCCAAAGCCCATCAGTCGAAACGAATCGCTCTTGTCCTTGGCGCGGTCGACGAATGCCTGCAGTGGTTTGCCGGACTCGTTGATATCGATCAGCATGCGCACCACGGCCTCGTTGGCGCCGCCGTGGGCCGGCCCCCACAGGGCGGCGATACCCGAGGCCACGGCCGCGAACGGATTGGCGTCCGAGCTGCCGGCGAGGCGCACCGTCGAAGTCGATGCGTTTTGCTCGTGATCGGCATGCAGGATCATGATCAGGTCGAGCGCCTTGGCGAGCAACGGATCAGGCGTATATTCTTCCGAAGGCATCGAAAACATCATGTACAGAAAGTTCTCGGTATAGTTGAGATGGTTCTTCGGGTAGACAAACGGCTTGCCATTGGCATAGCGATAACTCATGGCCGCGATGGTCGGCATTTTCGCAACCAGGCGATAGGCCGTGATCATGCGATGCTCCTCGTTATGGATATCCATGTGATCGTGATAAAACGCGGCGAGGGCGCCGACCACGCCAACCATGATCGCCATCGGATGCGCATCGCGGCGGAATCCGCTAAAGAATCGGATCATCGCTTCGTGCAGCATGGTGTGGTTGGTAACGGTCGCTTCGAATTCCGCGATCTCGACCTTTGACGGTAACCGGTTGTTGAGCAACAGAAAGCAGACCTCGAGGTAAGAACTTTGCTCGGCGAGCTGATCGATCGGGTAGCCACGATATTGCAGGACACCCTTGTCGCCATCGAGGAAGGTAATCGAGCTGGAGCAGGATGCGGTGGACATGAATCCAGGGTCGTAGGTGAAATAACCCAGCTCCTTGTAGAGCTTGCCGATGTCGATCACTTTGGGTCCGGCGGTCGGCGTATAAATCGGCAGGGTGACTTCCTTGCCCGTGATGTTATCGGTAATCGTAACGGTTTCGTTGCTCATAGGTTATCCTCAAAGTGTCTGCGTCGGACCTGCTAACTGGAGTTGTATTGTTGTGTCAGCGGGCTCCAATCCGCTCCCAGGCTGGATTGGCTGAACTGATGCGAACGCACAATATACCCATTATTGGATAAAGCCGCTAACAGTCTCGACCACTATTAAATTTACTTATCTTAAAAATTAAATCTCGAATCCCGCATAAACACTGGTTGTAAGCGCTTTTCGGCCTGGTCTATCGAGATAAAATAATTCCTATTGTTGACAATGTTTCGTTAAATCTGCATATTTCGGCGAAATTCAATCGATATTAGCTAACATTGTTGACAATTCATGTCTGAAACCGCTCCCACAATCAGCGCGGACGAAACGCTCGAAGCAACCACCCTGGCGAGTCGCACCTTCGACAGCATCAAGGCCGACATCATCGATGGTGAGCTCGCGCAGGGCACCAAAATTGTCGAATCCGACCTGGCGTTGAAATACGGCATCAGCCGCGGACCGCTGCGCGAAGCGATCCATCGACTCGAACAGATCAAGTTGATCGTGCGCATTCCGCACGCAGGCTCGCGCGTGATCACGCTCGACACCAGGATGATGGAAGACATTTATATCGCGCGTGAATCGCTCGAGGGCATGGCGGCGCGGCTCGCCGCGCGCCTGATGCCGGAGAACGAAATCAGGGCGCTGTCGGCGCTGCTCGACCAGCACGAAGCGGCAATCGGCGAAACCGAGGGCAAGGCCTATTTTCAGCGCGAAGGCGACATCGATTTTCACTACCGCATCGCGGTTGCTAGTAAAAACCAGTGGATTCTGGAAAATCTGAACGGCGAGCTCTACCAGCTGATTCGCATGTGCCGGCGTCAATCGGGGCAAATCCCGACGCGCGCACAAACCGCGCTCGATCAGCACCGCCAGATCGCCGCGGCCATCGCCCGGCGCGACGAGGAACTCGCCGAAATTTTAATGCGCCGCCATATCAGTGGCGCCTGGGAAATTGTTAAAAAAATACTCGAGGATCAACATGACTGAAAACAACTCACCCGGCCTGAAACTGCGCCACGCCGTCGCCGCAAATAATCCATTGCAGGTGGTCGGCACGGTCAACGCCTATAGCGCAATCATGGCGCAGAAATGCGGCCACCAGGCCATTTACCTGTCGGGCGGCGGCGTTGCCGCCTGTTCGCTCGGCACCCCTGATCTCGGCATCAGCACGCTCGCCGATGTACTCGAAGACGCGCGCCGCATTACCGACGCCAGCAGACTGCCGTTGCTGGTCGACGTCGACGTCGGCTGGGGTGGCGCCTTTAATATCGCACGTTGCATCCGCGAGATGATTCGCGCCGATGTCGCCGGCGTGCATATCGAAGACCAGGTGATGCAGAAACGTTGCGGGCATCGTCCCAACAAGGCGATCGTATCGAGCGCGGAAATGGTCGATCGCGTCAAGGCCGCGGTCGACGCGCGCAGCGATGAAAACTTCGTCGTCATGGCGCGCACCGACGCGCTCGCGGTCGAAGGCATGGAGGCCGCAATCGAACGCGCCCAGGCCTGCGTCGCTGCCGGCGCCGACATGGTTTTCCCGGAAGCCATGACCGAGCTCGAGCAGTATCAGCAATTCGTCGACGCGGTACAGGTGCCGGTTCTGGCCAACATTACCGAGTTCGGCGCCACACCCCTGTTCAGCACAGGGCAACTCGCCTCGGTCGGGGTCAAGCTCGCGCTCTACCCGTTGAGCGCCTTCCGCGCCGCCAGCCTGGCGGCGTTAAACGTGTACCAGCACATTCTCGAGGACGGCAGCCAGCAAAACGTCGTCGACAGCATGCAAACGCGCATGGAGTTATACGACTTTCTCGACTATCACGATTACGAACAAACATTGGATAAACTATTCAGCGAGGAGACATCATGAGTGACACACCTGGCTTCAAGCCCAAGAAATCGGTCGCGCTGTCCGGCACTACGGCCGGTAACACCGCTATCTGCACCGTCGGCAAGACCGGTAACGATCTGCATTACCGCGGCTACGACATTCTCGATATCGCCGAACAGTGCGAGTTCGAGGAAATCGCCTACCTGATCGTGCACGAAAAACTGCCGACCCAGGCCGAACTGGATGCTTACAAGGAAAAACTGAGATCGATGCGCGATATTCCACAGGCGGTCAAAACCGTGCTCGAGCAACTGCCCGCCAGTACCCATCCGATGGACGTGATGCGCACCGGCTGCTCGGCGCTGGGCTGCCAGATGCCCGAAGACGCCGATCACAACGTCGACGGCGCGCGCAACATTATCGATCGCCTGATGGCCTGTTTCGGCTCGATGCTGGTTTACTGGTATCACTACAGCCACAACGGCAAACGCATCGAGCTGGTCACCGACGACGATTCGATCGGCGGCCATTTCCTGCACCTGTTACACGGTGAGCCGCCGCGCGAATCCTGGGTCAAGGCGATGCACGTGTCGTTAATCCTCTACGCAGAACATGAGTTCAACGCTTCGACCTTTACCGGCCGCGTGGTTGCCGGCACCGGTTCCGACATGCACTCCTGCATGACCGCCGCCATCGGCGCGTTGCGCGGACCCAAGCATGGCGGCGCCAACGAAGTCGCCTTCGAAACCCAGTCGCGCTATGGCTCGCCGGATGAAGCCGAGGCCGATATTCGCGAACGCGTCGCCAACAAGGAAATCGTGATCGGCTTCGGTCACCCGGTTTACACCGTCAGCGACCCGCGCAACGAAGTCATCAAACGCGTTGCCAAAAGCCTGTCTGAGGAAAACGGCAACCTGCTGATGTTCGACGTGGCCGCGCGCCTCGAAGCGGTGATGTGGGAACTGAAAAAAATGTTTCCGAACCTGGACTGGTTTTCCGCGGTGTCCTACAACCAGATGGGCGTTCCCACCGAAATGTTCACGCCGCTGTTCGTCATCGCGCGCACCTCCGGCTGGGGCGCGCACGTGGTGGAGCAGCGTCAGGATGGAAAAATCATTCGACCCTCGGCCAACTATATCGGACCCGACGATTTGCAATACGTACCGATTGAAGCGAGAAGCTAGACGGTCCAAAGGGCGAAGGGGGGACAGACCAGGGTTTCCGTTGGGAAAACCTGGTCTGTCCCCTTAGTTCCCGCTGGCCGAACTACGTTCCTCGATGAAGCGTACGATCAGCGCGATAAACCTGTCAGGTTCGAAAGGTTTGGAAACGTGATAGTCCATACCGGCTTCCAGGCTTTTATTGCTATCGCCTTCCAGCGCATGCGCGGTCATCGCGATGATGGGGATGGATTGGTAATGGCCACCCATGGTGCGAATTTTCCGGGTTGCTGCATAGCCATCCAGGATCGGCATCTGGATATCCATCAGGATTAAATCGTAATCCTCGCGTTCCAGCTGATCCAGGGCATCGGCGCCGTTGACCGCAACATCGACATCGGCGCCGGTTTCTTCAAGCATTTCCAGCACGATCATCTTGTTGATGTCGTTATCCTCGGCCAGCAGGATGCGGCGACCGCCAAGCACGCCCGCAACCCGGCTGTCCACGGCGCTCTGGCTGGCGTCATACTCGGAATCGAAAGCAAGCTTGTAAACGACATCCATGAGCATGGTGTAGAGCCTGGAATGGGATATCGGCTTGTGCAGCCGCACGTCGGCGCTGCCGTCCTCGCTTTGCCGGTTTTGCGGCACCAGGTGCACGAAGCGCGTCTCGCGCCAGTCGCTGATATTGCGCAGACGGTCGATTAAATCGTTGACTGCCTGTTCCGATACGGTTTGATCGATTATCAGCAGCCCGCAGGGAGACAGCTCGGCGAGGTCGAACTTCTCTTCCACATCGAAATCGAATTCGCGGATATCGCTTATTTTCCAATGCGAAAGCATGTTGCGAATCGTACTGCGCTGCAGCTGCAGCGGGCTCAGGATACCGATGCTCAATTGCTGCAGGGCTTGCGGCGGCTTCCAGTCGAAGCTTGCGCGGTGATCGTCGTCGATGACCAACTGGAAGTAAAAGCGGCTGCCTTCGCCAGGCTTGCTTTCTAGCAGCAACTCGCTGCCCATCGCCTTGATCAGGCGCTGGCTACTCGTCAAGCCCAGTCCGGCACCGCCAGTCTGCGGCCCGTGCTTATGATCTTCTTGCCGCGATGATTGCAACAATTGCTCCTGTTTTTCCGGGTCGATACCCATGCCCGTGTCTTTGACCCCCATTTCTATAATATGATCGTGCCTGCTCACATAGATAACGATTATTCCGCGCTCGGTATACTTGATCGCGTTGTTCAACAGGTTATGCAAAACCTGGCGCAACCGCAGGGGATCGCCTTTGACCCGGTAGGGAATATCGGGATCGACATCGCACACCAGTTCGAGCCCCTTATTAAGCGCCTCGGGGGCAAGAATGCTGGTTACATCCTCAACAACTTCGGCCAGGTCGAGACTCTCCAACTCAATAAAGAAGCTACCCGTATCCGTACGGGATGCGGAGAGCATATCGTTGATGATCGCCAACAGCATGTTTGCGGAGTTGGTCGCGGTTTCGACGTAGCGCTGCTGGTTACGGTCAAGCTGGGTGCGCTTGAGCAGATGCATGACACCGAGTATGCCACTCAGTGGGGTACGGACCTCATGGCTGATATTGGCGACATATTCATCCCGGGCGAGGTCGGTACGATGCACGGTTTGTTCGGTCTGACTGACAATCGCCTTTTGCCGTAGCAGGAAATACAGGGAAATGGCGAGCAGTGTTGCAACAGTAAGGCTGATGGCAAAACGCTGGGCGCCAGTCAAGACAGCGGGGTCTGCATTAGCCCAAATTGCGCCCAGCCCGAGGATAATCAGAAAACAGATAGCGCATACTATTAGTCTTTTATTAGCAGGCATTTCTATAGGAAAACCCGACTACTCGAATAAGTCAAGAATATTCCCGAGGTCTTTCTTACCCGACCCTATTTCACTGACTTCGAGGCCGGCCAGCTCGTGCGGAAATACCAGCCAGTCCTCGCTTTCATGCAGAAAATAGTCCGGCTCGAATTTGACACTGTTTTTCGAGGGCTTGTACCACGGGCAGGCAACGCGGATTTCGGCCGGGGTGTTCAGGCGAGACTGCTTTCTTATGGCCTTGATCAGCGCGTCGACACTGCGGCCCGAATCGAACACGTCATCGACGATTAGCAGCCGATCGTTGGCGTTGGCGTTTTCGATCAGGTAGTGCAATCCGTGCACCCGGATTTTTTTGGCCTGCTTGTTGATGCCATAGTAAGACGAGGTGCGCACCGAAATATGATCGGTTTCGATATTCTTGAACTCGAAATACTCCTGCACCGCGATGCCGACCGGCGTGCCGCCGCGCCAGATTCCGACGATAAATTCCGGATGGAATCCGTCTGCATAGATCTGGTGCGCGAGTCGAAACGAATCCTCGAGCAATTCCTGCGCCGTAATGTAAATCTTGTCCACGGTAATCCCCGCCCCGAAACCAGACTGTAATTCTGTCACATACACCATTGCCCGACCAGTAAGACCGGAATTCTTCCGCTTACGTCCGAGGTCACTGCTTCGAGCTAACTCCCGCTAAGCAGTCGTTCCCGATCATGCGGAAATAGGCGGCTTCCGGCACGAAGCTGATATTGGCAGGGGTAAATACCCACTGCATATCTGCATATTTAACATTTGACTGGAGGTAATGGAGGATGAATCAGAATAGCTTAAATTAAGGCAACAATTGACTGGAGACTTTCTCTTTTATTGAGATCCCGACTATTACGGTGTTACTTTTGGCAGTTCATTTGAAAGAATATCAAGATTGGGAAGCATAATAATTTCTATGCGACGGTTGAGCTGTCGACCTTCTTCAGTTTCATTATCAGCTCGTGGGCGGAATTCACCAAAACCAGCGGCTGAAATATTCTCAGGAACAACATCCATATCTGCCAGCAGATGGACAACTGTGAGTGCCCGGGAAGAGGATAGTTCCCAGTTACTGGGAAATCGTGCACTTTTAATAGGCTTATTGTCAGTATGCCCTTCAATCTGAAAACGCCTGTCTGAAAATTGGCTAAGTACCGAAGCGATTTGAGTCAGAGCCTCCTCGCCCTCGGGATTTAAATTGGCGCTACCACTATTGAACAGGACATTATTAGGGAGATTGATGACAATTCGTCCTTGTTCAATGCTGACAGTTAATTGACCGCCGTCAATCATGGTTTTCAAGCGATTAACAAATTTTTCGTATATTTGATTACGATGCTTGGTTTCATTCTCAATACTACGTAATGTTGCCATTTGTGCCTGTGATTCTGAGAGTTCTTCCTGGAGATCCTGTTTTCTTGCTTCGAGTTTCATTAACTCATCCTGAGCTGTTTTAACTTGCATTTTGGCGGAATCTAATTCCTTTTCTGTTTTCTCAATTTGTTGTTGATTACGGTTGATTTCCTCCTGAGCCAATGCATTCTGCATTTTGGCGGCATCCAATTCTTGCACAGTTTGTTCAATTTGCTGTCGATTACGGTTGATTTCTTCCTGAGCGCTTCCTAAGGATTGACGCACTGTATCCATTTCAGCAAGTGCTGCTTCATGTTTACTGCTAGATACGCAGGCAGATAAAAGAAATAACGAGAGAACAGTGATGGTTAGTGTGTTAAATCTCAAGATGACTCCGTGATGCCGTGTTGGGCTGTCGAAGCAAAGAATGTGTACGTCATTTTCATAGGTGCTAGGCTGCATTCCGGATGTGCGGCAGATTTTGCTTAATCAGGATTTCGATCTTGGTTCGCACTTCGCTCACTGTTGCAAATGCCAGGTCTTCTGGCTCGATATCGTTTTCAGCCATCCAGTCAGCAATGGCGCTGAGGGGCAGTTTGTGCCTGGTTCCTGGAAACACTTCGAGTGCGTTTGCAACTGCGGTGACAGCGGCGAAATATTGATAGCATTGCATGTCTGATTCCTCCTTGTGTATTGGGCCTGCCAATTGGTTCCAATTGAGCGGAGCGACATTATATGTCTTCATGATGTTATTTAGTGCAGAACCTGTGCGTAAATATTTCACAGGCCGTTGAGTGTCGGTGCGTCGTTATGTGCAAGTGAAGCTTCGACGCATCAATTACCAGTTTCTTGCCTTCGTTAATTCTAGCGACCTGGTTCACAGGTAGATGATTTTGGCCTTTGAAAATATGTCCGGTTTGGCCACCATGCTGAAGTTAACCCTCGTAGTATGAACGTTGGCTATCAGGGAATTTGCACCTGAATCGGCACTACCAAGATCATCAAGTACGGAACGTTTATGATTTCAGAAACAGATCCTATGCATCCGAATAACCGTCCAGAATCCTGTCATCCCGCGGCTTGACCCGATGCGTCGGACCGACGGTATCCAGAAACCCAATGAAATCAAGCTCTGGACCCCGCGGTCAAGCCGCGGGGTGACAATTAATACAATCAATGGATACTTAACCGGACAGTAATG
>CAMYML010000110.1 GCA_947259305.1 uncultured Gammaproteobacteria bacterium | reverse complement strand
TGGGATAAAGGGACACAATACTTAACTCCGTGAAATCGAGTGTCGAGTCCTTGAATCTGCTTAACTATTTGAGTGAATGGGCTTTTAAAGCCGTGATTTTTTGACAAGAGCAAGGCGGCAATGCGCGCAGGACGTGAGCGTATGAGCAATACGTGATCGTCCGAGCACATTGCCAACGCCGCTATTGTTAAAAAAGCGCGGCTTTAAAAGCCCATTCCGGGGGGCATTCTGCCCTTCATGCCTCGCATCATATTGGCCATACCGCCCTTGCCCCCCATTTTCTTCATCATGCGCTGCATTTGCTTGTGCTGCTTGAGCAGCCGGTTGACGTCCTGGATCTGGGTGCCGGAGCCTGACGCGACGCGGCGTTTGCGCGAGCCATTGATCAGCTCGGGTTTGCGCCGCTCCAGCGGGGTCATCGAGTCGATGATGGCGACCATGCGTTTCATCTGCCTGGTATGCGCTGGGTTCTGCATCGCCTGCGCAACGCCGGCGCCCATTCCCGGTAACTTATCGACCAGGTTGCCAAGCCCGCCCATCTTATCCATCTGGGTAAACTGATCGCGCAAGTCCTCGAGATCGAAGCCCCTGCCTTTCCTGACCTTGCGCGCCAGTCTTTCCGCCTTTTCGTGATCGACCTTTTCATGGGCCTGCTCCACCAACGACAGGATGTCGCCCATGCCGAGGATACGCGACGCGATCCGATCGGGATGAAAGGCTTCCAGCGCGTCGGTCTTTTCCCCGGCGCCGATGAATTTGATCGGCTTACCGGTAATATGCCGCACCGAAAGCGCCGCGCCGCCGCGCGCATCGCCATCGATCTTGGTCAGGACAACGCCGGAGAGCGGCAAGGCGTCATTGAAAGCCTTGGCGGTATTGGCGGCATCCTGGCCGGTCATGCTGTCGACCACGAACAGCGTTTCCGTTGGCTTCACCGCATCATGGATGGCTCGGATCTCATCCATCATTAGCTGATCGATGGCGAGCCGCCCTGCGGTATCGAGAATCAGCACATCGGCGCCCGATTTCTTCGCCGCCGCGACCGCATCGCGGGCAATCGCCACTGGTTTCTGGTCTTTGTTACTGGGGTGGAAATCGGCGCCGACTTCCAGTGCCAGGGTCTGTAGCTGGTCGATTGCGGCCGGACGGTATATGTCGGCACTGGCGACCATGACCGACTTATTCTCGGTTTCGCGCAGACGACGCGCCAGCTTCGCTACCGTCGTGGTCTTACCCGCACCCTGCAAACCCGCCATCAGCACGACCACGGGGGGCTGGTGGTTCAGGTCAATCGTGGCCTGCGATTCGCCCATGACCGCCACCAGTTCATCGTTGACCACCTTGATCAACGCCTGGCCGGGTGACAGGCTACCGATGACGTCCTGGCCAAGCGCTTTTTCGCGCACGGCTTCGATAAATTCCTTGACGACCGGTAACGCGACATCGGCTTCGAGCAGCGCCATCCGCACTTCACGCAGGCTGTCGGAGATATTGGCTTCGCTGAGACGTCCCTGGCCGCGCAGGTCTTTCAGCGTTTTGGATAGTCGATCGGTCAGGTTTTCAAACATCTGGATCTCGTCAAATCGTAGGACGGGGACAGTATACTTAATTCGGGTCGGAATTAAGTATACTGTCCCTGGAAATCACCCGGAAATCACCGGAAATCAAAACGAAAAATGTCAAAATTTGAATACTTCGCCACCCTTAAGCTGGTGCACGTGGAATTCGGGCATGGCGTCGACGCACTCCTGATAAATCAGCTCTTCGTCACCCGGTTTGAAGTGCGTCAACCAGACGTCGGGGCGATGCTTCATTTTCAGAATATCCTCGCCCAGCAGTTTCGGGCAATAGTGCTTGGATATCTTGCTGATCTCGAGATCGTTGTTCGAAAACGCCGATTCGACAAACAGCAGGTCGATATTCTCGTAGCCGTTGAGCACATCCCATAAATTATCGTTGGTCGTGGTGTCGCCGCTGAAGGCGACGTTGGCGCGGCGTGATGACAGACAGTAACCCACCCCGGGCACGGTGTGATTAACCTGGATCATTTCAATCTCGCGCGACCTGATCGAAACCTTGTCGCCCGGATTCATGATTTCGAACTGGATAGACGGATTTTCCCTGGTCGGCAGCTCCGAAAAATCCGGCCAGATAACCCAGTTGAAAATATGCGCCTTGAGCGCCTTGATGGTTTTTTCCTGGGCGTGCACGACGATTGGTTCGTCATGCACTCCAAACATGCTGTCGGCCAATAGCGGCAGACCGACCACATGGTCCATGTGGGAATGTGTCAGAAATATATGACGGATGCCGGTCATTTGATTGAGCGGCAAATCGCCCAGACCGGTGCCTGCATCTATCAACAAATCATCATCGACCAGAAAGGAAGTGGTTCGCAGGTTCGCACCTATGCCACCGGCCCATCCGAGTATTTTAATTTGCATACAGTTTTCTTATTGTCCTGTACAACTATCCGGGATGCATCCAATACCTGAGCAATTTTATAGCAAACGCCGATATGTTTGCTGCAAATATCTGCCTAGTTATAAAAATACTAATAGTAAGAGATGTCATTAGTATCCAACTATAGTATAGCCACCATGGCATAAATCCGGGCTGGTTCACAATTTGTAAGCCCATCGATCGAGTAACCGAAACGCCGTAAATACGCCTGGATCTTGCATCGGGCCGTAGTTAGAGCTAGCCCGCATATTGCATGAAGGCGGCACCGAGTATGGGAATACCTGCTTATAAACAGATGGATAAAAGAATTTTTGCCCAAGGCTGCGCAGCACCGTTTGTGCTTGAACGAAATACCCGGCGCGCCTCTGCGCCTTGCCCCTGCGGGACCGCGCCGGAGCGCGTGCAAAATCGCGCCATCGATTTTGTCAGGGAAAAGCTGGCTTCCAATCCCGAATTTCGCTCGCATCATGAAATATACGGGCTAGTGCGACAGGCCCGATTTTCAGTTACACTTTAAACCTCAAGCCATTGACCGAAAACCATGTTCCCCACCATCGCTAGCGCGCTCGCAACCTTTTGCTACTGCCTGTCCGCGTTTCTGATTTACAAACAGCTGGATACCGCGCAACACCAACGCTGGATTGCACTCTCTCCGGCCGTTGCCGGAATGCTGTTGCAGGCAGCCGCGCTGAACGTTCTGATTATCCAGCCGCAGGGGCTCAATCTTGGATTTTTCGCCGCCTTCTCGCTGATTGCATGGCTAATCTCGATTCAGATACTGCTCAGCTGCGTTTATCGACGCATCGAAAGCCTTGGCATCATCGTGTTTCCAGTCAGCGGCCTAGCCAGCATTCTCGCCAGCCAGCATTTTTCGGATCATTTAATCACCACCAGTAACAATGCAATCCAGGGGCATATCATGGTATCGGTGATCGCCTACAGCCTGATTACCCTGGGTGCATTCCAGGCGGGTTTGCTGGCCTACCAGGATCATTCTATCAGGCGGCATCACCCGGGCGGATTCATCCGCTTCCTGCCGCCGCTGCACGACATGGAAACTCTGTTGTTTCAGTTCCTCGGCTTCGGTTTCCTTTGTCTCAGCGCGTCGCTGCTGACCGGCTTCTTTTACCTGGAAGATATCTTTGCCCAACACCTGGTGCACAAGACGGCATTGTCGATTATTAGTTGGGTCATACTCGGGGTCCTGCTGTTTGGCCGGCTCAAGTTCGGCTGGCGCGGCAAGACTGCAATTCGCTGGACCCTGTCGGGGTTTGCTTTCCTGATGCTCGCTTTTTTTGGCAGCAAGCTGGTGCTGGAATTTTTTCTTATATAAGGCGCTGCATCCCAGTTGAACGAAATCCCGTTATATTGGCTATTTATCGCATTCTTCGCGTTAATCCTGCTGTCGGCCTTTTTCTCGGGCTCGGAAACCGGGCTGATGAGCCTCAACCGCTATCGCTTGCGGCATCTGGCCGATAAAAATCACGGCGGTGCGATCCGGGCCGTAGAGCTGCTGGAACGACCCGACAAGCTGATTACCTTGATACTGCTGGGCAACAACTTCATTAACGTGCTGATGACCCAGCTGGCAACCTACATCGGCTACCGGCTATACGGGGAGGCCGGTATCGCACTCGCCGCCGGTCTGCTAACCCTGGTATTGCTGCTGTTTGCCGAGGTCACGCCAAAAACGATGGCCGCGACCAATCCGGAAAAGATTGCGCTGCCGGCAGCCTATATCTACCGGCCGCTGTTAAAAATCCTGATGCCGCTGGTGCTGGTAATCGACTGGCTGGCCAAGCTGGTGCTGAAACTTTCTTTGCTATCGGCCAAGGATACCGATAACGATGCGCTGAATTCGGCGGAATTACGCGTTGCGGTTAGCGAAACCAGCGGGCTGATTCCCGATTCTCACCGCGACATGTTGCTCAGTATTATCGACCTGGAAAAGGTTAGCGTGGATGACATCATGGTGCCGCGCAACGAAATCATCGGTATCGATCTCGAAGATGACTGGCACGAAACGCTGAAATTGATTACCAACCTGTCCTATACCCGGATCCCGATCTTCTCGGGCAACATCGACAATCTGATCGGCGTCGCCGTGATGCGGAGAATCCTGCCGCTGTTGCTGCAGGATAATTTCACGCCAGAAAGCCTGGTCGAACTGTCGCGCGAGGGCTATTTCATTCCCGAAGGCACGCCGTTGACGACGCAGCTAATCAACTTCCGCAAGAACAAACGTCGCGTCGGCTTTGTCGTCGACGAGTACGGTGACATCCAGGGGCTGGTGGCCATCGAGGACATCCTGGAGGAAATCGTCGGTGAATTTACGACCGATCCCAGCGCCCTGCACCAGGATTTTTACCAGGATTCCGACGGTAGTTTTCTGATCGACGGCTCCACCCATATTCGCGAGATCAATCGCAACCTCGATATCCAGCTCCCCAGCAAGGGACCGCGTACGCTGAACGGGCTTATACTCGAACATATGGAATTCATTCCGGAGGCCGGCACCAGTGTCAAGATCAGCGGCTATCCGATCGAAATCATGCAAGTCAAGAACAACATGGTGAAAACCGCGCGCCTGTCGCTGCCGGAAGACCACGATATTACCGGTCCGCAGTCCGAGCCGACATTAACTGATGGCTAAGAACCTGTCCCAGTTTCAATGTCGCGAGTGTGCCGTCGCGTTGCCGAAATGGTCCGGCCAGTGCCCTGACTGCAAGAGCTGGAACAGCATCGAGGAAATACCCTCGCTGCCGGCCGGACCGGGCGCCAGGACCAACTGGCACGGCCCGGGGAAGCGCGCCGAGGTAATCACCCTGGACCAGGTGCCAACCAGCGACAGCCCGCGCTTCAGCAGCCAGATTGACGAACTAGACCGGGTGCTGGGGGGCGGCCTGGTCGAGGGTTCGGTGATATTGCTCGGTGGCGACCCCGGCATAGGCAAGTCGACCATCCTGCTGCAGTGCCTGACCGGCATCAGCCAGCAACGCAGCGCTCTGTATGTTACCGGCGAAGAATCACTGCAACAGGTAAGCCTGCGCGCGCGCCGGTTGAATCTGCCGGGTGCTGATTTACAGCTGTTGAGCTCAACCTGCGTCGAAGAAATAATAGCCCAGGCCGACCTCAGCAAACCCGCGGTGATGGTGATCGACTCAATCCAGACAATTTACAGCAATAGCCTGCAGTCCGCGGCCGGTTCGGTAAGCCAGATCAGGGAAAGTACCGCCATGCTGGTGAAGTTCGCCAAGCAATCGAATGTTACGATTTTCCTGGTTGGGCATGTGACCAAGGAGGGCCAACTGGCCGGGCCGCGCGTGCTCGAGCACATGGTCGACACGGTGCTTTATTTCGAAGGCGATGCCGCGACTCGCTACCGCGTCATCCGCGCAGTCAAAAATCGATTCGGCGCGGTTAACGAGCTCGGTATATTTGCCATGACGGATGACGGCCTCAAGCCGGTCAGCAATCCTTCGGCAATTTTTCTGGCGCAACACGATAAACCCGTATCGGGCAGTATCGTCATGGTATCGCGTGAAGGCACTCGCCCCTTCCTGGTTGAAATCCAGGCGCTGGTCAGCGAATGTCACAGCGGAAATCCGCGCCGTCTGAGCGTCGGCCTGGAGTCGAATCGACTGGCGATGCTGATTGCGATCTTGCAGCGCCATGGCAGTATCCCGCTGTACGACCATGATGTTTTTATCAACGCGGTCGGCGGCGTGCGTATTGCCGAAACCGGCGCGGATCTGGCGATTATCCTGGCGATCCTGTCGAGCTATCGGGACCGCCCGTTGAACCCTCGTACGCTGGTGTTTGGCGAGGTCGGCTTATCCGGCGAGGTCAGGCCGGTCGCCAACGGCGAAGAGCGGTTGCGCGAAGCGAGCAAACACGGTTTCGTCAATGCCATCATACCGAAGGCCAACCAGCCCAAACGCGGCGCCTTTAAAGATCTGAATCTGATCCCGGTCAGTCATTTAGCTGACACCCTGGATGCACTATAATCTCCCGACACCGACTACGAGCAGCGCCATGACCGAAAGCAAAGACAAGCTCAAGGATTTTGAAAAATCCATGCAACACCTCGAAAAAATCGTTGGCCAAATGGAATCCGGCGAACTCGGACTGGAAGAGTCGCTGGAACGATTCGAGCAAGGTATTCGGCTGGCAAAATCCTGTCAGGATACCCTGGCCAACGCCGAGATGCGGGTCGAACAATTAATCGAAAAAAACGGCTTGCAACAAACCGTAGCTTTCGAAGAAATAGATGAAGATTGATGCGCCGCTGTTCGAGTCTCTGGTTGATGATTATCAGCAACGAGTAGACGCCGCCCTGGAGCGTTGGCTTCCTCCCCCCGATGTCAACCCGATATGCCTGCACCAGGCGATGCGTTACGCCGTTCTGGCACCGGGTAAACGGGTGCGACCGATCCTGGTGTATGCTACGGCGTCGGCGCTTGGCATCGACCTGAAGCGGGTCGACGGCGCGGCTAGCGCGGTCGAAATCATACATGCCTACTCGCTGATCCACGACGATTTACCGGCGATGGATGACGACGACCTGCGACGCGGGCGTCCCACCTGCCATCGTAAATTCGATGAAGCCACCGCTATACTCGCCGGAGACGCGCTACAGGCGCTGGCATTTTATATTATCAGCCACGATCCGCAGATGACCCCGGACGCGGAAGCGCGTCTGCAGATGGTCGAAAAGTTATCCCTGTTTTCCGGCTCACGCGGCATGGCGGGTGGCCAGGCGATCGATCTGGCCGCGGTCGGAAAAACGCTCAACATTGCCGAGCTTGAAACCATGCATATACACAAGACCGGCGCCCTGATTCGTACCTGTGTGCAGCTGGCTGCGCTGAGCACCAATAAACTCAGCCAACAGCGGCATCAGGCGTTAGACTCCTACGCCAAATTGATTGGCCTGTCTTTCCAGGTGCAGGATGACATTCTCGATGTAACCAGTGACACGGTTACCCTCGGCAAGACACAGGGCGCGGACAGTGCACGCAACAAGCCCACCTTCCCGTCGATAATCGGCCTCCATGCTTCTCGGGAAAAAGCACAGGAACTGCATCAGAACGCGCTTCAGGCTTTATCGATATTTGGTGAGGAAGCAGACATTTTACGGTATATTTCGGCCTGGTTCGTCGAACGAAGCAACTAAGCGAGGCGTCGTGCTGGATAACAGTTCATTGAATGATGTAAAACAAACATGCCCGATACTGACGCAGATCGACAGCCCGGCTGACTTGCGCGAACTCGAAGAAGACCAGCTGCCCGAACTGGCGGCGGAGATTCGCGCGTTCCTGTTGCAAAGCCTGGCGCGCACCGGCGGCCATCTCGCCTCCGGACTCGGATCGGTCGAGATTACGATTGCTTTGCATTATCTGTTCAATACCCCCAACGACCGCCTGGTCTGGGATGTCGGCCATCAGTGTTACCCGCATAAAATTCTGACCGGTCGGCGCGACCGGATGGCGACCCTGCGCCAACAGGGGGGACTTTCCGGTTTTCCCAAAATCACCGAATCGGAATACGATCACTTTGGCGTGGGTCATTCGAGCACGTCCATCAGCGCCGCCCTGGGTATGGCGATTGCGGCGACCGCACAGGGCATCGATCGCAAGGTCGTGGCCATTATCGGCGACGGCGGCATGACCGCGGGCATGGCCTACGAGGCACTTAATCACGGCGGCGCCATCGAAAACGATTTACTGGTCATTTTAAACGACAATGAAATGTCGATATCGCCCAATGTAGGCGCCATGTCGAAGTACCTGTCGAGCATCTGGTCCGGAAAAATTTACTCCAGCCTGCGCTCGGGCAGTAAAAAAGTGCTGAAACGCATCCCCAGCGCATGGGAACTGGCCAAGCGCGCCGAGGAACACGTCAAGGGCATGGTAACGCCGGGCACATTGTTTGAAGAACTCGGTTTTTCCTACTTTGGTCCCATCGACGGGCACAACCTCGGCGATTTGCTGTCGTTGATTCGTAACCTGCAGCAATTGTCCGGCCCGAGGATGCTGCATATTGTTACGCGCAAAGGCCAGGGTTTCCCGCCTGCAGAAGAAGACGCCTGCAAATTTCATGGCGTTGGGCCTTTTGACCCCGAAACCGGCGATGTCAAATCGTCAAGCAAGCCGGGCATGCAGTCATACACCAATATCTTTTCCGACTGGCTGGTGGCCAAGGGGCAACAGGATTCGAAACTGCACGCGATAACGCCGGCGATGCGGGAGGGTTCCGGGCTGGTCAGGTTTTCCGAAGAATTGCCGGAGCGCTACCATGATGTCGGCATCGCCGAACAACATGCGGTCACCCTGGCAGCGGGCATGGCTCGAGACGGGCTCAAACCCGTGGTCGCGATATATTCAACCTTCCTGCAGCGGGGTTACGATCAATTCGTGCATGACGTCGCGGTGCAGGATCTCGACGTGACTTTCGCGGTTGACCGCGCCGGTATCGTCGGCGCGGATGGCGCAACCCATACCGGAAATTTCGATGTCGCCTTCTGCCGCTGCATTCCGGGCATCGTCATGATGGCCCCGGCGAATGCAAGCGACATGTTTACCCTGCTCAATACGGCTTACCACTATCCCGGCCCGGCACTGGTACGCTATCCGCGGGATAGCACTGCACAAGCCGAGACCGTCGATGTCGATGATTGTGCGGAGATAGGCAAGGCGCTGCTGGTTCGTCGCGGCAAAAGAACAGCATTGCTGGTGTTTGGCAGTTTACTTGAAATCGCCCAGCCTATTGCCGAGGAACTCGATCTAAGCCTGGTCAACATGCGTTTTATCAAACCCCTCGATAGCGCGATGATTGCCGAGATGGCGGCCGGACATGATTTCCTGATAACCCTCGAAGACTCGAGCATCGTCGGCGGCGCAGGCTCGGCGGTACTCGAGGTTCTCAATCAAAACCAAAATCAGATCCCGGTTTTGCGTCTCGGACTTGATGATTTTTTTCCGTCACAGGGTAGTCGTGAACAGATTCTGCAGGACTACGGGCTCGATCCGGCAACCTTGCGAACTTCAATTATCGCGTTCACCGGGGCCTAGCTAGCGCGGCAAAATTGAAAACCGGACACCCGATTCCGGCGGTTTTGCAACGCCCCATCCGGTTTAAAATAATGGCTTCCACTGTTTTTATCCCATACAATAAATCCTGTCAGGTTGTTAAACCAGACACTAATATCATCAAGCTACAGAGTTTAATTATGTCTGAAACAGTAACTGGCACGGTTAAATGGTTTAACGATGCCAAAGGCTATGGTTTTATTTCGCAAGAGGGTGGCAAAGACGTTTTCGTTCATTACAGCGCAATACAGGCTGAAGGACACAAGACTCTTCAGGAGGGTCAGAGCGTAACCATGAAGGTTACCGATGGCGCTAAGGGTCCGCAGGCAGAAGACGTTTCGCCTGCTTAAAACACGATAATAAAAACGATAGAATCCACCCCCTGAACCCGGCCTGACAAAGGCTGGTTCAGCATTACCGGCGAAATCGTCGATTTCGCCAGTCTGGCGTTGTGCCAGGCATTTCCAATCCCTATGTATAAGGCCAACTATCGCTATCCGCCAGCGTTAATGGGATAATCGCCGGCATGACTATTTGCCTTAAACCAACTCCGCAGTATAATACCCGACTATTTTGCTCGGTTATTAAGATGCCGATATCATCAACCTACTCTTTGACTCATTCACTGCACTGTGATGATGTGCCCAGGGTTTGTAACAGGATAAAGTCATGAATGGTGAACCAGCCGCCGGCGTTTCGACAATTCCAGATGTCCAGGGCACCGCAGACACCCGGGAACTTGCCATTAACAAGGTCGGAATCAAGGACATTCGACACCCGGTAATCGTAAAGGACCGTTCGGATGGCCAACAGCATACAATTGCCACCTTCAGCATGTTCGTGTTCTTGCCGCACCAGTTCAAGGGCACCCATATGTCGCGCTTCGTAAAAATTCTCAACGATCACGAAAAGGAAATTTCCTACACCTCGTTTAACGAAATGCTGCGGGAAATGGCCGATCTGCTGGAAGCGGAGTCGGGCTATATCGAAATGAATTTCCCCTATTTCGTCAATAAGAAGGCGCCGGTTTCCAGGGTGGAATCGTTGCTTGACTACGAAGTATCGCTGATTGGAGAAATCAACGGCGGCGTGACCAGCACGCGCATCAAGGTGCAGATTCCCGTCACAAGTTTATGCCCCTGTTCAAAATCGATTTCCGATTATGGCGCCCACAACCAACGCTCGCATGTCACGTTGAATGCAAAAACCAGTGGATTCATCTGGATCGAGGAGTTGATCGATATTGTCGAAAAACAGGCTTCCTGCGAACTCTACGGCCTGCTCAAACGCCCTGATGAAAAGTACGTCACTGAACGCGCCTACGACAACCCCAAGTTCGTCGAAGATATGGTGCGCGATATCGCCGGTGAATTAAACAAGGACGATCGCATCCGGCAGTACGTGCTCGAGTCTGAAAATTTCGAATCCATCCACAACCACTCGGCCTACGCCCTGATCGAGTTTGACAAGGAAGCC